>JANPLQ010000133.1:0-6533 GCA_031422395.1 Ilumatobacteraceae bacterium | reverse complement strand
CAACTGTGTGACGAACCCGGCCAGTTCGTCGCGGTCCATCACATCAGGATCACCAGCCAACAACACATCAAGTGTGTTACGGACTCCGTTGTCATCCATCGTGGACCTCCTCAAGAGTTGTTCGTTGACAGCAACCTATCGAACAGATTAACAGGATGCAACATGCGTACGTTAGGAATATGTCAAGTTTTCTGATGAATGGACGAGCGCACAACACGCTGGCGATTCGCGACGTCGGGAATCACAGCCCACGAGCGAGGCACCCGCTCGCTGCACAAGTTCGACGACCCCTCGCCGCCTTGGCTTCGGGCCATCGCTAATGCCGCAATGGTGATCGGCTTGTCGATTGCATCTCGTACGCCTTCGCTAACGGCCCCCGACGAATACGCCACCTCGCAGCACAGTTGACCAAATCCACCGGATGCCAAGCAGACACCCGGCCAGATCGGCACCGAGCCCGGCGGCACCGCGTGCTGCGACCCCGGATGATGCACAGCGCCCCGCAACCGCCGCCGTTCGCGCACCAGTCACATCCCGCGGAGCTTGGGGAAACGCCAGAAGGCTCGGCGGTCGCGAGCTGATGGCGAGACCGAGACGTTCGGGTTCGATGGAACCCGATAGCACCGCGGCGGTGTCGTGGTGGTGTGAGAGTCTTCAGCGTCGAGACGGGGGAATCAGTGGACGACGACTTCGAGCGGCTTTACCGCAATGAGCTGGCCGGACTCGTCCGACTCGCGCATCTCCTGACCGGATCTAACGTCGCCGCCGACGACATCGCACACGAAGCGTTCCTCAAGGTGCGGGATCGATGGTCGTCACTCGAGAATCCGGGCGCGTACCTTCGCGTCGTCACGGTGAATCTGAGCCGGAACTGGAGCCGATCGGACGGGCGCCGGACCGCTCGCGAACGACGGTTTGCGACGGCCGACGCCGACGCCGCTGACGATGTCGACAGTCACGAGGGGTTATTGGCGCTGGTCGATCATCTCCCGTTCCGCCAGCGAGCGGTCCTCGTCGCCCGGTACTGGCTGGACCTGCCCGAGTCCGAGATCGCCGAGTTGGTCGGATGCCGGCCGGGAACCGTCAAATCGCTGGCGTCACGAGCGCTGAGCATCTTGCGAGAGGAGCTGTCATGAATGATCTCGACGAGCGACTGCGGGGGGCCTTCGCCGCTCGCGCCGAAAGCACCACAGTTGACTACCGCACCGACGCCGGGTCGACACTCACCCCCAGCGCGAGCGTTCCATCAAGGTCGTGGACGGCGACCGTCATGATCGCAGCCGTGACGATCGCCATCATGGTTGTGGGGCTGGCGCTGATCTCGCGCTCCCCTGCTGAAGACGAGGTGCCCGCGACGGTGCCTCCACCGGCTCCTACCGCCGTGGTCACCACACCGCCGCCGGCCGATCTCGGCATCAATCCACTGCTCCCAGAGGTGTTCCCGGCCTTCGCTGCCGACGATCCGCGCCAAGCCCAGACGACCGCTGCCTACTCCGGCTTCGTGAGCTTCGAGAGCACCCAGGCAGGCCGCGCCATCATCGGCCGAATCGAGTCGGGTCGACTCGTCGATCCAATGGCGGTGAGCGTCTACGCTGATGCCGACGAGATCGCGTTCGTCTCGGCCGGCGACCAGGTCGTGATCGCTGGCACCACCTACGAACGCCACCGCGGCGGGACCGGCCAGTTGGCGCTGGTGCTCCGCGGAGAGACCGACGCCGTCATCACGGGGGCCGACCCCGAGCCCTTCGTCGCCGCAGCAGGGGGAATCCCGGTCACCGGCGTGATGCTGCCATCGGACGGCGGCGTGTCGTTCTCCCTCACACCACTGCCCGTCGGCTACGAGGTGATTGTCGGACCCGTCACGTTTCCGACGCTTTCACCTGTCGTCAACCTCACGTTTGGGTCGGAGGCCGACGACTCGTTCAGCGCAGTGACGACGGGCCGGCTGTCGGACCTACTACTGCAAGCCACCGGATGGTCGTTCCGCCAGGTCGATGTGAACGGCACCTCGGGATGGGCCAGCGAGCCGCCTGCCGGAGCCGTTGGGTTAGTCATCTGGCGGGTTGCACCGGCAACGTGGGCGACAACGATCGCAGCAACACCGACCGAGGCGCTCGATCTCGCTCGGTCGGTGAGGTTCGTCGACGAGGCCACCTGGCAGGCGACGTACAACGTCGTACGCCCCGAATCCTTCGCACTGCAAACCAGCACCGATTGAGCCGCGGCTTCACACGCGACGCAAACGATTCGTTCCCAAGATTTCACGCGGGCAACGCTCATTCGCCATGTAGAACGCAATGACGTCCATGACCACGGTATTCCGCACGCCACCGTGGAACACCTGGTTCACTCTGGAGATTCCGCCCAAGCGCAGCACCAAGCAGTCGGACGTTCGCTCGCCCACACACTATGCCGCCCGCAGCCGCGACTTTGATCGACGCCGAGCGCGCCGCATCGCGGCCCTTACGAGCGGGTCCGATAATCCCGGAGCCCGCGAACCAGTCCCAGCGTCCGAGATCGCCGGTGGACGGACGCGGTCGGGCGGCTGCACGGTCTGGCTTCGTCACACTCAGCGTTCGTCAGGTTGGAATCCTGTTTGGCCACCGATGGGCAGCTTGGGTTCTGAGGGTCGTCGCTACACCTTGACCGAGAGAACTGGCGTGGCAATGGGTAGGGAATTTGGGAAAGGGGCGGAGCCGCTGGTGGAGCAGCGGGCTCGACACCTTCGTTTGATGCAGCAAGGTTGGACCAACGCAGATGCGCGTCACAGGACGGCACCTATCGGATGCCCGAACCGGGCTCCGCCCGCGCGGTATCGGACGTCGCGATTCGGACGGCGCGTCGTGAGCGTTCGGGTGCGCCAGGACCGGCACTTGAGGTCACCCGCCTTCTACGATTTGACCGTATTGAGAGCCGCGACCGTCACTCTGGAATCTGGCCTGACGCTGTCGTACGCCGAGCAGGGAGCGGCGTCGGGACCAGCTGTTGTACTCCTGCCAGGCCCTACCGACTCGTGGCGGTCGTACGGACCGGTACTCGACCGCTTGCCGCACTGGATCCGTGCCGTCGCGGTGTCACAGCGCGGCCACGGTGACTCCGGCAAGCCCGAGAGCGGCTATCGGGTCGAGGACTTCGCGGGCGATGTCGTCGAGTTCCTGAATGCGCTCGAGATCGATCGGGCGGTGTTGGTCGGCCACTCGGGCTCGTGCCTGGTCGCACGGAGGGTCGCCATCGATCATCCGGTGCGGGTCGCAGGCCTGGTTCTCGAGGCCTCACCGACAAGCCTCTGCACCGACGCGGCGCGCCTTTTCGTGAACTCCGTCGTGATGCGCCTGGCCGATCCGATCGATCCAGACTTTGCAAGGTCCTTCGTAGCGGACACATCCTCGGAGAACGTGGCGCCCGAGGTGGTCGACATGGTGGTGGCGGACATCCTCAAGGTTCCGGCCCGAGTGTGGCACGAGATGTTCGCGGATTTGCTCCACTACGACGACACCCATGAGCTCAAGAGAGTCGGAGCTCCCACCCTGCTCATCTGGGGCGATCACGACGCTCTCGTCTCTCGCGAGATGCAGGCGCTGCTGGCCGATCGGATTCCTCACGCGAAGTTGATCGTGTACCCCTCGGTGGGACACACTCCCCGCTGGGACGATTCACCGCGGTTCAGCGGAGACCTTGCGGCGTTCGTCGAGCAGTTGCACGCCGGACCGTAGCCACCACCACCACTCGCTGTCCCGAATCGCGGGGCTTCCGGATCGTATTCGGTAGCGTTCGGTCGGTGATCGGGGAGACTGCCGGGACGGGCGATCCGTTGGAGGGAATGACGTCGGAGGGGCTGATCAGAACGGGAGCTTCCCGTGGGCGCGTGCCCCTGCTGTTCGAGCCGGTTCTGGCGGACGTGGTCTCGGCCATCGGGCAGGCGGAGCGAGACGCAGCGATCTACCTGTACGGCTCGGTGGCGACCGGTCAGGCTCGAGTCGGCGTGTCTGACGTCGACCTGTTGACGCTCGATCTTCCGGTTGCGACGGCAGCGGCCCTAGCGACGGCTCTCTCCGAGCAGTTCGCATCGATCTGTCGGGGCGTCGAGATTGCTCCTGCGCAACACGCTGACGTCAGTCTCCCCACCGACGAGGCCTACGGGCTGCGAGTGTTCCTGCACCACTACTGCGTGCATCTCGCCGGCCCGCCGCACCGCAACGACACCGGAGGGTATCCGGCTGACCGAGCGGCTGCCCGTGGGTTCAACGGCGACATCGCTCGCCACGCGGCCGCATGGCGACAGGCGGTCAGGATCGGAACCGACCCTGCCGCGCTCGGACGACGAGTCGCCCGCAAGACGCTGCTCGCAGTCGCCGGCCTGGTCAGCGTGCACGATCACACGTGGACGACCAATCGACGCGTCGCCGCGCAGCGATGGGCGGAACTCGACCCGGCGCGATCGAACGGACTTGCCGGCCTGTGCTCCTGGCTGGTTGGTGACATCCGACCGACGAACAGTGAGGTCCTGTCCGTGCTCGATCACACCGTCGACGTGATCGTCGCGCGGTTCGCCGACGACATCGGGCTGTGGGCCTGACGACCGCAAGGCATCGACGGTCGACATCGAATCAACGCCAACCCGGGCAGCCAGCGCCGGTGTTCATTTCGCCGCTGCGCGGTCGAATTCGCGCACGGAAACCATGTGTCGCGTCACCTATCGGCTCGTCTCCGTTAACCAGCGGGGAATCGGGGTGGATATCTGGCACGATTGGGGACCGTGAAACGAGTATCTCAACGCCTTGCGGCGATTGCCCCTTCTGCCACCCTCGCTGTCGATGCGAAAGCCAAGGCGCTCAAGGCGCAGGGCGAGAATGTGATCGGATTCGGTGCCGGTGAGCCTGACTTTCCGACACCAGCGCACATCGTCGAGGCCGCGGTCGAGGCCTGCCGAGCACCGAAAAACCACGTCTACACACCCGCAGGTGGCCTTCCTGAGCTGAAGGATGCAATCGCTGCCAAGACGCTCCGTGACTCCGGCTACAAGATCGACGGTAGCCAAGTGCTCGTCACGAACGGCGGCAAGCACGCCGTCTTCACTGCTTTCGCGGCGCTCTGCGATCCCGGTGACGAGGTGATCTGCCCTGCCCCCTACTGGACCACCTACCCAGAGGCGATCACGCTCGCCGGGGGCGTGCCGGTGATCGTCGAAACCGACGATGAGACGTCGTTCAAGGTCACGGTCGACCAGCTCGAAGCGGCCTACACGGAACGAACGAAAGTTCTGCTGTTCGTCAGCCCAGACAACCCATCAGGTTCGGTGTACACGCCCGCCGAGACGATCGCCATCGGCGAGTGGGCGATCGAGCGTGGTGTCTGGGTCGTCACCGACGAGATCTACGAACATCTCACTTACGGTCGGCACGAGTTCTCGTCGATGCCAACGCTGGTGCCTGACATTGCCGACCAGTGCCTCGTGGTCAACGGCGTCGCTAAGACCTATGCGATGACCGGGTGGCGGGTCGGCTGGTTGATCGGCCCGAACGACGTCGTCAAGGCCTCGACCAACTTCCAGAGTCACGCCACATCGAACGTGTCGAACGTCGCCCAGCGGGCCGCCCTCGCGGCGGTGTCTGGCGGTCTCGACGACGTCGTGATGATGCGCGCCGCATTCGCTCGTCGCGGTACCACGATGCATCGGATGCTGTCAGACATCGATGGCGTCTTCTGCATGGAGCCACAGGGGGCGTTCTATTGCTTCCCGAATGTCAAGGGCCTGCTCGGCCGGTCATACGGGGGAGTGGTCGCTGACACCACGATGCAACTCGCCGACATCGTGCTCGACCAGGCCAAGGTCGCCTTTGTGCCGGGTGAAGCGTTCGGTGCCCCCGGCTACGCCAGGTTCAGTTTTGCGCTCGGCGATGCCGATCTCGAAGAAGGCATCCGCCGCTTCACCGCTTTCGTAAATTCTTGATTGGTGGCGGTTCGAGCGAGCAGGGTGGACGGGCTTCAGCCGTCGATCGTGTCGTCGTGATAGTCGACGGCGACCTCGGTGGGCGAATCGCCTAGGAAATCGTGGCCGAATGACTCGAAGTCGTCTGCACGGGGTGCCGGGTCGACACTGAGATCTACGATCAGGCCGCCGGCCAGGTCATCGGTGAAGAGTTCGATCCCATCGTCGGTGGCCGGCATCGTGGTCTGGAAACCACTCGGCGCGTCTGAACCTACGACGCTGATCTGTTGTCCGTTGCTGTCATCGACCGGCACCGCCATGATCGCGCTGGCCGTGCTGTCGCGGGTCATTTTCTCGTCTTGGGTAGGGGCGCCGAGGTAGCTGGATGAATCGCTTTCGTCGGTGCCGTCTGACATTTCTTGGAGGTCGGTGACGCCGTCGCCGTCGGTGTCGCGGGTCATTTTCTCGTCTTGGGATGGGGCGCCGAGGTAGCTGGATGAATCGCTTTCGTCGGTGCCGTCTGACATTTCTTGGAGGACGGAGACGCAGACGCCGGAGGTGACGCGGGGGCTTATATCGTCTAGGTCTGGGGCGGCGAGGTAGC
>JANPLQ010000132.1:0-22263 GCA_031422395.1 Ilumatobacteraceae bacterium | reverse complement strand
CTGCTGGTCAAGTACCAGATTTTCGAGTGCGCCCGGAGAGACTTGAACTCCCAACCGTCTGCTCCGAAGGCAGATGCTCTATCCATTGAGCTACAAGCGCAGCGGCGTCAGGCTAGCTGAACCAGCGGCAAGATAGCAGGTTGGAAGGGCTGATCAACGAGATCAACTGGACCAGAGCGCAGAGATCGGCATGCTGGTGAGTCGATCCCCAGCAGGCAGCGTGCGCTCGCCAAGGTGTAGCACGATCCCGTTGACGAATCGTTCCTTCAGTTCGTCGCGCAACCAGCGAAGGTGTCGGAAATCGCTCTCGTCGACGTCTCGCGCAGCCTTGATCTCGATCGCCGAGACACGTCCATCGCGCGACTCCAGCACCAGGTCAACCTCGCGCTGCGCTTTATCGCGGTAGTGGTGCAGCGTCGGCCGGAGTTCGCTCCACGGAATTTGACGCTGCACCTCGCCAGCGACAAACGACTCCATGATCGCTCCGATTGCGGTTGATCCGGGTTGGGCGAGTTGATCGACACCGACGCCGTGGAGGTGACACGCAATACCTGAGTCGACGACATGCAACTTCGGTCGGTGGACGACCCTTCCGACCGCCCCGCGCGTCCACGCCGGAATCGTATGGTGGAAGTAGATCGATTCGAACAGTCCGAGGTAGTCCTTTATCGTGTTCGCTATAAGTCGAGATTGGGCCGATCATAAGTCGAGATTTATCTGATCGTAAGTCGAGAATTGTCCAAACCGTAGGATTTCAGATCGTGACGCTCGTGAGGCTGGCGGTGCTGTCGTCGGGGCCGTGGGTGCGCAGTCGCCTCATCACCAATCCGGCGAGCACCACGGCGGTCAGGGTGAACACCAACATGACTGTCGCCAACGCGTTCAAGGCTGGAGTCGAACCGGCCTTGGCTCCGGAGTAGATCTTGATCGGGACCGTTTCAGTACCGGCACCGGTCGAGAGGAACGACGAGATCACGAAGTCGTCGACCGATGTTGCGAACGTGACCATCAGGCTGGCGAATATTGCGGGTCCGAGTAACGGAAGCAGCACCAGTCGTAGCGCCTGGAACCGGTTTGCTCCGAGGTCGCGTGCGGCTTCCTCGTACTGGTCGCCGATCGCAGCAAGTCGGCTGCGGATGATGATCACCACGAACGAAACGGTGAAGGTGACGTGGCCGATCAACTGCGTCGGGAGACCGGCTGGAATCCCGGAGTACAACTGCGTGAACACGAGCAGCAGCGCGACACCGAACACCAACTCGGGCGTGACGATCGGAACCAGCATCAAACCGTTTGCGCCGGCGGAAAGTTTTCCGCGCCAGCGGTGGAGACCGATCGCCATCGCCAAACCGAGAGGCGTCGTGATCAGCATGCACAGCCCAGCCAACTTGAGCGTGTTGACCAGCGCTGACTGCATCGCATCGTCGTGCCATATCGAGCCGGTCGTGTCGCCCCAGTACCAACGAAACGACATCGACTGCAGCGCCGATCGGCTCTTTCCAGAGTTGAGCGAGATCCGAACCGCGAGCAGGACAGGCAGCAAGGACCACATCACGTACAGCCAGGTCACGATGGCAAGCCCGTACGCCTTGCCGTACGGGTTGCGGCGCAGCCTCATCGCTCGGCCTCGCGCTGCTGGCGAAGCGTGGCGACGAGGTAGTACACCATCAGCACCAGCAGCACCGCCATGAGAATCAGCACGAGCGAGGCACCCGCTTGTGGGCGGGTGCTTTGCCGTAGGAAGAATTCGATCTGGCTCCCAACCATTTCGGTGCGCGGCGAGCCACTGGTGAGGTAGGCGCTCGTATAGTAGTCACCGCACATCGGCAGCACCGTGATCACCGATGCAGCCATCAGACCGGGGACCGACAGGGGAAGCGTCACGGCGAAGAACGTGCGTGTGGCCGACGCCCCAAGGTCTCGGCCGGCTTCGATCAAACGCCCGTCGATCCGTTCCAGGGTCGCATACAGGGGGAGTATGAAGAACGGCACGTAGCCATACGTGAGGCCGATCACCACCGTTGGCCAGTCACCGTCGAGCCACGTTCGTGGGGCATCGATGATGTGGAACCATTGGAGGATCCGATTCACATACCCATCGAGTTGGAGCAGGTTTGTCCATGCCAGCATCCGCATCAGGTAGCTGATCCAGAACGGGAGCACGAGCAACGCCAGCAGCGCGCCTCGTGAGCGGCCCGCCTTACGGGCGACGAAATACGCCACGGGGTATCCGATCGCGATGCATCCGGCGAGCGCCAACCCAACGAACATGAAGGTTCGAAGGAAGACGCGACCGAGATCGCCGCCGATCACACGATCAAGCACGTCGCCCATCGCTTGGAAGTCCCACTGGAGGGGATTCCACACGGGCCTGGCAGTCCGCAAGATCGGATCGACCTGGCCGAAGGCGACCGCCGTCACGGCATATACCGGTACGACAAAAAATGCGATCAGCCACGCCACGCCGGGCATCGCGAAGCCGGCCCAGAGTCGCGTGTTGCGACGAGGTGGAGGTTCGGAAGTGACTGCGGCAGTCACCGGTTCAGGCACCCGCTCTGAACTTCGACCAGGTCTCCTCGTACAGCAGGTCACCGTCGATGCCAAGATCGCGGAACTGCAGGCCCTTTGTGATGTCGTCGTTTGTCGGCACGCAATTGCGCAGATGCTCGGGCACGTAACCTGCACCGATGACGTAGTTCGCATCGAGCTTGGTGAGCGCCGGAAGGTAGCCGACCCAGCTGAAGTTCTTCTCCGAGACGTCGTTGTCGAGTATGTAGTCCAGGTAGTGGTGGGCGAGTACTGGGCTCTGCGCACTTGCCATCACGCCGAGCATGTCATTGCCAACCGCGTACTGCTCGGTCGGCGGATGCCAGAACCCGAGCACGCTGCTGTCCGTGCCCTCTGGCAGATAGCCGTTGGCACCGAGGATGAGATCAGCGCTCCACGTTTGGGCGATTGTGGTCGATCCCTCGGGGATGTCTTTGTAGCCCTCGATGTTGACCTTGACGTTGACGAGATCAATGAGTTCGAGAATGTCGGCCAACGCTTGATCAAGAATCTCGGGGTCCGTCGTGTTGATATCGGTGATACCGCGACGCAACATGGCCATCACGAATGCTTCGCGGTCGTCATCCAGGATCGACACTTGCCCTTTGAACTTGGTGGCGTTCCAGATCGTGTCCCAACCCTGGGCTTCGACTTCGGCGGCGTCAATTCGATCCGATCGAAACCCAATGCCGGTTCCGAAAAATGTGTACGGCATCGAGTACACGGCATCTTTGTCGTACCAGGGGTCGTTGAACGCCGGCAAGATGTTCTTGGCGTTGGGGATGTACGACTTGTTGAGTGGCATCACAAGGCCACCCGCGATGTAGCGGCCGAGTGACGTGGCCGACATTGAGTGACTCATGTCGATCTTGATGTTCGGATCGACGATCTTGGCGGTCATCTCGGCACCGCTGTTGATCGTGGTGACCTCGACCTTGACGCCGTACAATTTTTCGAAGTCGGCGATCACGTCGGGATTGACGTAGTCGGCATAGTTGACAATCCGCAGCGGGCCTTTCTCGGGTTCGAGACCATCCTTGATCGGATCGGTCGACCCTTCTGATTTGTCGCCGCCGCAGGCCTGCAACAGGGGTACCCCGGCACTCAGGGCGAATGCCAGTCGAGCCGAATTGCCGATGAACTGACGCCTTGTTGCACTCATAACAGTTCCCCCTGTTGTTGGTTTGAGCTAGGACTCGACCGCAATCGCGGTGAGGTAGTGGTTGACGAAATCAAGGACGTACTGATCCTTTCGGGTCAGTACGCCGTGGTCGAAGGATCGCGAGGCAACACCCTTTTGAACGCGTTCGCAGACGACATAGTCCTGCCTGCCGACGAGTTCGCTGAACGACACGATGTCCGACATGTCGAAGTCGGGTTGCGAGATCGTGTCGGCGGCGACGAGGTATTCCATGACAACAACGGTCTCTCCTGCGCCGTTGGGATAGAGCCCTGAGACGATCACGCTGGTGCCGGTGACGTCGACGAACATGTTCGGGAAGGCGACCGCGCCCTGGTAGATGTCGGCGTGGTCCGCAGGCATGTTGGGGAGCAGCGGAAGCGACGAGCGGCCATTCGCCGAGAAGCTGTTGGCGCCGGGAACCAAGTGCACGCCGCCATCATCACGGTTGCGATCAATCACGTTGCCCGACCGATAGGTCGGTACAAGTTCGACGAGTTCTGGGTGAACCAAGGCGCAATGCAGACACTCCTGATAGTTCTCGAACAGAACTTTCCAGTTGGCGGCGACGGTTTGCTGTGTGCGTGCCGCGGTGCGGAGCGCCCCGATGTCGAGGTGTTCGAACGTCAGCAGATGGCTGGCGTGCGTGCGCAACCAGTCGAGCAGCGGAACTGGATTGGGATTCAAACTGACGAAGACGAAGCCTTGCCACTCGGCGAGAGCGACCGGCCAGAGGGAAAGTTCTGACCGATCGAGTTCGTCGCTGTCGACTCGCGGCGTCGCAATCAGCCGTCCGTCGAGAGCGTATGTAAAGGCGTGGTACGGGCACATGATCGAGCCCTGACCCTCCGCCTGATCGGTCTCGCAGAGCAGGCTGCCGCGGTGGCGACATACGTTGGCGTGTGCATGCAAGGTGCCGTCGAGGTCGCGTACGACGAGCACACTCTGGCCGGCGACGTTGACGACCCTCCGGCCCCCGGGTCCAATCGGATCCGCCCGTCCGACGAAGAACCACCCACCGTGGAACAAGGTCGCTTGCTCGAGCGCGTAGACGTCCGCGCTGAGGTAATCGGGCCCGGTGAGAGTGTGTCGGTCGGATGTGTCGATGCTCATGGCGCAAGGTCCCAAATGACAGGATAACACTGGCGTGCTACCCTGACTGATGAGTCAGTTAACCGGATTATTTAACCACAGACCGACCCGTACAGAAGAGCCGAGTGACGATATGAGCAACTCAACAAAGCTGACAAACCTCGATCAACTGATCGCTGAACAGGAACAGCAGTTCCTGATTCGCAACCCGAAGTCGGCGTCGACCTGGGCCGCAGCCTGCGACTCGATGCCGGGAGGGGTGACCTCCAGTTGGTCGAGCACACGCCCGATTCCCGTCTGGATCGATCGAGGTCACGGCAGCCATGTGTGGGATGTCGATGGCAACGAGTACGTCGATTACCACGCCGGCTACGGCGTCAATGTGGTTGGCCACGCCAACCCTGCGGTGGTCGAAGCGGTGCAACGCAGGGTCACTCTGGGCACCCACTTCGCCCAGCCGACACCCGACTCGATCGTGGTCGCCGAGGCGCTCAGCGAACGGTTTGGATTGCCGCTTTGGCGGTTCTGCAATTCGGGCACTGAAGCCACGATGGACGCCGTCCATCTGATGCGGGCGATCACTGGCCGCGACCTGATCGTCAAGGTCGAGGGTTCCTATCACGGTCATCACGATCTACTCAACGTGTCCCTATGGCGCAACGCCGATCAACTCGGCCCAGTCGACAATCCGTGGCGCGTCCCCGGCCATGGGATTCCCGACGTGTTCGGTGATCTTGTTCGAATCGTGCCGTTCAACGATCTGGCCGCAGTTGAGCGAGTATTCGCCGCCAATGCCGGGCAGATCGCCGGGATGATCCTCGAACCGATGATGATGAATGCGGGGATCATCCCTCCCCAGCCGGGCTATCTGGAAGGCCTGCGCGAGATCACTCGTCGGCACGGCGCGTTCCTCACGTTCGATGAAGTCAAGACCGGGCTGGTCGTCGCCTCCGGCGGGGCTACGGAACTGTTCGGTGTCACGCCCGACATCGTCTGCCTCGCCAAAGCGCTGGGCGGAGGGCTGCCGTGTGGTGCGATCGGCGGTTCGCACGAGGTGATGGATGCGATCACTGACGGTCGCTACGACCAGGTCGGAACATTCAACGGCAATCCGCTCACGATGGCCGCTGCGCGAGCAGTGCTGACCGATGTGCTCACGCCCGAGACCTACCGCACCGCCGAGGCGCTCGGGCGTCAGATGTTCGACGCCGGTCAGGCGGTGCTCGCCGAACACGGGATCGCCACCTACGGCTACGTGATGGGTTTCAAGGGGTCCGTCGTGCTGCACGACAGACCCGCCACCAACTATCGCGAGTTCCTCGCGATCGACACCGGCGTCAGTCACGTGCACTATCTCGTTCAGCACAACAATGGGGTATTTCTGGCGCCTTGGGGTAAGGCCGAATCGTGGACGCTTTCGGTTGCCCACACCTCTTCAGATGGCGAGCGTCTCGTCGACAACATGCACCTTCTCGGGCAGGCGCTGGCCCGCGTCAACGACATGCGTTCGGAGGAGTTTGCGGTAGGAAGTTTGACGTGAGCGAAGTCGTGCTACGCCAGATTTCCGACCCGCCAGGAATTGGGCAGGCGCGCACGCTCCCGGCCTCGTGGTATTCGGATCAATCGTTCTTCGACCTCGAGCGAGAGCTGATATTCCGCAATGGGTGGGTGTGCGCCGGCGTCGTCGACGAACTCCCGGTGGGCGGGGGTTGGTCGGCTCGCACAGTTGGCGGCGTGCCAGTGCTGCTGGTTCGTGACAAGGATGGCGAGTTGCGTGGCTTTCTCAACGCATGCCGTCACCGCGCCGCACCGCTGTGCGATGACGGCCAGCACGGATCCGGCTCGGTGTTGCGCTGCCCGTACCACGCTTGGATCTACCGGCTCGACGGTTCGTTAGCGAAGGCGCAGGGCGTCGGCAATCCCGACGGGTTCGACGCCGACGACTACTCACTGAAACCAGTCGCTGTGGCCACGTGGCGCAGGTTCGTGTTCGTCAACGTCGCCAATCCCGATGCGACACTCAACCTCGGGCGGCTGGCCGATGCAGTTGATGGATGCCGAATGGAATCGATGGAGCTGGTGCTGTCCGAGTCTCACGACCGAGCGTTCAATTGGAAGGCCCTGTTGGAGAACTACTCGGAGAACTACCACACGCCATTCGTTCATCCCGAGATCGACACGTCCGTCAATGAGGATTATCCGATGGTCAGTGACGGAGTCGTGCTGTACGCCTGGGATCGGCACGTTCGGCCGGCGGATGACATCGATCAACAACTGCGAGCCACGCACCTGCCTGGTGAACCGGGGTGGGAACAGATCTTCGAGGCGTCCACCAAGCGACCGTACGACGTCGGTTCCTATCTCACGATCTGGCCGAACGCGATGATCAACGTGTTTCCCGATGCGTTGCTGGCGATGTGGATGGAACCAATCGATGCACGTACCACTCGGGTCGAGCGCCGCCTGTATTCGCGGCCTGGCACACCACCCGATGCGCTCGCCGCCAACCTCGAAGCTCATCAACTCGTACATCAACAAGACGTCGACATTTGTCTCAGAGTGCAGCGTTCGCACAACGCCGGCCTCGATGCTGATGGCGTACTTGCGACGGTCGAAGAGCGCGGTGTGTACTTCGTCCATCAACATCTCCGGGCGGCGATCGGCGACCTCGGGTGAATGTCGACATCCACGACGCGATAGAAACTCGGTCGATGAGTTCTCGTTCAACGGACGCGATGATCGGCGGTCGGATCGACTTGGTCGGACTGTCGAAGTCGTTCGGTGACCAACTTGTGTTGAAGGGGATTGATCTGACGATCGAGTCGGGCGAGTTCTTCTCGTTGCTTGGTCCGTCTGGCTGCGGGAAGACGACGACACTCAGGTTGATCGGTGGTTTCGAACACAACGAGTCGGGCAAGGTATTGATCGACGGGGTCGACATCGCTGGCGTCGCGCCTGAGAAGCGACCGGTCAACACGGTGTTTCAGAGTTACGCCCTGTTTCCACATCTCTCGGTCGCAGACAATGTGGGATTCGGACTGCGCTTTCAGGATTGCAGCAAGGACGATCGACGGCGTCGCGTCGGTGAGGCGCTGGCTTTGGTTCGGCTCGAACGGTTCGCTGACCGGAAACCGCATCAGCTCTCAGGCGGCCAACAGCAACGAGTCGCCCTGGCCAGAGCGCTCGTCTTGAGACCGAGGGTGCTGCTGCTCGACGAGCCGTTGGGTGCACTCGACGCCAAGTTGAGACGAACGCTGCAGTTAGAACTCAAGGAACTCCACCGCGAGGTCGGGATTACGTTCGTGTATGTCACCCACGACCAGGAGGAGGCGCTCACGATGAGCGATCGCCTGGCGGTGATGCGTGACGGTGAGATCGAACAGGTTGGCGCACCGCGCGACGTGTACGACGCGCCAGCGTCTGCGTACGTTGCCGATTTCCTCGGGCTCGCCAATCTGCTCGGAGCGAACGTGCCTGAATCGGGAACGATCAACGTCGATGGTCGCTCGTTCAATGGTCCGACCGGAGACGTACGAGGGGACTGCACGGTGTTCGTACGACCTGAACGGCTGCGGATCGTCACCGTCGAAGACGGTGATGTGTCAGGCCCGGTGAAAGATGTCGTGTTCGTCGGCTCGACGTCGCACATCAAAGTCCTCGTCGGAGATCGCGAACTGCAAATCGTGGTCCCCAACGACGGCACGACGTGGGTTCCAACCCCGGGCACTGACGTCGGCGTGGCGATTTCGCCGGACGCGATCAGAGTTCTCGAACGTTGATTTTGTGACAAACGTCCTGGGGTCACGTTTCGCCCTGCAACCGCGGGGCCGGTAGCGTGACCCGTATCGGGCAAAATCGCATGCAGGTCACGTTCCACGGAGTGCGTGGGTCGACGCCGTGTGACGGCGACGAGATCGCGCGCTACGGCGGGAATACATCGTGTGTGTCGATCGACGTTCCCGACCACGATCCGATCCTGTTCGACCTCGGAACGGGCTTGCGCTACTTCGGCAACGCATGGCCCGGCAAGACGCCCTTTATTGGCACTTGCCTGCTCAGCCACCTGCACTGGGACCACGTGCAGGGCCTGCCGTTTTTTACGCCGATCCTGCGAGACGACGCTCGATTCACCATTTATGCACCGCGTCAGGACGATGGCTGCACCGTGGCTGACGTGATCGACAAAACGATCTGCCCGCCGCTGTTCCCGATACGCGTCACCGACCTGCCGGGTTCGATCACGTTTCGCGACACGGCCAACGACGAGTTCGAGATCGGCGACGTCAAAGTGATGTCGCGCCTGATTCCCCACGTTGGGCGAACGTGTGGTTACCGGGTCGAGTGGAATGGTGCATCGGTCGCCTATTTGAGTGATCACCAACAGCCTGGCATCAACAACTATGGGATTGCCGATGGAGCGCGCGACCTGTGTAGCGATGTCGACGTGCTGATTCACGATGCCCAGTACACGATCGACGAGTTCGCCTTGAAGTCGACCTGGGGTCACTGCACGGTCGACTATGCGGTCAATCTTGCTGCCGAGTGTGGCGCTCGCACGCTGGCGCTGTTCCATCACGATCCGATGCACGATGACGACTACATCGACCGGCTCGTCGACTTAGCGAATGCGCAGGGCAACCAACGCGGTGTCACCGTGATCGCTGCGCGCGAAGGTCTCACGCTCTCCGTCGGCGCGTGAACACGATCGCGTTGGTCGCGTCGATCATGCTCGGGGTGGCGTTCGTTGTGGCGGGCGCGTCCAAACTCGCCGCAGGCCCTGCTTGGTCGGTTCAGGCGAGTGAACTCGGGGCGCCAAGGCCTGTCGTCCCGGCGGTTCCGTGGTTGGAGATGGCTGTCGGCGCGGCGTTGGTCGCCCAACTGGCCGAACCGGTTCCGGCGGTGCTTGCGATCATCTTGTTGATTACGTTCACGGCGTTGATCGGCACCCAGTTGCAGCGCGGTAAGCGACCGATGTGTGCGTGTTTCGGCGCGTGGTCGGCGAGGCCGATCGGCCCGGCGCACATCGCCCGCAATTCTGGATTACTGATTCTGGGATTGCTGGCGTTGTACGGCTAACCACTTATTCCGTGGCGAGGCTTCGTAACAGGAACGTGAGCACACGAGCTTCTTCGCGCCATGCGTCGTAACGCCCGCTCGGCCCCCCGTGACCGGCACCCATTTCGGTGCGCAGCAACAACACCTCGTTGTTCGTCCGAACGTCGCGCAGCTTGGCCGCCCATTTGGCTGGTTCGTGATAGCTCACCCGAGGGTCGTTGAGACCGGCCGTAATGAAGATCGCCGGGTAGTCGCGGGCCGTGGTGTGGTCGTACGGGGAGTAGCTCAACATGTACGAGGCGAGCGGCTCCTCGCGAGGATCCCCCCATTCCTCCCACTCCGTGACCGTGAGTGGGAGTGACGGGTCGCTCATCGTCGTGACGACGTCGAGGAATGGGACTTCTGCGACCGCCGCCTTGAAACGATCGGGTTCCATCGTCACGCAGGCGCCGACGAGCAGTCCACCTGCGCTACCACCTCGGATGGCGATCCGATCCCGCGCCACGAGGCCGTCGGCCGCCAAGTGCTCGCATGCTGCCAACGTGTCGGTGAACGTGTTGCGCTTGGTTAGTAGCCGCCCGCCGAGATACCAGTTGCGGCCCAGTTCGCCGCCGCCACGCGGGTGAACGAGCGCCCATACTGCGCCGCGATCGAGCAGCGATAGCCGACCCACCGAGAACCATGGTGGCGTCGAGATTTCGTACGACCCGTAGCCGTAGACGCAGCACGCCGCCGTCCCGTCGAGCGGCGTGTCGACATGGCGCACGATGTCGACCGGGACCCGCGTGCCATCGTCGGAGGTTGCCCATTCCCGTGTCGAGACGTAGTTGCCGAGTTCGACGTTTGGTGTCGGCGTCTGTTTGACGACGGTGATCTGGTCGGAGGCAACATCGACATCGATGATCCGACTGGGGCTGGTGAGTGACTGATGGATGAGTCGGAGAGTCGACGCAACCCACTCCTCGTTTGGCCCGAACTCGACATCGTGTGGTGAGGGGTCGATCGACAGGACCTTGCTCGACCCGTCACGCTGAACGATCCGTATTTGTGGCTGCGCATGGTGCCACTCATGCAGCGCCAAGAAGTCCGCAAACGGTTCGATCGACGTGATTCGGCGGCCGGGCTCGTGCGGCACGAACTCTGACCAGTCGCTTGGTTGATCGGCGGGGGCGGTCATCACCCGGAAGTCGATCGCACCATCGTTGGTCAGGATTACGAAGCGGTCACCCCAATGATCGACTTGGTACTCGAAGTCGTGCTGGCGGGGACGCACGCAGGTTGGTGTCGACTCGACGCTGTCGCTCGGCAGAAGCCAATTTTCCGAGGACAGCTTGCTTGCGGAATGGATCACGATCCATTCCTCGCTCCTCGTGGTACCGACACCGACGTAGAAACGTTCATCGTGGTCGACGAAGACCTCGACATCGTCGGCCTGCGGCGTTCCCAGCCGATGACGCATCACTCGGTACGGGCGCTCCATCTCGTCGGCTACGACGTACAGCAGTTGCGTTCCGTCCGTTGACCAGGCGACTCCCGCCCAGGTCGTGTCGCGTAATTCGTCGTCGAGGTCGCGTTGCGTTTCGATCTCGCGAATCCGCAGCGTGTAGTGCTCGTCGCCGTTCGTGTCCGATGACCACGCAACACGGCTGTGATCGGGGCTGACCTCGAACGCACCGAGATCGAAGTACTCGTGCCCTGCGGCTTCGGCGTTCTGATCGAGAATCAGTTGGTCGGACGCACCGTCGATGGATCGACCGCGACAATGAATCGGGTACGACTGGCCCTCTTCGGTTCGTCCGACGTAGTACCAGCCACCAGATAGCACCGGAGCGGACGTGTCGGTCTCCTGTACCCGCGACCGAATTTCTTGGAACAACTCGTCGAGCATTTCGGCGTTTGATTCGAACCACGCTTCGGCGTGGACGTTTTCGGTTTCGAGGTATGCGACCGTGTCAGGGTCGTCACGGTCGAGCAGCCAGGCGAACGGATCGTCGACATCGCCCGTCAAGCGACTCCATGTGTGGGGGACTTTCTTCGCAATTGGCTCAGACACGATCAGCAGAGTAGGCGCTAGGTTGACCGGCGACATGCGCGTGTGGATTGACCAGGACCTCTGCACCGGCGACGGTCTGTGCCTCGATCATTGCCCCGACGTGTTCGTGCAACTCGAGGACGGGATCGCCTACGTCGCTCAAGCCGGCAGGGTATTGAATGACCCTGGGAGCTCGGGAAGTCTGGCGTGGGTGTCGGATCGAGACGTGAACGCAGTGATCAAAGCCGCCGAGGTCTGCCCTGGTGAGTGCATCTTCATCGAAACCGATCGCTCGATCCATACCGCTAACCAGACGCCTGACGCGACTCCTGACCGGGCTGCCGCCTGACGCCGAACGTGCGATTTGCGCGAACTGTCGGGTACTCGGCGTGTCCTTGGTTGACCGGATTGTTACTATGGCGGTAGTGGAAATCTCACGACCCTCACGCCGGAGCTGATCATGACAAGTTTCGATCTCGATCTCACCAAGTACGACCTCGGATGGAACGACGAGGTCGAGTACGCATTTGATCCGGTGAAGGGCATCAACCCTGGCGTCGTCGAGCAGATCTCGTGGTGGAAGGGCGAACCACGCTGGATGACGCAGATCCGTCAGCGCAGCCTCAAGTTGTTCGACAAGAAGCCGATGGCCGAATGGTTCGCGGTCAACATGCCCGACATCGACTTCCAGGACATCTACTACTACCTGCGTCCGAAAGGTGAGCAGGTCGACGAGTGGGACCAACTCCCCGAAGAGATGATGCGGACGTACGAAAAGCTCGGGATCCCCGAAGCCGAACGCAAGTACCTGAGCGGCGTCACCGCCCAGTTCGAATCGGAAGTCGTTTACCACAAGAATCGTGTCGAACTGGAGGAGCAGGGGATCCTGTTCTGTGACATGGACACGGCACTGCGTGAGTACCCGCACTTGGTGAAGGAGTACTTCGGCACCGTCATTCCGCCCGGTGACAACAAGTTCGCGTCATTGAACACCGCTGTATGGTCGGGTGGTTCATTCATCTATGTGCCGCCAGGTGTCGAGTGCGAGATGCCGTTGCAGGCGTATTTCAGGATCAACGCCGAGAACGCCGGCCAGTTCGAGCGAACCTTGATCATCGCTGACGAAGGCTCGCAGGTCCACTACATCGAGGGCTGCTCGGCCCCGGTGTACACCAGCGACTCTCTCCACTCCGCCGTGGTCGAAATCATCGTCAAAGCCGACGCCCGCGTGACGTACACGACAATTCAGAACTGGTCACCGAACGTGTACAACCTGGTTACGAAAAGGGCGCGGGTCGAAGCTCGCGGCCATATGGAATGGATCGATGGGAACATCGGCTGTCTCGCCGAAGGTTCCACGGTCACGACGCCGAGCGGTGTCAAGCCAATCGAGACGCTGGTTCCAGGTGAGGAGGTGTTGTCGTTCGACCATGAGTCTGATCAACTCGTCTTCCGTACGGTGACGGCCAAGCGGTTCTCGGGTGTTCAGCCCATACGTGAGGTCACCGTTGGCAGCCGTTCGCTGCGAGTCACAGACAATCATCCATTCCTGTCGTACACACATGATCCAGCTCGACCCAAGAAGTTGGGACGGTACGAGTTGGCGTACGTCCGCGCCGACCAGCTTTCGACCGCACTGATTCCGCGGACCAGCATCGACTTCGGCCACCCCTGGAAGCTTGAGCGCCCCGACGACGAGACCAGGTTCGCAACTGGGAATCAGTACGCCACCGGACTCGCAGCTCGACGTGCGAGGCAGACCCGACTGGTATTGCCGGATTTCTCGAACGATGACCTGATGTGGCTGTTCGGGCTGTTCCTCGGCGACGGTTCGATGGAACCGGGACGCGTCACGTTCTCCGTTCCGACTACCGACCGCGCCTATGCTCGATTGATCTCCACGATGGCCGATCTGCTCCCGGATACGTCACCAGAGATCCGAGCCGATCGCGTGGCAAGTCGTTGGAGCTCTGTCGAACTTGTCGAAATGTTCGAACGCAACGGGTTCCGAACCGGAGCGATGGAGAAGCGACTTCCCATCTGGGTGTATGACACACCCGAATCCCAGCGCCTCGAGATTCTGGCGGGTTTGCTCGACAGTGATGGTTGTGCGTCGAAGGGTCGGCGAGGCTTTTCGTTCAAGTCGGCCAATCCGCAGCTCGTCGACGATGTCGCACGACTGCTCGACACGCTTGGGATTATCGGCCACCAGACGTCAGAAGAGGGAGGTGCCCGCGAGATCATGGGCTATCAATCCCAGTCGCGTGGTGCCCATCGTGTTGACTTCGGGGCTGATGCTCGTGTGGTCGCCTGCGTGTCGCCTGCGATGCAGGCGGCGGTCGCATCGCAGACCCCAGCCAAACTCAAGCACCATCGCACGATCGGCCGCTCCTCGATCGTCTGCCCCGAAGCGCTCGAAGTTCGCAAGGTCTCGGTGAGCGATCACATCGCAGAGGTGCGTACGTGGGACATCGAGGTGGAAGGCACCGGCAACTTCGTCTCGCAGGGTTTCGTCGTTCACAACTCCAAGCTGACCATGAAGTATCCGGCTGTCTATTTGGTTGGCGAGGGGGCGACTGGCGAGGTGCTTTCCGTCGCCTATGCCGGGAAAGGTCAGCATCAGGATGCTGGGGCGAAGATGGTCCACGCGGCACCGAATACGTCGTCGAAGATCGTGTCGAAGTCGATCAGCAAGGACGGCGGGATCACGACGTACCGTGGTCTCGTCCGGGTCGACGAGGGTGCCACCGGTTGTAAGAGCCATGTGCAGTGTGATGCCCTGATCCTCGACGAGGACTCTGTCTCGAAGACGTTTCCCTATATGGAGGTCGGCGAGCGCGACGCCCAGATCGGTCACGAGGCCACGGTGTCGAAGATCGCCGACGAGCAAATTTTCTATCTCCAAAGCCGAGGCCTCTCCGAGGAGCAGGCGATGGGGATGGTCGTCAACGGTTTCATCGAGCCGATCACGCGAACCTTGCCGATGGAGTACGCCGTCGAGTGGAGCCGCCTGATCGAACTTCAAATGGAAGGCTCGGTCGGCTGATGAGCGATCTCGAGGTATCTCGCACGATTGCTGCTTTGCCGGAGAAGCTGTACGACATGGTTAGTGACATGCCCCGGATGGGGGAGTGGTCGCCCGAGAACACCGGTGGACAATGGCTGAAAGGTGCCACAGGACCGACGTTCGGCGCTCGTTTCCAGGGCACCAACAAGAACGAAAAGAAGGGCTGGACGACCACGAGCATCATTGACGAGGCCGACCGCGGCCAGGCGTTCGCGTTCCGTGTCGTTGTCGGTCCGATCAAGGTTGCTCGCTGGGGTTACCGGTTCGAGGCGGTCGACGGTGGCACTAAAGTCACCGAAACCTGGGACGATCAGCGCGGATGGTTGGCGAGGAAGGCGGGCGGGTCTGCGTCTGGCGTGCACGATCGGCTTTCCTTCAACCGATCGAGCATGGAGACAACGCTCGAGAACCTTGCCCGTTCCGTCGAAGCCTGACCGATCGACCCGACAGCGACTGGCGTAGGCTTGCCCGCAATGCCGATGCGTACGGAGTGCAAGAATTTCGAGAGTCGCACGTACTCCAACGGTGACACGGTACGGAAGTGCAATCTCGATCTCGCCCCTGACGCCCCATGGCGTTGTCCTGAAAACTGTGCCGCGTACTCGCGCCGGATGGCCGATGTGGCATGGACTCACGGCTCGCTGGTAACCCCACCAACCCCACCGGAACCAGCTGGGCTCGACGATGGAACTGCGGCAGCACTACTCGACGAAGCCGAAAACATCCTGAGTGCGGCCGGTATGCGGATTCGGGCCGAAGTCGATGCAGAACGTGACGCGGCGGCCGACTCCCGGGGAATCAGACGATTCTTCAGGCGTAAGCGCGGCTCCTAACCTGGCTTTCGACGCGGCCAAGGGATTTCCCCTACGCGCATAGTAGAATTCTCTTCGATGCCAGCGTTTACACAGGATGCGGTGGGCGAGTACGCACGATTCGCGGGCTCCGACCTCCCTACGACCACTGAGGAAATCTGGCGATACAGCCGGATCGACGAACTCGATCTCGCCGCTTACCACCCGGTCGAATACACGCCCTCGATTGTCGGTTCGACCGAATTCGTGACAATTGGCGGTGACGCCGTCGAACTGTTCCCTGACGAAACGCCGGACGTGTTTGCGGAGATGAATCGGGCAATGCCGACTCTCGTGCACATCACCATTCCGGCCGGCACGATCGTGAGTGAGTCGATCGAGATCACGCACACGATTCCAGCTGACGGCGCGGTGGTGTGCCCGCGCCTCGTGATCGACGCCGGTGCTGATAGCGAAGTCACCGTTGTCGAGCGGTTCATCTCGGGTGCCGATGGGCCCTCACTGGTCGTACCGGTCGTGCAAATCCGCGCCCGCCAGGCAGCCAGGGTCAACTACCTTGCCGTCAACGAACTGAGTCACGACGCCTGGCAGATCGGCAACCAGCAGTCGGTCGGCGACCGTGACTCGTCAACCTTGCTCGCCTCGGTCTCGCTCGGTGGCGACTACGCCCGTGTTCGCACCGAGGCACGTCTGTCGGGGAAGGGTGGGTCGACCCGTCAGGTAGCGCTCTACTTCGCCGGCGGAAATCAGATGCATGACTTCCGCACGATCCAGGATCATGATGCCCCGCACACGACCAGTGACCTGCTGTTCAAGGGTGCGGTGCAAGATCACGCTCGCAGCGTTTACACCGGTCTGATCAAGATTCGCGAGCACGCACGAGGTACGACTGCGTTCCAGACCAATCGCAACCTCACGCTGTCTGCGGGGGCGTGGGCCGAGAGTGTTCCGAATCTCGATATTCGCACCAACGATGTGAAGTGCTCGCATGCCTCGACGGTCGGTCCGATCGACGAGGAGCAGCGTTTCTATCTGGAGAGTCGCGGTATTCGCCCAGAGGTGGCCGAGCGACTCGTCGTGCTCGGATTCTTCGATGAGGTGCTTGGTCAGTTGCCAGCCGGTCACCTTGCCGTCGAGCTGCGCGAACGGGTGGCCGCAAAACTGAATATCGGCAAGGCAGCGTCATGAGTTCCGAACTATCCGCAGCTGTGTGTGCTGTCGACGAGATCGAATCCGGGACGGTTCGCCGGTTTGACGTCGCCGGGGTGCCCGTCGCGGTCATCCGGATCGACGACGACGTGTACGCCCTCAACGACATCTGTAGCCACGCCAACGTCTCGTTGTCCGGTGGCGAGGTCTGGTGTGACGAGCGCGAGATCGAGTGTCCGAAGCACGGCAGTGCCTTCAGTCTCGAGACCGGTGAACCGAATACATTTCCCGCCACGCAACCGGTTGCTGTGTATGGAGCTGTGGTACGTGACGGCCAGATCGTCGTGACCGTGACAGTGGAAGGTCAAGCGCCGTGAGCACACTCGAAATCAAAGGACTGCGCGCCTCGGTCGCAGGTAAGGAGATCCTGCGCGGGATCGACCTAACGATTTCATCCGGTGAGGTGCATGCCGTGATGGGGCCGAACGGTGCTGGCAAGAGCACACTTTCGGCCGCAATTCTTGGTAGGCCCGGTTACACCGTGCTCGAAGGTTCGGTCACCCTTGACGGTGCCGATGTGTTGTCGATGCCGACTTGGGAACGTGCAGCTGCCGGTCTGCACCTCGTGATGCAGTATCCAATCGAAGTGCCAGGGGTGATGCTCGATGACGTGATGCACGAGGCGTTGAGCAATCGCGGCCGCTCGACGGACGGACTCGCTGCCACCTTGCTCGCCGAAGCCGAGCGGATCAATTTCGAGGAGCGCTTGCTTCACCGCCCGCTCAACGTCGACCTGTCTGGTGGCGAGAAGAAACGCAATGAGACTCTCCAGTTAGCTGTGCTACGACCGAAGATTGCGATCCTCGACGAACTCGACTCGGGTCTTGACATCGACGCCCTTCGTGATTGTGCACGCCGCATCGAGGACCTCAGCAACGATCCGATCGACCCGCTCGGAGTGCTCGTGATCACGCACTACAACCGCTTACTCGAACAACTCAAGCCTGATCAAGTGCACATCCTGGTCAAGGGTCGAATCGTCACGAGCGGAGGCCCTGAACTAGCCGATGTGCTCGAGGCCGACGGTTACGCAGCCTTCGTCCCTGCCGAAGAATTGGTTGAAGCGACCCCCGCCAAATCGGGTGGTCTCTCCGATCTCTTCGCTCTATAAAAGCTCTCGATGTTCCGTCGGTTACGGTCGATCGGATGGACCTCGCTGATCGAACGGCCGTAGATCTGGCCGGAATGGTGCGTCGCCGCGAGGTCTCCGCCCGGGAACTCCTTGCAGCCCATCTCACGAGGATCGAACGGGTCAACCCGACGTTGAATGCGATCATCACGCTGGTGCCGGACATGGCAGAAGCATGGGCCGATGCCGCCGACGAGCGGACGGTGTCCGGTGCCGAACTGGGTCCGCTGCACGGGCTACCGATCGCCCACAAGGATCTTGAACTGACCGCCGGAATCAGGACCACGTTCGGCTCGCCGCTGTACGCCGATTTCGTTCCTGATGAGGATGGTTTGATCGTGCAACGTCTGCGGTCCGCGGGCGCCATCACGATCGGAAAGACGAACACGCCGGAAGGCGGTGCGGGGTCCCAGACGTTCAATCCGATCTTTGGTGCGACTCGCAATCCCTACGACACGTCGAAGACGTGTGGCGGTTCGAGCGGTGGAGCCGCCGTGGCCCTCGCAGCCGGGATGATTCCGATCGCTGACGGATCAGATATGGGTGGTTCGCTCCGTAACCCGGCATCGTTTTGCAATGTCGTCGGATTGCGTCCGTCGCCGGGCAGGGTTCCTGCGTGGCCGAACAAGACACCATGGTCGCCGCTGTCGACCGAAGGTGCGATGGGGCGCTGCGTGGCCGACGTGGCCCTGCAGATGCAAGCGATCTGCGGCCCTGACGTACGCAATCCGCTGTCGCTTCCCGAGCCGGGTTCTGTGTTCGCGGCACCGCTCGATCGAGATGTGACAGGGCGGCGAGTCGCCTGGTCGCCAGATCTTGGGCTTCCGGTCGATCCGGTCGTCCGCGCCGCGCTGGCGCATGTGCCCGATCAGTTGCAGGCGCTCGGCTGCCTGGTGTCGGAGGCGATGCCCAATCTTGGCGGCGCTCGCGAGATCTTTCAGACGTTGCGGGCGTGGCACTTCGAGGTCAACTCCGGTGCCGACTACAACCGCGCCGGGCACCTGATGAAAGACACGATTCGCTGGAACATCGAGGAGGCTCGTCGGCGAACCCTCGTCGATCACGCCACGGCATCCGCAGCCCACGAGCGGTTGCTGGGTCGCGTCCGCAAGTTCTTTCAACGTTTTGATGTGCTCGCCCTGCCCGTCTCGCAGGTCGCACCGTTTGATGTCGAACTCGATTGGCCGCGTCACGTCGATGGTCAGCCGATGGAGACCTACATCGACTGGATGCGGTCGTGTTGTGACGTGACCGTGATGGGTTGTCCGGCGATGTCGGTGCCTGCCGGTTTCAGTCCCAACGGTCTCCCTGTCGGGGTTCAGTTCGTAGGCCCTCCGAATTCTGACTTCGAGCTGTTGCAATTCGGATACGCGTTCGAGCAGGCAACGCGTGTCGCAGACCGCCGACCGTCGCTACCGTCGTGACCCGTGACTGACCAGCCTGCCAACGCCCGGCATCCAAACGCTCGGCATCCCAACGTCGAGCGGGTGATCGATGCGGGCCGCGTACTCGGTATCGAAGTTGTTCCACGGACGTTCCCGGAAGGCACCAAGACGGCGGTTGATGCGGCCAAGGCGATCGGCTGCGATGTCGCCCAGATCGTCAAGAGCCTGATCTTCGGGGTCGATGGCGAGGTCGTACTGGCCTACGTCAGTGGTCGCAATCAGCTTGACGAATCACGTCTAGCGGCGGCGGCGGGTGGTGAGGCCTGTAAGCGTGTCGACGCTGATGTGGTCCGCCAGGCAACCGGTTTCCCGATCGGCGGCGTCCCTCCGTTCGGTCACACGACACAGTTGCGAGTGTTCATCGACCCGGACCTGTTGCAGCACGACGAGGTATGGGCTGCAGCCGGAACCTGGCACGACGTCTTCGCCCTGTCGCCCGCAGATCTGGAGCGGGTCAGCGGCGGAACTGTCACCGACCTCAAACGCTGACGGCGCGGTTCTCGGCGGCGTCGAGGACTGCCTCGAAAGCGCGTGAATCCGACACCCACCCGACCAGGAGTTCGACCACGAGCAATGTGGCGTCATGGTTGGTGCGTGGGAGGCCGGCGCCGATTGCCTCGGCTGTGCAGTCCTCCAGCAAGAGACAGTGGTAGTCGCGGAACATCGCGTCCTTGATCGTGGACTCGACGCACACGCTGGTGGTGCACCCGGTGAAGACCAGTGTCGAGATGCCCCGGGACTTCAGGATGGCATCGAGGTCGGTCTCGAAGAACCCGCTGAAACGGTGCTTGTAGACGACCAGGTCATCGGGCTCGGGTGCGAGTTCCGGCACGATCTCGGAGTTCCAAGTGTCCCTGATCAGAACCCGACTGGGGGTCCCGTCGGGGGCGGTGACGTACTCGCCTGCCTTCATCCGCAGATGCTTCAACCAGGTCGGAGCGCCAGGAGCGCCGGAATCGGACAGATCTGGTTGGAACGCCATTTTCAGATACACAACGAGTATCCCTGCCCGTCGTGCGGCTGAGAGCACCTTCGAGGTGGGTTCGATGGTTCCGCGGATGCCGGTCAGATCGATCCCGGCAAGTCCGAACATTCCCGCCGGGTCTCCGAAGTCGTTCTGCATGTCCACGACGATCACAGCAGTTGCGCCCGCATCGAACGTGAATGACTCCGGTCGCGCTGTGACTGTCATTTGGACATGTTGCGGATCCATCGCTACTCCCCGTCGTCACTTCTCCGTAGGCTGCGCGGACGGGTGCCCCGCGGGATTGTCCACGACAGTACCCGAGATCGATCCGGCTCTGAGACCGTCCGGCTCGGGATGAGAACGCCAACGGCGGCGTCCCCCGTTCGGACACACGACCTGGTTCGGGTAGCATGCATGCATGCATGCCTGCCTGCCTGCTAGTGTGCATGCATGTCGCAAATGACCTGGCGAGCCGACGAGGAACTGATCGAACGGGTGAAGAGCGTTGCTGGAGCCGAAGGCCGATCGATGAATGAGTACGTCACGTTCGTGCTCGATATCGCCACCAACCCTGAGCTGGCTGGGTCGGATGCCGAGCGAATCCGCGAGCGCCTACGGCGGGCCGGGCTGCTCGCTGAACCAGCGGTCGACGCCAGCGAGCGTCCGTCAGCGATCGAGATCGAACGAGCATCGCTGAGCATGCGCGGTGGCGCGTTGCTGTCCGACCTCGTGAGCGAAATGCGGTGATCGTCTTCGCTGACAGCTCGGCAATCGTCAAGCTGTACGTCGATGAGCAGGATTCTGAGGCGGTCCGAGAACTGACCGGGACGCTGACGATTTCGGCACTCGCTCAAGTCGAGGTACCCGCCGCGTTCTGGCGAAAGTACCGCGTCGGCGACGTCCAGGCCGAAGCGGCCAGCGTGATGGCACGCCTGTTCTCGTCTGACTTTCGCGTCGACCGTGAGGGTGGGCCACGGTTCGCGATGGTCGAGGTTGGTGCGTTGGTGCTGGGCGCAGCCGCTCGTACCGTCGGGCGACATCCGCTGCGCGCCTATGACGCCGTCCAACTCGCATCAGCGATCGAGTTTCGACGAGCAGTCGGTGAGAGCGTCGAGTTTGCCTGCTTCGATCGATCGCTCAGGTCTGCCGCGGCCGCTGAAGGATTTGCGGTCGTACCGCCAGACCTGACGTGAATCGCGCTACCGCCTCCTAGTGTCTTCCGGATGCGGGACCGGCATGCGATCACTGCGCTACGCCACCGTGATTTTCGATTGTTCGTGATCGCGTCGGTGATCGGGGCGACTTGGACCGTCGGCGCATCTGGGGTTGCAACGCCCACATTTGTGGCGTGACTGATCTCCACAAGACGTGGTCGTCACCTGAGCACAGTGTGATCGCTATCGGACGGCGGTGGCGAACGGTTCGGTCATCTTGGCGACCGTGGCCGACGGGCCGGCGACCAGCACGTACTCCTGATTGCGGGTGTGGCTGACCTCGCCGACCTTGTCGCCCGACGGATTGTGGATTCCGATTTGTGCGCCGACGTAGCGTTTCGAATCGAACGCCAACGCGGCGACGTCACCGTGGACTGCGCACATGTCGCGCAAGTCATCGAGGGTCACCCACGATTCGTCGTTGTACGACACGACTACGACGTCGGCGTCGACGCCGGCAATCGTTCGTGCGAGCGCTTCCGGCATCTCGCGCTTTCGGTTGAAGACGCTCTTG
>JANPLQ010000131.1:0-2078 GCA_031422395.1 Ilumatobacteraceae bacterium | reverse complement strand
GCAGACCGGACTCAGCGAAGCACCTGAGGGCAACGCACACCAGTCGGAATTCACGCTCGACAACAACTACATCATCGCCTCTGACGAGGATTTCTCGCCGACCGGCTTTGATGCCAGCAGCGATGACGGCGGTCAGTTCTTTGCCGTGCCGGGCGACGCCACGGCAGCGATTCCGGTCGGCGGCACGTTGTCCGGTCAGACGGTCTACGGCGGGCGGGCCTGCATCGGCGACCCCGCTGTTCCCGCTGCCGGTGTGGGGCAGATTGCAGTTGTGGTTCGCGGCCTATGTACCTTCACCGAGAAGATCGCCAACGTCGAAGCTGCCGGCGGCTACGTCGGCGCGATCGTCGTCAACCGTGAGGGTGCCGATGCCTGCACGGCGTTCGGCATGTCGGTCGCCGGCACCATCCCGGCGGTCTCGGTGGATCGAGGGGTCGGCTACGACCTGTTCGACCTTCCAGGGTATGACGAGGCGGCATGCCTGGCCGGTGTCGCCAGCGACTTGCCCGGCGTGGCGCTTGGCGCACAGGGTGACATCGTTGAGATGCGCTCGTTCTTCGACGGGTGGGGGTATGTCCACCTGTACGACAACAACGACGGCAAGCTCGTAGAACTCGACACGTGGGCAATACCCGAAGCGATGGACCCATCGAAGGCAGAGGGAGTCGGTGACCTTTCGGTTCACGAGGTGGCGACGTCACTCCTTGATTCCAGCTTGGGCTACATCTCCTATTATTCAGGTGGTCTGCGAGTCGTCGACATCGTCAACGACGAGCTAGTCGAGGTCGGCCACTTCATCGATGAAGGCGGAAACAACTTCTGGGGTGTGCAAGCGTTCATCGGATCCGACGGTGAGGAGTACATCGCCGCTAGTGACCGAGATCATGGGCTCTACATCTTCCAGTACACCCCCTAATTGATGCGCTGAGTTTGTCAATGGCGGGCGGCACGACTTCGGTCGTGTCGCCCGCCATTGTTGTGTGGGTACCGTGTGCTCATGAGCATCGTCGGATGGATTGTCGTTGGGTTGTTGGCTGGTGGGTTGGCGCGCTGGATCGTGAAGGATGATCGGGCCGGGTGCATGTACACGATGGCGATCGGCGTGATCGGTGCGTTCATCGGCGGTGGGCTGATGTCGCTCGGCGACAAAGACGGCGTTGAAGAGTTCTCGATCAGAAGCGTGTTGGTTGCGGCGCTCGGAGCAGTGGTGCTGCTGCTCGTGCTGCAGTCGCTCGCTGGTCGCGGCGGGCGTAGGACGAAGTAGTTTCGCCAGCTCGAATGGTGTGACGAAAGGAAATTCGATGAGTGAAATGAACGACTTCAACCGGCAGATCATCGCCGAGTTTCGGGCCAACGATGGCAAATGTGGTGGCGTGTTCGAGGGCTCCGACATGTTGATCCTGCACTCGATTGGCGCCAAGAGTGGACAGGTACGGGAGAATCCGCTCGTGCACCGCAAGGAAGGCGAGACGTATTACATCTTCGCCTCGAAGGGAGGCATGCCGATTGACCCCGACTGGTACCGCAACATCGTGGCAAACCCGGATGCGACGATCGAGGTCGGAGCGGAGTCGATCGCCGTACATGCTCGCCTGGTCACGGGCGACGAGCGCGACGCGGTGTTCGATCGGCACAAGGCGCGTTACCCGAACTTCGCCGAGTATGAGGCGGCGACAACCCGAGTAATCCCGGTCGTCGCTCTCGACCATGCCTGAATGGGTCTGGCGGTCATGACGTCGGTCGTAGCGGAACCTTTACCTTGCGGCCTTCAAGGAGTCGTACCCCGGATACCCACGAACCTAGGCTCAAGTCCATGTGGGGCATTCAGATGGATCAGACGGGCGGGCCTGAGGTGCTGGTGTGGCGCGAGCTACCGGATCCGTCGCCTGCCGCAGGTCAGGTCGTGGTCGAGGTTGCGGCCGCCGGATTGAACTTCATCGACACCTATCAGCGTTCCGGTCTGTATCCGGTGGCGTTGCCGTACACGCCTGGGCTGGAGGGTGCTGGCACTGTCGTGACAGTTGGTGAGGGTGTCTCGTCGCTGGTGGTTGGCGACCGAGTTGCGTGGCCGGCAGCGG
>JANPLQ010000130.1:0-31273 GCA_031422395.1 Ilumatobacteraceae bacterium | reverse complement strand
CTCGTCGGCTGCGATGGAGGACGCAGCCTGATCCGCAAGGCAGCCGGTATCGACTTCGCCGGGTTGGACCCCTCGACCAGCTGGATGATCGCCGAGGTTCAGATGGACGAGGAGCCGGAGTTCGGGTTCCGTCGCGACAGCGTCGGCACGCACGCCATCGGCCGGAGGGCAGAGGGGGAGCCGATTCGGGTCGTACTCACGGAACGACAGGTCGAACACACCGGCGACCCCAGCATGGACGAACTCAGCGACGTACTCATCGCCGTGTACGGGACGGACTACGGGGTGCACAGCCCAAACTGGATCTCGAGGTTCACGGATATGTCGCGGCAGGCGGTGGCGTACCGTAACGGCCGTGTACTGCTGGCCGGGGACGCCGCCCATGTGCATCCCCCGCAGGGTGGCCAGGGCCTCAACACCGGCGTGCAGGATGCCGTGAACCTGGGATGGAAGCTGGCCCAGGTGGTCAACAAGACATCACCCGAGAGCCTCCTGGACACGTATCACGCCGAACGGCATCCGGTCGGCGCCCGCGTGTTGCACAACACGATGGCGCAGGTCGCGCTCGCCAGCCCCGACGACCGGCACCAGGCCCTGCGCGACATCATGACCGAACTGCTGAGCATGAACGAACCGCGCCGGCGCATCGCCGCGATGCTCTCCGGTCTCGACATCCACTACGACGTTAACCACGACGGTGGAGACGGACACCCGCTGCTGGGGCGACGCATGCCCGACCTCGACTTGCACACCGCCGACGGTCCCAAGCGCGTCTTCACCCTGCTACACGACGCCCGGCCAGTGCTCCTCAACCTCGGTGAACCCGGCGGTTTCGACATCACGCCATGGGCAAGTCGAGTCCGGTTGGTCGACGCCACGCACGATGGCGTGTGGGAGCTCCCGGTCCTTGGCGAGGTCGCTGCGCTCCCGGCCGTATTGATCCGACCCGACGGACATGTCGCCTGGGCCGGAGACCTCACGGACCCAGAGCTGCCTCAAGCACTTGCGACCTGGTTCGGAGCGGCCGATCCGGCTCACTAGAACCCGACATCCGAGTGCCACTGCGCCCATCAACCTCGAGATGGCCGTCGATGAGCTTCTCGAGAGTCGAACTGATCTCTGCTGGACGATCAAACGCGTCCATACTCCGGAATGGCAGCCCTTGGCCTACCGTCAGGTCACTCCTTGGCGACAAGTCGTGCGATCGCCTGAAGGGGGATCGCTAGCCATCTGGGGCGGTTGCGGGCCTCGTAGACGGCTTCGTATATCGCCTTGTCGGTTTCGTAGGCGCGGAGCAGGACGGTGTGGTCGACGACGTCGACTTCTCGGCGGTTGGCGTAGCCCTGAAGAAACCCGTCGCGGTTACGTTGAGACCATCCGTCAGCGCGATACCTCAGATGATCACCGGTGCCGAGTTCTTGCAGGGTGACGCCAGCGGCGTAGTCGAATGACCGCAGCATGCCCGCTAGATCGCGCCACGGCGAGTCGAGCGCAACCCGTTCGGCGAGGCTCTTCGCCGGCTCTCCTTCGAAGTCAATGATCTTCCAGCCGTCGACCGTGCGCAGGGTCTGTCCGAGGTGGAGGTCACCGTGGATGCGTTGCACCGTGATCGGTGAGCTGAGCTCCGCCAATTCGGCGAACGTGGCACGCAGCGCACGGTCATAGTCCTCGAGTTCAGGCACGATCGCCACGGCCGCGTCGAGGCGCAACCCCATAGCCGAAGATAAGTCTCGCTGGTGATCGCGGCCGAGGGTCGCCGTCGCGAACAGCTTGGCAAGGTCGGCGTGCACCTCGGCCGTCGCCTGCCCGAGCCGTTCGGCCTCACCGGCAAAGTCGGCGTCGGCCTCGTGTGAATGCGGGTCTTCCTCGGCGAGGCGGTTCCGGACGCTCGAGAGGGCGAGAGCCCAGCCGTCGGTCGCACCACGCAGGAAGACCTGCAAGATCCCGAGGTGGCCGTGACGTGTCTCGCCGGTCGAGTTGGACCAGCGACCCTCGATCCAACCGAGAAGCGGCGCAACGTGGTCGCCTCCGTTGCGCGTTAAGGCGGCGTGGATCTCGATGTCGGGGTTGCCGCCGTCGCTGATCCGGCGAAACAGCTTTAGGATCGCCTGTTCGCCGTAGGCGATCGACGTGTTGGACTGTTCGGCCGTCATCACTGTCCCGGTGACGCCTTGTGTCGGGAGTTCGGCGCTGTCGACGACCTCGAAGCTCAGCTCATCGCCGTGTTGACCGGTCCTGAAACCGTCGAGTAACAGTTCGGACGCGGCCGTGAAATAGACGGCGTCATACGCCGCCACATGGCCCAACTCTGGGTGCTCGAACTCGCCGACGAGAGCGTGCACCATCGCCGGATCGGGCTCCTTCAGATAGGCCGTCGGGAACTGGTAGGCATCCTCCGTCCCGTCGGCAAATAGCACCGTGACAACCTCGACGCGCACCCTCGGGTCTGTCCCTGATAGCCACGGCAGCGGATGCACGTGCGACACCGAGAAGTCGCGTCCCTTGCCGGCGAACCACCGCCGCGAAGCGAGGTAGATCGTCAGTTGGTCGTAATGGTCGGAGGTCACGATCGGCCACCCTTCTCAGCACATGATTGAGATCGAGAAGCGAGGCTTCCGGCGGACCGCCATCAAGATACGCAGCATCGCCGCAGTGTAAGCACACCATCGCCATCGCTGGCGAAGTCGCCGCGCGACCACATCGTCCACAGCCCGCGGCGGTAACGTCGCGACTCTTGGGTGCCCAACCTTCTCCGATACGTGCGCTGGGCGTCAATCGCATCCTTCGCAGGGAAGCCGCTGCGCTTGCGTTGTACCGGCTGGCGGAGTTCGGGCCTTGGGTGGCAATGCTGGTGTACGCCTACTCGCTGGGAGGCGCTACGGCGACCGGTGTCGTTTCGCTGGCGCTGCTGATACCGACCGCGCTCTTTGCGCCGTTTGCCGGCCCGCTGATTGATCGGTTCGGCGCAACTCGAGTTCTCTTTGGCGCCTACGCCGCTCAGGCAGTTGCCATGGGGGGTACGGCTGCCTCACTCCTGTCCGGGGCGCCATCGCTCGTCACCTACACCCTCGGCGCACTGACGGCGATGCTGCTGGTCGTCACGCACCCAGCCCATGCAGTGGTGTCGCCGGGCATCGCCCGCACTGCCGAGCAGTTGGTTGCGTTGAACGCGATCACCGGATGGATCCTGAGCATCGGTCTCGTGCTTGCGCCAGCGTGCGCGGGACTGATTCTCGCAGTCTCGACGCCGGGTTCGGTCTACGCGGCCGGCTCGGCCTGCCTTGTCCTGGCGGCATTGCTCGTGGCGCCAATTCGCGATCTCGTCCCGCCGCTCGCGTGGGACGCCGACGCACCCGGCGGTGGCGCGCTTCGTCAACTCGACGAAGGGGCTCGCGCGCTCGCCCGGTCGAGCGCCCCGAGGGAGGTGGTGATCGTCCTCGGCGTCACGTTCCTGATGGTCGGCGCGTTCGACGTGCTCGTGGTCGTGCTCGCGGTCGGATCGCTCGGGATCGGGGGCTCCGGCGCCGGATATCTGACGGCAGCTCACGGTGCCGGTGCGGTGCTCGGCGCCGTCACGTCGCTGGCACTCGTCGGAAGGGCTCGTCTCGTCCCCGTCATGCTCGGCGCGTCGCTGCTTGCGGCCGGCGCGTTCGTGGTGCTCGGCCTCGAGATCTCAGTGGTCATGGCGTTCATCGTCGCCGCGGTGACGGGCGTCTCGCGCAGCGTGCTCGAGGTGTCGGGGCAGACGCTGCTCCAACGCGTCACGTCGACCGAGCTGCTCGCCCGGGTCTTTGCGTTCAAGGAGGGCCTGGCGATGGCGGCGTGGGGTCTTGGCTCGGTCTCCGTCCCGCTTGTGATCGCGCTTGCCGACATCCGGGGTGCTCTCTTCTTCACCGGAGCGATCGTGCCGGCGCTCGTTCTGCTTCGCTTCCGGCCACTTCTCGCCGTGGACGCGGCGGCGACCATTCCTACAGTCACGATCGCACTGCTGCGTTCGCTCAGCATCTTCCGTGCCCTGCCGGTGCCGGCGCTCGAGGGCGTCGCCCAGAACGCGTCAGACGTCTCCGTGCCGGCTGGACGGGTAATCGTGCGCCAGGGAGAGCCGGGTGACCGCTACTACGCGATCGCGGACGGAACGGTCGAGGTGTTGCGAGACGACACGCTCGTCAACACACTCGGCCGGGGGGAAGGCTTCGGCGAGATCGCGTTGGTCCACGAGATACCGCGGACGGCGAGCGTCAGAACAGTCACCGAGACGAGACTCTTTGCAATCGAACGTGAGCCGTTCCTCGTGGCTCTCACCGGTCACGCTCCGACCCGCGCGAGAGTCGAGCAAGTCGCCGCGGAGCGTCGTCCGGCTGAGCCGGACTAGCGGCCCTGCGTTACGGGCGAACGTCAGCGTGGCGGCCGGGTCGCAAAGCCTTTCACGAGATACCGCCGAACCGGGGCGGTGTTCGTAGCCGTGACAGCGACGCGTCCGCCCTCCGACCCAAACAGCTTGGCAATCGTGCGATGGTGCGACCGATGCCCTGAGTCGATCCCGAGACCAACGCCACCCTGCCTGCCAACCGATCACCCATCCAAGCGACGTGACGACTCGACGGCAGCGTGGGTCGAATCGATCGCGGTCACCGCTTGGCGTATTCGGCGAGTATGCGGGCGACGAGATGGTCCGGAACAGTGGCATAGTGACTGTGCCCTGTCGTGAACCGGCCACGCCCGGCAGTGATCGCACGTAGATCCATCGCATATCGCATGAGTTCGGCGGCGGGAACCTCTGCAGTTATCACCTGTACGCCTGCGCTGTCGCTTTGGCTGGCGACGATCCTGCCCCGCCGAGCGCTGAGATCGCCGAGGACATCGCCCTGTGCATCGACAGGGACCCGCAGATCGAGCAGCCAGATCGGCTCAAGCACCACCGCCGCGCCGTTCTCGATCGCGTCAGCGAATCCGATCGAGGCGGCTGTCTTGAACGCCATGTCCGACGAGTCGACGGCGTGCGTCTTGCCGTCGATGCACTCGACCTTCACGTCCGTGATCGGGATTCCTGTCCCGCCGCCCGTCAACATCGCTTCTTCGACGCCGTGGCGGGAGGCTGCGACGTACTGCTTGGGGATCGAGCCGCCGACGATCGCGTCGACGAACTCGAAACCCTCCCCGCGACCCAGAGGCGAGACCCGGAGGTTCACGACTGCGTACTGGCCGTGACCACCTGACTGCTTCTTCAGTCGACCTTCGACCTCGACGGAACGAGACAACGTGCGGCGGTACGGGATCCGAACCCCCTCGGTCGTGGCCCGCACACCGAACTTGCGTTCCAAGCGGGCGAGCGCCACGGCGAGGTGGGCATCACCGACGCCATTCAGCACGGTGCGGCGCGACAGTGGGTCGTACCCGGTAGTCAGTGAAGGATCTTCCTGTATGAGCCGGTGTAGTGCTTCTGACAACTTGTCGTCGTCACTTTGCGTCACGGGCACGAGAGCGATCGACATGTGAGCAGTGGGCAGCGGCGCAGGCGGCACGAGCACAGGCTGGTTGGCGGGCGCCAGCGTGCTTCCCGTTGCGGCTCCAGTGAGCTTGGTGACGGCGCCGATGTCACCAGCAACAAGCCGGCTAGCTTGGATCTGCTCCGATCCGCGCAGGTGGAACAGTGCGTGCAGGCGTTCGTCGGTTCCGGACCTGACGTCGCGTAGCGTCGTCTCGGGACGGAGCGTGCCCGACACGACCTTGAACACCGAGATCCGACCGACATACTGGTCGGACACCGTCTTGAACACGAACAGCAACGGATCACCGGCAGGGTCGGGGGTGATGTCGATCACACGGTCACCGGCCGACACGGTCACGCTGCGGTCGGCCGGCGACGGGCCGAGTTCGCACACGTAATCAGCCAGGCGGTCGACGCCGACCCCGGTCGCCCCTGAGCCGACGAGTACAGGGAACTCGGTGCGAGCCAGCACTTCGGCGGCCAGCGTCCGCTCCAGCTCGGCGGGGGTTGGCAGCTCACCCTCCAAGTAACGCTCGAGTTGGGCGTCGTCGCCCGACACGATCTCCTCGACGACCCGACGATGGACTTCCTGCTCGTGATCGACGACGGCGGCGGGGAGTGGCTCGATGTGGTGGCGACCGTCTGCGTCGTACTCGTGGGCCTGCTCAGTCAGCACGTCCGCGACACCGTGGAACGCCGACTCCTCGCCGAGCGGCAACTCAATCGGGGTGAAGCCCGGACCGAACGACAAGTTGAGATCGGACACGACACGCTCGAAGTCGGCGCGCTGCTTGTCCTCCCGAGTGACGAACACGATGCAAGGCAATTGCCGATCGGCGCACTTGCGCCAGGCGGCCTCGGTACCGGCCTCGATGCCATCGGCAGCGCTCACGACGAGCACGGCAACTTCGGCCACCGCCAGCGCGGCGTCGACCTCCGACTCGAAGTCGGGGTGCCCAGGGGTGTCGAGCAGGTTGATCCGGTACTGCTCGCCGTCGCTGGCCTTCCAGTCGAATGACGCGACACCGAGCGTGACCGTGCTTCTCCGCTGGATCTCCTCGGGGTCGCGGTCGAGCATGCTGGTGCCGTTGTCGACAGATCCCGGCCGATTCGTGACGCCAGCGCGATGGAGCATCGCTTCGACGAGCGTTGTCTTGCCGACACCACCATGACCGATCAACGCCACGTTCCGGATCTGTCGAGTGACGTGATCGTTCATTCTGCCCTCTATGACGACGGGTCCGAGTTCCCCGGACGTGTGCGCTCGAAATCTGCCCTTACTGTGCCACATTCGTCGATCGTGCCGTGACGGGTCATTGCGCTCTCTGCACAAGTCCGATTGTTCCTGGCAGCTCATCCACAAGGCAGGCACCCGGCGAGACTCGCGACTAGGACTCGCTGCAGCACCCACCACTCGGGTTCGGAAACCGGGAGTCCTCCCGGGGCGCGGCCGCCAACCGAGCGGTACTGTGTATAGGCCTAGACGGAGGTGCGCACGATGCCACGTGATGACAAGGATCCGGAAGTAAAAGGGCCTATCCAGGGTCGCGCAAGGGGCCGTGACGCGCAGCCGGATGTCGAGCAGCCCACCACGCCGGTCGCCGTCGCTCCGATTGCTCCCGCTCCGGCGATAGAGGCCGACGCAGTGCCCGAAGTCGACGACTCGACCACCGACCTGGCAGCCGCTTTCGACGACGTGCCCGCACCCAGTGTTCCCGCCGTCGAGCAGCCGACCGAGGAGATGCCGGCCAGCGACGAGGCGGCTGCGGTGCCTACGAACACAGGGTTCGTCAACATCACGACCACCCCGACCGCCGTCGAAGCCGACTTCACCAACCTGTACAAGTCGCCCGACCGATCAGAGGTGCACATCAACACCGGGCCTGGTGACACGACCGGCGACAACGATCGCGACGGCCTTTCCGACGCCGCCGAGGCCAAGTACGGCACCAGCACGTCGACGTACGACACCGACTACGACGGGCTCCCCGACGGGGTCGAGGTCCAGATCGGCACCGACCCGCTGAACAAACTCGGCGACGCTGACAATGACGGGATCCCCGACGCGACCGAGATCAGTCACGGGCTCAACCCGTTCGATGCCGACACCGACGACGATGGCATCAGTGATTCGATCGAGTTCGACCGCAACGACCTGCTGGCGATCGTTCCGACGCCGGGTTCGACCGACGACGACTGGGATGGCGACGGTCTGTCGAACACGATCGAGGAAAGGTACGGGCAGAACAAGTCAATCCCCGAGAACCAGATCCCTGAGTTCCAGGCACAAGCCGACCGCAGCTACGAGCTGCTCCAGCAACTCAACCCAGACCCGGTGCAACAGGCGATGGTGGCCGCCGACCTCCAACGTCAACTGACGCCCGAGCAGCAGGCCGCGTTCGACGATGCGGTCTTCGAGCGTGGCATCGCCAGCGCCGACGTGTTACTTCGCTATTCGTTTGCGAACCAACTCAACGTCATCGACGGGACGCCGGTTCCACCCGAGCTCGAGGCCTCGTACATCCAGGCGCAGGCCGACCTCGTCAAAGCCTTGACCGAGCGTGACCTCGAGGCGTGGACGAGCTACAACACCGCCAGGGGGATCACCCTTGATGCCGCCGCGACTGACGCATTCTCCAACGCCACCCACGACCAGTTGGTCGCCGACGGCAACACCCTCAACCAACTCGGAGTCGACCTGACGACGCTCGGCAACACACAGCTAGCCAAGTCGATCTTGGCGATCGAGCCGGGCTGGGCAGAGACGTGGGGAACGTCGCCAAGCGGAGTAACCCAGATCGGAATGGGGGGCACATCGACCGGCGATGCCACGACTACGACCACGACCGCGACCACGACCACGGGCCCGTCGGGCACCGGGCTTGCGGGCACCAACCAGGCTGAGGGCGTGCTCGATCGGATGGTCGACGCCCCGACCAGCCCGACCGGTTCGACCGGTTTGCCAGGGGCCACGACGCCGACAAGCCCCTCGGGGGTGACCGAGAGCGACCAACAAGACGTCGAAGCACCGGTCCCGGCTCAACCAGCCACCCCCGCACCGACACCCACGCAGATCGCAGACAACGTCGGTCAGATCGCCGACGACATCGCCGGCCAGATCGGCGCAACGGGAGCGAGCGGCGACGGTTCAAGTTCGGGCCTCAACACGGGCACGACGACCGGCACCCAACTCACCGACCGGTTCGACGTCGACGAGGACGCACTCACCGGAGGTTCGATCGAAGGTTCCGGCACGACCACCACAGGAACAACCGAAGACGGCCGCACCTACACCCAAACCGATATGGGCGAGGCGGGCTTCAAACGCGAGTACGACGACACCGGCACGGTGCAGTTCTTCAATACCGACGGGACACCCAAGGGTGGCGAACTTCACCTCCACGCCGACGCCGACGCGGGCAGTGACGACACCAACACCGATGCGGGCACCACCGACGACGACGGTGAGCAACCCGCCGATGACGACGAAGAAGAAGCCGACCCCGATGACGACGGCGTTCTCGACGACGGCACCAGCGGGGAGGCGGCGGTCTACATCAACCCGGACGCCGATGTGATCGGGATGCCGATGCGCCTGTCACCGATCGTCGCCCAGATCGTCACCACCGGTCTCGACCCAACGACCACCAACCCGAGCGGGCCGTATGTCGATGACTCGGTCGCCCCGATCGCGGTCTCGTCGGGCGCCGTTGCGATTGGTCTCGACGTCCCGATCCACCCCGGCGTGATCGACGGCAACCCCGATGGCGCAGGCCTCGAGATCGTCGGCACCGCGCCGATCGGCATTGACCCAGAAGGTCCCGACACCGTCGACCCCAACGACCCGCTCGTAGGAGGCGGCGGAGAAGACATCAACCCCGGCGACTTCACCCCCCGGCCAAGCGCCGCCCTCGAAGGTGGCGATATCGCCGGTCTCTACGAAGGCATCACGCTCGACGCTCTCGACGGCGGAGTCAACAGTGGACTCGACGCCGGCTTCCTGCTCGACGAGGGCACACTCGAGGATGGCTTCGGCCTCGACCCGGACCCGTTCGGCTGATCGGCCGAGCGAGTTCGACGTTCGCTCTAGTCGCAGTCGCTCTGGCCCTGTCGCCCTGATCGTCGCACGACGAAAGCCGACACCGTAAGCGATTGATGCCATTCACCCCCAGCGGTTCTGGGTGAAAGTTGGCACGACCTGCAGCTCCGAGTGCGGGTTCGATCTATGCTCGCTTGGCTTTCGATATGGGGGAGGGGTGCCAAAGATGAGCGAGGTTGTCGATGACGCTGTCTCTCGACGCGGGTCGGCCCTCGAATCGTTGTTTGCCGTCGGGTGCGCACGCCGCCTGAGCGCTGGCGATGTACTGGTACGGCAGGGGGACCCGTCTGACGACGTGTTCTTTGTCCGGTCGGGCACGTTTGGCGTATCGATCGTAACGCCCGCAGGTGAAGCGGAAGTGGGTTCGTGCGGCGTTGGCGAGTTGATTGGTGAAGTGGCAGCGTTGAGTGGGATGACGCGCTCGGCCTCGTTGACCGCAACCAGCGATGTCGAGGTGATCGCCATCACGCCACACGACTTTGAATTGTGGCTTGAGTCGAATCCGTCCGAGTTGCGACGGATATCGAGCCAGGCCCGTGAGCGACTGCTCGCTGTCCAGGCAGGGCGGATGATCGTCGAACTGTTTGGCGAGCAAGCGTCCGGTTTGGTGACGGCGATGCTCGCCGCCGCCGAATGGGTTGACATTGCCGCTGGGCAGGTGCTGTTCAACGAGGGCGATCAACCAGACGCCGTATACCTCGTGCTGTCCGGGCGGTTACGAGCCTTGAACCAGACCGTTGACGGTGACGTCTCGATTCTTGGCGAGATCGGGCGGGCTGACATCGTGGGTGAGATCGCCGTGATCCAACAGAGCCCGCGTACGGCGACGGTGATCGCATTGCGCGATTCGACGTTGGCTCGCTTCTCGATCGAGACGTTCGAGCAACTCCTGACCGACCACCCGGCGTTGATGTTGAACGTGGTTCGGCGGATCGTCGCGCGATCGACGGGGCGGGCAACCGAGATCCGGTCATCTTGCCGTTCCGTTGCGATCGTGATGGTCGCCGACCTCGACCCGGCGGTCACGTGTCAGTCGATGGCGAGTGCCCTGCAGCGGTTCGGTTCGTGCAGCGTGCTCTCGAGCGAGTCGATTGATCTCGAACTCGCCCGCCCGGCGATCTCGCAATCGACGCCGACCGATCTCGGTGACGTTCGGCTCTCACAGTTCCTCAACGAATTCGAATCGGTGAACGACTTCGTACTGTTGGCCGCCGACGGATACCCGTCGTCGTGGACCCGCCGAGTCGTCCAACGCGCCGATCTTGTCTTGTTTTTCGTCTCAGCGACGCCAACGGCAGCCGAAGCCGACACGATCGAGCGGTTGCTTGGGACGTGCACCGACACTGGCGTGCAGCGATGGCTCGTTCTCGTCGAGCCGACCGCAGCTGACCGTGCGACACCCGTTGATTCTCGCTTGCGGCGTGACCATTTCAGCGAGGTACACCACCTGCGACCCGGGCGGCAGTCGGATCTTGAACGGCTCGCCAGGTTGGCGGGCGGTGTTGGATATGGGTTGGTGCTTGGCGGCGGCGGTGCCCGCGGTTTCGCCCACCTCGGCGTGATCAGGGCGATGCGTGAACTTGGCGTTCCGATTGATCGCCTTGGCGGATCGTCGATGGGTTCGATCTTCGCTGCTGGTGCGGCGATGTATGAGGATGACGACGAGCTCGTGGCAGCTTGCGGCAACCAGTTCAACCGGCTGCTGGACTACACGGTGCCGATCGTGTCACTGCTCAAAGCGAAACGGATTACCGCCAATCTGACTTCCTCGCTCGGTGGCTATGACATCGAGGACTTGTGGATTCCGCTCTATTGCGTGTCGACCAACCTGACTCGATCGCGCAGCGAGGTGCACCGTCGCGGTGACCTCGTGACGGCTGTTCGGGCGAGCATCGCGATCCCGGGTCTGCTGCCGCCGGTTCCGATGGGCGACGACCTACTCGTCGACGGCGGCGTCCTGAACAACGTGCCAGCTGACATCATGCGTGCCGATCCGTCGATCGGCACGGTGATCGCGATCGATGTGGCACCGCAGCATGGTCCGCGCACAAATGAGAACTACGGCATGTATGTGTCGGGGTGGCGCGTGCTCCGGAAGTTCGCCAGCAGGGGTCGCGGTCGTTCAGCCGAGTCGCCATACCCCGGAGTCGGGTCGGTATTGGTGCGCACGATGATCACAGGGTCCGAACGGCGGCGTCGTGCGATGAAGGCTGACGGCACGGTCGACTTGTACCTTGAGTTAGAGATGGAGGGGGTCGGTCTGCTCGAGTTCGACAGGATGCATCACGTCATGCAACGTGGATACGAGACCGCCCGACCGCAAATCGTTGATTGGCTCGCCGAACGCGATCGTCAGGGCACGACGTGATTCGGGCCGCGCTGCGTGATCTGCAGTGGCGACGCAAGCGGTTTGTGATCGCGATGGCCGGCGTCGGGCTGGTGTTCGCGATGGGCTTGATCATGACGGGTCTCGCCGAGTCGTTCTCACGCGAAGTGGATCGCACGCTCGCCGCTGTCGGCGGTGAAACGTGGGCCGTATCAGCACAAGCGTCAGGTCCGTTCACATCGTTCAATCCTGTCTCGGTTGATGCCGGAGGTGACGATGCCGAACCGATGATGGTGCTTCGTCAGACCGTGCGCGTTCACGATGAAGTGGTTGACGTCGTGGTGCTTGGTTTCACGTCTGCCGGTCCTGAAACCGGTCAAGCCATCGTTGATCAAGCATTGGTCGGCGTTGACATCGGTTCGTCGCTCCCGCTCGGTGGTTTGACGTTTGATGTGGTCGATACGGTGTCCGGCCAGCGTCTGTTCGCCGGCCTCCCGATCGTCTACATCACGTTGGCCGATGCCCAGCTGATCGGTGTCCAAGGGCAGCCCTATGCCACGGCATTCCTCTACAGCGCCATGCCGACTGAGGTACCCGATGGGCTCCGACTCATGACGCGGACCGAAGTAAAAGACGACGTGTTGCGGCCGCTCGACAATGCATTGGCGTCGATCAGACTGATGAAGATCCTGCTCTGGATCGTGGCGGCAACGATCATCGGGTCGGTGCTCTACTTGCAGGCGATGGAACGGACACGTGACTTCGCCGTTTTCAAAGCTACCGGCACATCGACAGCGGCGATCGGAGCCGGCCTGGCGATGCAGGCGATCGTGTTGTCGCTGGCGGCGGCGGCGCTCGCCGCCGTGCTAGCGGTTGTGTTGTCCCCGATCTTTCCGATGAACATCGAGATCCCGTCGAGCGGATTCCTACTGCTTCCTGTAGTGACCGTGGTCGTCGGTCTGCTGGCGAGCCTGATCGCGCTTCGCAAGACGGCGACCGTCGAACCGGCACTGGCATTTGGGGGCTGATGTGACCACTCCGGCTGCCGACCTGCGAATTAAGGATCTCACCGTCGAGTTCTCGAAGGGTGACTACACGGTGCGCCCGCTCGACAACATGAATGCGACCGTGAAGGCAGGGACATTGGCGCTCCTGCTCGGACCGTCGGGCTGTGGCAAGACAACGTTGCTCTCGTGTTTGTCGGCGATCCTGAAACCGACCGCCGGCTCGATCATCTACGGTGACACTGAGATCACCTCACTCTCAGGTGGGGCGCTAACTCAATACCGGAGACACGGAGTTGGCGTTGTGTTCCAAGCCTTCAACCTGGTGCCCAGTCTGACCAGTGTCGAAAATGTTGCTGTTCCGATGCGGTCGGCAGGAGTCAAGGCGGCGGCAGCGAAGTCGAAATCGATTGAACTGCTCCAGGGTGTCGGCCTTGGCGATCGGTTGACCCATCGACCAAATGCGTTGAGCGGAGGGCAGCAACAGCGTGTCGCGATCGCACGTGCGCTGGCGCTCGATCCTCCGCTCGTGCTCGCTGATGAACCGACCGCCCATCTCGATTACGTGCAGGTGGAGGGCGTGCTCAGATTGATTCGTCGGCTCACAGACGGTGGTCGTGTCGTCGTGGTATCGACGCACGACGATCGAATGCTTGCGCTGGCGGATCAGATCATCGAGATGCGTCCGAACTTCCTGCCATCCAACGATTCGGCCCCGCGGCAGGTTGTCTTGGACGCTGGAAAGGATCTGTTTCGGCAGGGTGATCCGAGTGATCTGATCTACATCATCAACGATGGGCAGGTCGACGTGGTTCGTGAGACGCCGGATGGGGACGTGGTACTCGCCACATTAGGCGGGGGCGACCACTTCGGCGAGATGGGCCCACTCTTCGGACTGCCCCGTTCCGCAACCGCGCGTGCTCGAACTTCAGTAACGGCGACCGGCTACTCGGTCAGCGCGTTCAGAGATTTGGTCGGGCCTGAGAGGATCCCATCACTCATCCGGGGCCGTTGAAGATCTGGATTGCGGGTCTGGATTACAGCAAGATTTCCGTCACGTAGGTGGAACCGATCGGTCGCTGATCCAGTTGCCGTGGAAGCCGAATGGGATCCGTTGCGGGAGCGGGACTCTGGCGACGTAATCGGTGCGCCCGAAATCCTGGGCATCGATCACGACGAACTCGGCGGTTTGGCGACCGAGATCGTGCACATACGTGACGAGCCAGCCGTCGTCTTCAATGGTGCTGCCGTGGCGTCCGATGAACACCGGCTCACCGCTGGCGCGGCCAGGCCCGTGGTCGAACACCTCACGTGCCCCGGTGTGCAGGTCGTATTTGACCGTCGGCCACCCCGATGTTCGGTCTTGCGACGGGGAGACGGCATATCCGTAGCGGTACGGCTTGGTGCTGAGTGAACCGCGATGACGAGGAAACTCGCTCGGTCGCTCGTCGATCACCGTGACCGACACGGATCGTGTTGCTGGGTTGAGTTCCCAGCGTTCGAGCCTGGCGAGGCCTTCGTCGCCGAACGGCCCGAGGATATCGTTCTTGAACATCTGGTCGTAGACGCACAAGTCGATGACCACGCGTCCGTCCGGCGTGTCGTACGAGTTCATCGGGTGAAAGGCGTATCCGATCGGAACGTCGATCCACACGATGTCGGTCAAGGTGCCGTGGCGGGGGAGTAGCCCGACTCGGTTGCCGTAGTCAGGGTTCCAGCGGAACGGGAAACGGCCGGCGAAGGCGAGGTCGAAATCGACCGTGCACGGTTGGTCATAGATGACGGCGTATCGCTCGGTGAGCGACATGTCGTGCAGCATCGTCATACCTGGAAGTGGGATGTCGAGGGTGTGACGGACTCGACCGTCAGGCGCCACAGCCACGTATTGGACGTGATCCATCCACTGCTGCCAGGCGTACACCATTGCGTGCATCTCGCCGGTCGCCGGATCCAGCTTCGGGTGCGCAGTGAACGCTCCCGGCAGCGTGCCGTTGAAATCGTTGCGACCGATAGTTTCGAGTTCGTACGTCAACTCCACGGGGCAGCCGCCTGCCTCGACCATCGCCCACGTCGTTCCGGCGAAGCCACCGACGTTGGTGTTCGGGCCGACCTGCATCCCGCTCCAGTTCGGACCGGCGATATCGGGCTGACCACGCCGAGTGCTGATCGCCGACGAGCCGACATACCGATTGCGGTACCAATCGGCTTTGCCATCGTGGAGTCGGATGCCGTGCACCATTCCGTCACCCATGAACCAGTGATGGGTGAGTGGGTCGACGTCGCCCGCCGGGTTCGGCCCGTTGCGCAGGTAGCGACCGTTCAGTTCGGCTGGCAGTTCGCCGTCGACCGGTAGGTCGACAGCGGTGACCTCCTCAGTGATCGGCGCGTAGTTTCCAGAGAGGTACAGGCTGACGTCAGTGCTGGTGGTTTCGGTTGCAGACATTCGGTTCTCCTATCGATCCGTCACGTAACTTAGTTACTGATGTAACTTAGTTACGTGACCACGGTGCTGTCAACCCCCGCTATGCGCGAAGTGCTGCTCGATGCGGCGCTAACTGTCCTACGCCGCGACGGTGCCGGGGCGCTGACCGTGCGCAGCATTACCCAGCAGGCCGGCTGCTCGACGACGGGTGTTTACACATACTTCGGCGGGAAACATGGAGTCGTCGAAGCGATTTACGTCGATGGGTTCGAATCGTTCGATCGTGCGTTGACGCCTGCCTACCAGGCGCGAGAATTCGTGGAATCGGGCCGGGCGTACCGCCGATGGGCTCTCACCCATCCGACGCAATATCTCGTGATGTTCGGCCGAGCCGTACCAGAATTTGTCCCAAGCCAGGCCGCCCTCGAACGCGCTGTCCAGTCGTTCGGACTCTTGATCGAAGCTGTGCGCGCCGTAAGCCGTGGCGGAGACATTGAAACGCAGGCGTATCACGTGTTCGCGACCGTCCATGGATACGTGATGCTCGAGTTGGTCAATAGTGGGCACGTCGACCCGATCGAACTCGAGGCGCTGTACGAAGCCGGGCTGCAACATGTGATGAGATCATTGTCGTGACGCGGTGGGTTGCTCTGCTACGCGGAGTCAATGTCGGCGGTGGCAACAGGCTGCCCATGGCGGAGTTGCGTGAGACCCTGACATCACTCGGCCACACGAACGTGCAGTCATACATCCAAAGCGGCAACGTCGTGTTCGATTCTGCAGCCACCGATGAACAGATGGTCAGCAAAGGAATCACGAAGGCGATCGCCGAGCGCCATGCACTGAAGGTGCCAGTCGTCGTGCGAACTCACAACCAACTCGTCACGATCGCAAGGCGACACCCCGACGCCGACGGCGCAGTCGAGCCGAAGTTCCTGCAGATCCAGTTTCTCTCCGCTGTGCCTGACCCGTTGTTGGTCGCTGCGCTTGATCCGAACGCGTATCTTCCCGACCGGTGGGCGATCGACGGTCGAGAGATCTATCTCACCTATCCGAATGGTTCCGGTCGGTCGAGGCTCACGATTGAGGTGTTCGAGCGGGCGTTCGGCGTCACCGCAACGGCCCGAAACTTGAACACAGTCCGGGTGCTGGCCGAGACGCATTGACGCGCGATTGGAATCGAGTTCTGACATCGCGTATCAATTTCGAGTGAGCAGCCTCTGTGGTGCTATGGAAGGTGCCATGGAAGGTGTTATGGAAGGTTTCATGGAAGTTGTCATGGAACCGGTTGCACTGACCACACAGGGTCGCCGCATAGAGTCGTCGGTATGTCCAGTGGCGAGCGATTCTCGGCGGACCAGCCGATCACTGAACTGGTCGCCGGTGCGCTTGCTGGTCATCAAACTGCCTGGAATGCGCTCGTCGAGCGACTACACCGGGTGGTCTGGAAGTCGGTCAACATGATGACTTACGATCACGAGGTCCGTGACGACGCATTTGCGGCCACCTGGCTGCGATTGGCCGAGCGGCTCGACACGATCCGGGAGCCCGAGAAGTTGCCGGGGTGGCTGACTACGACCGCCTGCAATGAGGTTCGTCAGATCCTGCGTCAGCGTGGTCGGCAACATGTGTCGCTGACCGAATCGTGGGCGGGAAGTGGCGGGGGGATCGGCGACCTGCTCAACACGTTGATTGACGATGACGGTGAACATTCGAAGGGAATGGTGCTCGACGAGGAGCGTCGCTCCACACGAGCTGCGTTCGCCCGGCTGGATGAGACGTGCCGAGAGATCATTGCCGTACTCGTGCTTGCTGACCCGCCAATTCCGTATGACGAGGCGAGTGAGCAGCTGGGGCGTCCGATCGGCTCGCTCGGGCCGTCTCGTCGCAGGTGCCTTGAGAAAATGAAATCGTTACTGGATCCCGAACCAGGGGGCGAATCGTGAACGGTGATGCTGCATTCGATGATCTGCTCGTGCGAGTCGGTGACGCCTTCGAACACGACCTTGATCCGGTTCCAGCGTCGTTGCTCGACGCCGCTTTCACAGCGTTCTCGTGGCGGAATGCCGATGCCGAGTTGGCCGAGCTGTTGTTCGACTCGGCCAGCGATGAACTGGTTGGGGTGCGCGGTACGTCGACCGAGCGGCGTTCGTTCCGGTACGGAGCGAACGGAGCTGTTGTGCGGGTCCACCTCACGTCGACGTCGTTGATCGTGATGATAGAACCGCCGCTGTCGGTGCTCTGCCGAGTGGTGACCGCGGAGGGTTCGATCGAGGAGCGCACCGATGACTTGGGTGAGCTGGTTGTTGACGCCCGAGTGCTTCCGGTGCGAATCGAAGTCGATCTGCCGAGCGGGAAGATCGTCACCCCCTGGATCATCGGCTGACAACTCAGCACCCGGGTGTCCATGCGCGTTTCGAGCGTTTGGACCGGATTCAGCGTCAGTGGGGGTTAACCACGGTGCCGAGCCATGGATACCGGAAGTGCCCCGGACGGTCCAACAACCAAGCCGCAGCATCGCCAGGTCGGCCTTCACCACCACGGCACATCCACTCCCAAGCGATCGATGCCGCCACAATCGGTGCCGAGAACGACGTCCCGCTCCACTTGGCCCAGCCGTCGAAATCGCTGGCGTCGAATCGGGCATCGGGTCCGAGATCGAAGAACGTGCTGACGACATTGACGCCAGGTGCACACGCGTTGACCCACGGTCCATAGTTGGTGAACCACGCCGGCCCGCTCGGGCCGAGTGCTCCGACGGCGATCACATGCTCAAACGACGCTGGCCAGGTGGGGCGGCACGAACCTTCGTTGCCTGCCGACGCCACGAACACGACGCGTTCGCGGATGAGATCTCGTGATTGAGGATCGGGTGGTGCATATCGGGCCTGGATTGTTGCGATTGCCTGGGCAATCGCAATCGGCGGGTCGTCAGCGTCACAGAAACCACCAAATGACATCGAGACAATGTCGAACGGCGGATCGACTGCGCCAGGAGGAAACTGCTCGAGCAGGATGCTTGCGATCGTGGCGTCATCGGTGTCGCCGTATGAACTCAACCCGCGCTCGCAATGGACGCGAGACCCTGGAGCAAGGTTGGCAAAGATGCCAGCGATGAACGTACCGTGACCAGCCGTTGGGTCGAGAACAAAGTTGCCGTCTCCATCCCACAGGTCAGGATCGCTTCCCACCATGACTGTGCCCAGCAGGTCCTTGGCCGCCTGGGCGATCGGGTTGATCGTCGCCCCCGCCGCCACTATGTCCGGCCAGCTGCCGGTGTCGAGCACCAGAACGTTGCAGGTTGCCCCGGTCGCTTTTCGATGAGATAATTCTGCGCCTGATAGTGCAATCGCGGGAATCGCCGAAGTTGCTCTGGGCGCCTCGATCTGTCCGCTCCAGTGCCCGCATGGTGATTCACAACAACAACCGAACTGGTATGGTCCGCCGCCGGGGTATGGTCCGCCGCCGGGGTATGGTCCGCCGCCCGGATATGGTCCGCCGCCCGGATATGGTCCGCCGCCCGGATATGGTCCGCCGCCCGGATATGGTCCGCCACCCGGATATGGTCCGCCACCCGGATATGGTCCGCCACCCGGATATGGTCCGCCACCCGGATATGGTCCGCCACCCGGATATGGATTGCTCATCGGGTGAGCGAAGAACACGTGATTGAGTTGTGCGGCGAAACCCATCAGCTTGAGGTCGGCGGCAGTCTGAACTGGGTTAGGCACCCCTCGAACGAGAACAAGCTGCCGGAGGTCATCGGAATCAGAAGAAATTGATTCGACAATGAGATAGGACTCGCTGACGCCGAGGCGACGGGCGATCTGCGAGACGGCGTCGCGAGAAGTGATCAATTCATTCGGGCGATAGGCAAACGGCGGCCCTGTCTCTTCGGAGCGGAACTGCACGCGTAGGTCCCAAGGATTATTCGGAAGCGATGACAAGGTTCGACCTTTCGGCTCATTACTGTTCATCGTGAGAGCATGGCACGTGGCGAACGTGACGGCATCCGATTTTCGTGAGTCAGAGTTTTGGGACCGACTCGTTCTCGGCGGTCCTGCTCAAGCGCTCCTTGAAGCCCGTCGGCTGCTCGCCACGTCAGCGGTCGAACCCGACGTCGTCGCCCTCGCTCATGGTGCCGCTTGTAGGTCGCTTTTCGAACTTGGTCTGCTTCCCGAGTCGCAACGAGAGGCGCGGGTCGCGATGGCGGCCAGCGCGTTCGCCGGCAAGCCGGAACTGCGATGGTCGATCGCCATGAGTGCGGCCGTGGTGCTTGCCGAGGGCGGTCAGGTCGAGGAGGGCTTGGCAGCGCTGGAAGGGCTCGCAAGGCACAGCGACGGCGTGCATCTTGGACGCGTGAGACTACAGATGGCCTACGTGCTTCACCATGCCGGCAGGCTTACCGACGCCCTCAAACAGCTAGATCTCAGTGAACGTATCTTTGTCACAGGAGGCGAGCAGCGCGATCGCGTTCGCGTACACCTGAACCGCGGTCTCGTGTTGCTCCAGCAAGGGCGATTGGGACCTGCCGAGGATGATTTTGTGATCGCCGAGGCAATCGCCCAATCGATCGGCATGACGACGTATCGAGCGCTTTGTATGGCGAACCTTGGGGTCCTGCACGGACGGGCGCGTCACCTTTCACGGTCGATGCGCTGCTTCGAAGCCGCTGCTCGACTCTTTGCTGAGGTTGGGAATCCGGCTCGAACCGTGGCGATCATGGAGATCGATCGCGCCGAAGTGATGATGCACTCCGGGCTTGTGAGTGACGCCGTATCAGCCGCTCGGATGGCTGTCGCGCTGGTTGCCCCTGGTGGCAACAAGGTTGTGTTTGGCGACGCCCAACTGTTGCTCGCGAGGGCCGAGTTGGCGGCAGGTCGGCTGCGCGACGCTCGTCGATCGGCCGAGAGCGCCCGTAGGATCCTGAGCTCCTCAGGTCGCCACGACATGATCCCCCATGCTCGATCGGTTGGTGCTCACGCCGCATTGCAGGGCGCTGAGCATGCCGCTGCCGCAGGCGAGTGCATCGTCGCAACGGGCGACATCGTTGACGACCTCAGGGCTGCTGGGTGGAACCAACTAGCGGATGAACTCATGATCGCTCGGGTCAGAGCAGGACACCGATTCGGTCTGTACGAGATGATCGCCGACGATCTGAACCACCTGCGACTCGGAGCATGGAGCTCGCAGCGAGACCTGGCGCTGATCGGTTGGTACGCGGAGGCGATTGGTAGGGCGCTTTCTGACGACCGGCCCTGGGCACTTGACGCATGTCGCTCGGGCCTTGATCGCCTTGACGACATCGTGACCGAGGCCGAGTCCCTGGAGCGGCGGTCGGCGGCGATGCGGTTGGGGGAGGACCTTTCGCAACTCGCGATCGATCTGGCCATTGAGCAGGGCAATGCTGAGATCGTGTTTGCCGTTGCTGAAGGGACGCGGGCGCGGGCGCTCCACGACGAACTGGTCGAGTCAGAGCGACACCGGCCGCTGAGCGCTGAGGGTGCCGACCAGTTGAGTCGGGAGTTGTCAGTTCGTCTGGGCAACCAGGTGTTGGTCGAATGGGTGCTCTCCGGTTCTCGCACGTGGGCCGTCGTCGTCGACCAATCGGGGAGCCGGCTCGTTGATGTTGGCGACACTCGAGCGATTCTTCGGGCGCGCGATCGGGTGCTGGTTTGGTTGGACCGCGCCTCGGCCGAGCCCGATGGTCCCAGCCGCAACGCGATCCATAGCGCTGCGCTGCTCGATGACTTGGTGATCTCGCCGCTCAGGATCCCCTTGGATGCCGATGTCGTGATGGTGCCTGTCGGCGGACTGCACGCGATTCCCTGGTCGGGCCTGCCGAGCCTCGCTCATCGATCAATGACGCTCGCTCCAAATGCTCAACTGTGGCTTGAGTCTGATCGACGGGCGGGTGGCTCCGGTCGGAACGTCGGGCTGATCGTCGGCCCTGGAGTGGAGAGCGCACCAGTTGAGCGTTCGGCCGTGGAGCGCAATCATCCTGGGGCGGCAATCGCTTCTGGTGCAGGGGCGACAGCCGAAACGATGTGTTCGATGTTCGCGGGTCTCGACCTGGTCCATGTCGCTGCTCATGGCGTGTTCCGATCAGATCATCCGCTGATGTCGACGATGCTGCTGCACGACGGCGAGATGACGCTGTATGACACCGTTCCGTATCGGGTGCGGGCGCGTCTCGTCATGTTGTCGAGTTGTGAAGGTGGCGCCCAGGGGACCGCCGACGGTTCCGAGGTACTGGGACTTGCGTCGGTGATGCTCGCTAGAGGTGCGGCCGCCGTGCTCGCCCCACTTACGGTTGTTCGTGATCTCGAATGTGCCGATTTCATCGCCGAGGTTCACGGCGAACTCGCTGGGGGTTTGCCGTTCGGACAGGCCGTCAGCTCTGTTCGGCAGCGATGGCTGTCCGATGACGACCTCAGCCGCTGGGCAGTCGCATCGTCATTCACCTGCTTCGGCTCAGGAGCGGTCACCATCGAGGGTCACTGAGCATCCTGTGACCTCCTCGGTTCAGAACAGGGAACTGAGTGACTAGCCCACCGGCGAGTGGCAGTGCCGTTCAGCTAATTCGTTCGCCTCGCTAGCGACACCAGTGACGAGTGCCGAAGCCGCGCCGCCGGAAGGCACGGTCGTGGAAGAAACGATCGAGTTGACGGTCCTTCGGGGAAAATCAGGTTGGGGATGACCGGTCCGGTCCCCGGTCTTCGACTTGACGTTGACTTCGTCCGAAGCGGCGCGAGGCTGAGGTTCTCAGTTGATTGGTCGACGACGGGTACCGAGCAGCATCACGCCACCGAGCAGTACCAGCACTCCGCCGAGCAGTACCAGCGGCCCGCTGCTGCTGGAGCCGGTCCTCGGTAGTTCCGCGATCGCGGGATCCGGACCGGCGGCGGAGACCAATGTGGTTGCCGGGTCGGCGGTTGCCACCGCCAGCGTCGTCGTGGTGGTCGTCGTGGTGGTGGTCGTCGTCGGGCCAGCGCTTGCCACCGCCAGCGTCGAGGTGGTCTCAGGTTCCGTGGTCGTGGTCGAGGTGGTGGTCGTGCTCGTCGTGGTCGTGGTCGAGGTGGAGGTGGTGGTAGTGCTCGTCGTATCGGGTTCCGTCGTGGTCGTCGTTTCGGGTTCCGTCGTGGTCGTGCTCGTCGTGGTCGTGCTTCCCGTGCCGGCACAGACGTGCGACCACACGAAGCTCACGTCGCCGGTCTCGGGCGCGATGTTCGCAAACGATGTGGCCTGGACGATGTCTGTGATCGCGTGTCCTGTCGGAACAGCGACAAACACGTTGTCGGTCTGGATTCCGTTGGGGATGATCTGGCTGCCGCTGAACGTGAAAGAAGTGCCATTCAGGTCGAGCGTGATCGAAACAAACGAGAAGCTTGCGTTGTTCGGTGCGGTCACAAAATGCCAGTACGAGTTGACGCTGTCAGGACAGTCCGTACCAGGTCCGGCCGAGGCGTTATTGAGCGGAACGGTCTGGGTCGGAAGGTCAGCGCCGACTGAACCGGGTGACATGCCGAACAACGCTGTTGCGATACCGACGATCGCAACGAACGCACCAGACAACGATCGGAGATTTCGGTGTGACGATAGCTGTGACGACGTGGTCATCATGGTGGTCATGGTATGTGCTCCCGAGGCATGAGTTAACGCTGAGCGTAGCCATCAAGGGCGATCGCGTGTCAATAAATCGGCAATATCTTGACGCGACCGTGAAATCTGGGGTGGGTCATGTCATCAAGTGCAGTTGGTGCGAACGAAAACTCACTCGGTCACATCAGGCTAGAATCCTTGTGCTATTTGCTCGCGTCGCGAAGCATCCGGCGAAGAATCTTGCCGCTTGGCGATTTCGGGATGCTGTCGGTGAATTCGACGATCCTGATGTGCTTGTAGCTCGTCACGTGTTCGGCGACGAAGGCCTTGACTTCGTCGCCGGTCAACGTCGAGCCGGGCTGGCGAACGACGAACGCCTTCGGCAGTTCACCTGCTTCGTCGTTGGGCACACCGATCACGGCGACATCGGCAATCTGTGGGTGCGAGATCAGCAACGCCTCCAATTCGGCGGGCGGTACCTGGAAACCCTTGTACTTGATCAGTTCTTTGACTCGGTCGACGATTGACACATGGTTGTGTTCGTCGATCACGGCGATGTCTCCCGAGTGGAGCCAACCGTCTGGATCGATCGTGTTACGGGTTGCCTCGTCGTTGTTGAGGTACCCCTTCATCACCTGAGGGCCTCGGATCCAGAGTTCACCTGATTCGCCGAACCCGCGATCTTCACCGGAATCGGGGTCGACAATTCTAATCTCGGTGTTCGACACGGTCACACCCGAGCTGCCCGGCCGGAAGTCGCCGGCAGGGGTGGCGTGGCTGACCGGGCTCAACTCGGTCATGCCGTAGCCCTGCACGACCTCGCAGCCAACCCGTGCCGATGCTTCAGCGGCGAGTTCGGCACCAAGCGGAGCGGCACCCGAAAAGATTTGCCTGAGCGACGACAGGTCGAACTGATCGACGAGCGGGTGCTTGGCAAGTGCCAGGACAACCGGAGGTACGACGGGAAATCGGGTGATCCGGTGTTGCTGGATCAGCGTCAGTGCCTGCTCGAGATCGAACCGTGGTTGAGTGACAATGGTGACCCCATGTGCCAGCAGACCGTTCATCAGGATCTGCATCCCGTAGATGTGAAAGAACGGCAGGAACGCGAACGCAACCTCACCCTCGCTGTCGTATTTGATGGCGTGTTCGCATTGGCAAATGTTTGCGACCAAGTTGTAATGCGTCAGCATCACACCTTTCGGGAGGCCGGTGGTTCCGGAGGAATAGGGGAGCACGACTACCGACTCGTGCACGTCAACCGGAACCTGCGCGATCGGCTCACCGAACAGCGACATTGCGTTCTCGGTTCCTTCAGCCCCGTCCAGCGTGTACACCGTTGTGATGTTGGTTGCTTCGATCGATTGGCGAGCGACGTCGGCGAACATCCCGATCGTGACCAGCCAAGACGCTCCGGCGTCCTGCAATTGGAATCGGACTTCGTCAGCGCCGTACGTCGGATTCACAGTCGTGACGGTGCCGCCGGCGACCGCCACCCCGTGGAACACGATTGCGTATTCGGGCACGTTGGGTGCCATCAGCGCGAGTGTGTCGCCAGGCTTGAAACCGTTTGCGACGAGACCTCCTGCGAACCGGTGAATCATGTCGCTGAGCTCGGAAAATGTGTATGTGCGGCCTGACGGTCCGTCGATGATCGCGGCGCGATCCGGGATCTCGCTGGCTCGTCGAAGCACGAATTCGGTGATCGCCACTTCAGGTATATCGACGTCGGGCAGTGGGCTCCGGTGAATGATCATGCCGGGAGGATAGGCGACGTCGTGATGGTGTTTCGATTCAACCGGCTGATCGGGCGAGATCGTCGAGAAAGTCGCGCGTCGCACCTGCCGAGTGTCGGCGCCACACGGCGACGGGGTCGTCGTCGCCAGAGGGAGATGGGGCGGTGAGGGCCTCGAGCGCGGATGCGAGTGTGGCTCGCTGAGCTAGCACGAGCACATTGATCGGTAAGCCAGCGCGCGACCGCAGTGCGAGTTTCAACAGGAATTCGGTGCGGACCTGCCTGACGTGCTCGACCGGCTGTTCGAGCCATTCGAGCGCAACCTGTCGTCCATTTGGGGTAACGGTGAGGTCGGCGCGCCGGCCAGTTTGCGTCCTTGTGACCAGGCCAAAGTCAACGATCCGGTCGAGCGATCGATACGTGAGCGGTCGTGTCAGCGACCAAATTCGACCAAGTTCGCCGGAGGGTTGGAGCAACCGCACGATCGCCCAACCGTGCACAGGCTGTCCGGCGATGATCGCCAAACAGGCGTGGTCGGCAAGAGAGAGTTGGTGTTTCTCGATTGCTTGATTCTAGCCAGAGTTGATCAGCTAGTCAGAAGCTGACTAGCGTACGGAAGATGACGCCGCGGCTCGGGAGATTGGTGATCTCGCTTGCCGGCTGCACAGCGGTGGTCGCAGCGCTGTCCGCCTGTGGACGTTCGGACTCCGACGCTGACCCGGTCTCCCTCAACGTCACCGTCAACGTGTTCGCTGCATCGTCGCTCACGGAGGCCTTCGCTCGCATCGAAGCGGCGTACGAGTCGGAGTACCCTGCTACCGACGTGGTGATCAACTTCGCTGGGTCGTCAGCGTTGGCCGCCCAGATTCGCGAAGGTGCGCCGGCCGATGTGTTTGCGTCGGCGGATTTGGCGACTCTCGAGGCGGCGATCGCCGTTGGCGATGTTGCTGGACCACCACAGGTGTTTGCCACAAACACGCTTGCGATCGCCGTCGAATTAGGCAATCCGAAAAACATCCGTAACCTGAGCGACCTTGCTACCCCTGAGTTGATCGTTGTGCTTGCCGATACGACGGTTCCGGCTGGCAAGTACGCAGCCGAGGTGTTGGCCGTAGCGGGGGTGTCAGTGACGCCAGCCTCGTTGGAGCAGAACGTTCGGGCCGTTCTATCAAAAGTCGCCCTCGGTGAAGCAGACGCCGGAATCGTCTATCGCACCGACCTCGCTTCCGAATCCAATGCGCAGGCAGTCGATATCCCGACCGACCAGAACGTCGTCGCTGAGTACGCGATCGGGTCAGTCACATCGTCAGACGATCGACCGGGCGATGCCGCTGCCACTGCAAAGTTCATCGATTTCGTTCTCGGACCGGCCGGTCGATCTACCCTCGAAGCGGCGGGATTCGGACTCCCGTGACACCGCACCCCGGTATATGGTCCCGGCCATCTCGACCGATCTTGGCACTCGGTCTCGTCGGAGCATCGTTCTTCGCGTTGCCGTTCGTCGCACTGCTGGCGAAGGCACCGTGGTCATCACTGCCGGAGTTCGTCCGTGATGACGACGTGCAATCGGCATTGTCGCTTTCGATCGTTACGTCCCTCATCACCACATTCCTGGCTGTCGTTTTCGGAGTTCCGCTGGCATGGGTGTTGGCGCGGAGTGAGATACCCGGACGGCGATGGTTACGAGCCCTGTGCACGTTGTCGATGGTGCTCCCACCCGTGGTTGGCGGTGTCGCCTTGTTCCTGGCGCTTGGACGGCGCGGCATCGTCGGTGGTCCGGTGTTCGACGCCTTCGGGGTTTCGTTGCCGTTCACGACGTCGGCCGTCGTCGTCGCCCAACTGTTTGTGGCAATGCCGTTCCTGGTGCTCACTGTCGAGGCCGCGCTGCGATCGCTCGACCCTGCCAAGGAGGAGGCCGCTCGAACGCTCGGCGGGTCGAATTGGTACGTGTTTCGGCGGGTCACCATGCCATCGATCCAACCGGCCGTGGTCTCCGGACTCGTGCTGACGTGGGCGCGAGCGCTCGGCGAGTTCGGAGCAACGATCACGTTCGCCGGAAGTTTTCCAGGGACCACCCGCACCGTGCCGCTCGCCACTTACCTGGCGCTTGAGAATGATCTTGATCACGCAATTCTGTTGAGCCTGCTGCTCGTGGCAGTTTCGTTCGGCGTGTTGGTCGGGCTTCGGGATCGGTGGGTCGGGGCGGCGTTCGGGGGTGGTCCGTGAGTTTGCAAGTCGAGATTGGCGTCGACCTCGGTGACTTCTCGTTAGCGGCGGCGTTCACGATTGAACGAGGTGAGACCGTCGCGTTGGTCGGGTCGAATGGTGCTGGTAAATCGACGGTGTTACGGGCGATCGCCGGTCTCCAACCGGCCGATCGCGGTCTGATCGCGTTCGACGGAACAGTGTGGGACGACCCGTCGATAGGCACCTTCGTAGCGCCCGAGCGTCGGCGTGTCGGAGTGGCATTCCAGCAGTACCTGCTGTTCGATCATCTGTCGGCGCTCGACAACGTGGCCTTCGGTCTCAGGGCGCGAGGCGTCGCTGCAGGCGAGGCACGCCGCACAGCGGTAGACCTCTTGTCGGCGTTCGACATTTCCGGCATCGCTGCGCAGAAGCCGGCGACTCTCTCGGGTGGCCAGGCCCAGCGGGTCGCGCTCGCCCGTGCGTTAGCGATCGAGCCCGACGTGTTGCTGCTCGATGAGCCGCTGGCGGCGCTCGACGTCGCAGCGCGAGGTGCGGTCCGACGAGATCTCGACGCCCGCCTCGACCAGACCCACGCCGCCAGGATCGTCGTGACCCACGACCCCGTCGACGCCTACGCCCTCGCCGATCGGGTGATCGTTCTGGAACATGGTTGTGTCACCCAATCGGGAACCATGTTTGACCTCGCGTCAGCGCCGCGGACGTCCTACGTCGCCGAGTTACTCGGAACAAATTTGATCCGCGGCGTACTGCGCGGCGATCTGCTGGTGACCGCAGTCGGTGCCGAGCTCGTTGTCGGTGCGCATGATCTCGCCGATGGGGAGGCGCTGGCGTCCGTCCGCCCGCAGGCGATCTCGCTGCATCGAGAGCGGCCAGAAGGCAGTCCTCGCAACGTGTGGCGGGCGGAGATCTTGAACATCGATCGCAGCGTCGACCGGATACGAGTCCGTCTGGGATCGCCGTTTGCGCTTGTCGCCGAGGTCACGCCATCTGGACTGGCGGTGCTCGAGCGAGATGTTGGCGACTACGTGTGGGTATCGGTCAAGGCGTCAGAAGTCAATCTCTCGGCAATGTGACGCAAGGCCGACGCGAAGCAGCCCGTGAGATGGTTCCGATTGACCCGGAACGGGTTTTGGGATCGGGAGCCACGGTCTGTCGGAATCCGACAGCCATGGGTCTGATACCCCTGGGTGCATCTCACGGACTGAGATCATCATCGCGCCGGCTAGGCCGCAGCGCAAGGGCTCGTCTCAGATTGCGGTGACGATATCTGTCAGGCCGATCGTGTCCTCGACGACGATGTTGACCATTCGGCCAGGGATCACGATGACCTTCGTTGGTTTGGCTCCGTTGAGTGAAGCGACGATCCGATCGTCGGCGAGTGCGGCGGCTTCGACGGTTGCCGCATCAGCCTCGGTGGCGACCGTCACGCGGCCACGAACTTTCCCGTTGACCTGAACCGGATACTCGATCGTCTCGTCGACCAGATACATGGCGTCGGCGACTGGGAACGGCACGTACGTGAGCGTGTCGGTGTGGCCGAGCTTGCGCCACAACTCCTCCGCTACGTGTGGAACGAGCGGGGCAGCCATCAACACCATCGGTTCGGCGACCTCGCGCGGCGTCGCCGGCAGCTTGGTGACAGCGTTGTTGAGCTCGATCAGTTTGGCGATCGCCGTGTTGAAACGAAGCGCGTTCATCTCGGTGCGCACGACGTCGATCGTGCGGTGCAGCAGCTTGCGTGTCTGCTCATCGGCGGGGGTGTCGACAACGGCCGATTCCCCCGTCGTTTCGTCGGCGATCGTGCGCCACAAGCGCTGCAGGAATCGATACATGCCGACGACATCACGTGTCTCCCACGGGCGTGACGCGTCGAGTGGGCCCATCGCCATCTCGTACAGGCGGAGTGTGTCGGCGCCGTACTGGTCGTACAGCTCGTCGGGGGAGACGGCGTTCTTGAGGCTCTTGCCCATCTTGCCCCATTCGCGGGTGACGGGTTCTCCCTCGTAGAAGTATTCGCCCTGGCGTTTTTCGACTGCGAGGGAGTCGACGTAAATTTCTCGCTCGTCCTTGAACGCTGCGGCCAGGATGTAGCCCTGGTTGAACAGTCGGGCGTACGGTTCGACCGACGAGAGGTGGCCGAGATCGAACAACACCTTGTGCCAGAACCGGGCATACAGCAGGTGCAACACGGCGTGCTCCACTCCGCCGACATATAGATCGACGCCGCCGGGATGGTCGGGGCGTAGGTCGGTACGAGGTCCCATCCAATACTGCTCGACAGCGGGGTCGACGAACGCTTCGGCGTTGGTCGGATCGAGGTAGCGCAGTTCGTACCAGCACGAACCCGCCCACTGGGGCATCACGTTCGTGTCGCGACGATACTGCTGCACACCGTCACCGAGATCGAGTGTGACATTGACCCAATCCTGCAGCCGGTCGAGCGGGCTCTCCGGGTTCGAGAATTCGTCGTCCGACTCGAACGTCCGAGGCGAGAACCTGTCGGTCTCGGGGAGTTCGACCGGCAGCATGTGATCCGGCAGTGCGTGCGGGTTGCCCTCGATGTCGTAGACGATCGGGAACGGCTCGCCCCAATAGCGCTGCCGGCTAAACAGCCAATCGCGCAACTTGTAGTTGATCGTCGCCTCGCCGCGACCTTTGGCTTCGAGCCATGCGTTGGTGGTGGCGATGCCATCGGCCTTGGTTGCCAGCGCGTTCAAATCGAGCGTGTCATTCGACGAGTTCACGTACGGCGCGTCGCCGATGAACGCGACAGGCCACGTGGACGTGTCGAGCGACGATTCGATGCCGTGGCCCTCGAACCACGACTGCGGCGGCCGCTGGATCGCCGGAATGTCGAGCCCGAACTTGGTGGCAAACTCGAAGTCGCGCTGATCGCCACATGGAACCGCCATGATCGCCCCCGTGCCGTAACCCATCAGCACGTAGTCGGCAATCCAGATCGGGATCAGGTTTCCGGTCAGCGGGTTCGTGGCGTACGAGCCGGTGAAGACGCCAGTCTTTTCTCGAGTCTCGTCTCGGCGATCGATTTCCTTCTTGGCACCTGCCGCCGTTCGGTAGGCGGCGACCGTATCGGCTTGGCCGGGCTCGGTCAGCGTGTCGACCAGCGAATGCTCAGGGGCGAGCACCATGAAGGTGGCCCCGAACAGCGTGTCCGGGCGCGTCGTGAACACGGTGATGTCGCCGGCGGCGCTGGCGAAGTGGACGCGGGCTCCAGAACTGCGGCCGATCCAGTTGCGTTGCATCGCCTTGATCGCATCGGTCCAGTCGAGCAACTCCAGGTCGTCGATCAGCCGATCGGCATACGTCGTGATCCTCATCATCCACTGACGCATGTTGCGCGTGAAGACCGGGAAGTTGCCGCGGTCGGATCGCCCGTCGGCGGTGACTTCTTCGTTGGCAACGACAGTTCCGAGCCCCGGACACCAGTTGACCGGAGCGTCACTGACGTAGGCGAGGCGGTGATCATCGACCGCCGCCGCCTGATCGCTCGTGGTCATCTCGCCCCACGCACGACCATCCGGTGTCGACCGAGCGCCGGATTCGAAAGCGGCGAGCAGTTCGGTGATCGGGCGCGCCTTCTGTAGGTCGGTGTCGTACCAAGCGTTGAAGATCTGGTTGAAGATCCACTGCGTCCACCGGTAGTAGCCGACATCAATTGTCGACACGCTGCGGCGCTGGTCGTGAGCCAACCCGAGCCGTCGCAGTTGTCGACGATAGGTGGCGATGTTCTGCTCGGTCGTCAGACGTGGATGCTGGCCGGTCTCGACGGCGTACTGCTCGGCGGGCAGACCAAACGCGTCGAATCCCATGGCGTGCAGCACGTTGTGGCCGGTCATCCGTTTGAAGCGTCCGAACACATCGGTGCCGATGAAGCCGAGTGGGTGCCCGACGTGAAGGCCCGACCCGGATGGGTACGGGAACATGTCGAGGATGAACAACTTCTCGCCGCGTTCGGCGGTCTTTTGTGCATCTGCGAGTGGCCCAGCCGGGTTCGGTGTCTCAAACGTGCCGTGCTCGTCCCACCAGTCTTGCCAACGGCTCTCGATGTCCTGAGCGAGCACCACCGAGTAACGGAAAGGAGGAATCTCGGTCGCTTTGGGGTCAGTGTGCTCGCTCATACCGACCATCCAGCCTACGGACTCCGCTTCTGTCTGCTTGAGATCAGCCCACCGGCGGTTATGAGCAGACAGACGGGCGGATGGTGGGGTTAGCTGATGGTGGGGTTAGTGGGCGCGGGCGAGGCGTTCGAGGATGTCGGCCGGGACGAAGTTGATCAATTCGGTGGTGTCGGCTTCGGCGAGGTCGGCGTACCGTTGGCTGACGCCGTCGGGGTCGAGTTGGCCAACGGTGATCCGCTGCTTGAGGGCC
>JANPLQ010000129.1:0-7173 GCA_031422395.1 Ilumatobacteraceae bacterium | reverse complement strand
TCGACCAGCGGCTGCTGTGGGCAGCAGTCGCCGTGGCACTCCTGTGGTACTTCGGAGGTCGGCTGGAAGAGCAAATCGGCCGGATCAGAATGACGACCCTACTGATCGCGATCATCGTGCTTCCCGGTTTGATTGGCACGTTGCTCGATCTCCCACAGGCAGGTGTTCGCAGCGTCGAGATCGCCGTCTTGCTGCTCTACATCGCCGAATACCCGCACGTGAGGTTCTTCTTCGGGATTCCGGCCTGGATTCTCGGCATCGTCTATGTCGCCACCGACATCTTGCAGATCAGCGGCGACGGTACGAGCAAGCAACTCCTGTTCTATGTGCTGTCGTTGTTCGTTGCCGCGATCGCCGCGCGGGCCGTCGGAATGTTGACGGCTTACCCATGGATTCCTCGGATACCGCTGCCGTCCGGCTTGACCGGTGAGACCACGAAGCGGCGCAATCACAAACCAGTATCGGCACCACGACGTGCGAGCGCCAAGGTCGTCGAAGGACCTTGGGCGGCACCGCCGCCTCCTGGTCGTGCAAACCCAGATGCCGTTGTCGCACAAATTGAACTTGATGCATTGCTCGACAAGATCTCGGCATCCGGACTCGAATCGTTGACGGCCGACGAGAAACGTCGACTCAACGAGCTGTCCAAGCGACTGCGCTAGATCGTTTGTGAAGCCAACGTTAAATTGGCTGCTCAAGGTGCTCACTTGCAACGCCGAAGAAGAGTCATGGACCCGGCATTCGTCCTCGACCACATCCGCAGCCTCGTTCTCGTCATCGACCAGTTCGGCACGATCAGCCACGCGTACGCCAAGCCCGAATACAGCGCCGGGTATACCTCGGAGCAGTTCGTCGGGCGAAACGCTGTCGAATTCGTGGTGCCTGAGGAGCAGACCGCGATCACCGAAATCTTCGTCGACGCTGGAGGCGGAATCCCGGTCATCGCCCAGCCACCCAATTTTCACGTGACGCTCACCCGGATCGACGGCGAACGCGAGGTCTTCGACGTCATGGCTTCCGGTTTCGAACACGAGGACGAAAAGGGATGGGTCGTGACGATGACGTCACGCAACGACCAACCGACACCTCACGAGGTGCTGCAAACGATCGTCGACGGGCGCCCGCTGGAAGAGGTCGCGGCGGCCGTTGCCGCTAGAGCGACATGGTCGTTTGCTGGTCTTGAAGTCGCCGGCTACGTCGTGTTGCATCCCCAGAGTGAGTACCCGCACGTGGTCTCGCCCAACCCTGAGCGGCCGCTGAGCGCCGCCGTGCGTGTGCTTGTCGAGTCACGCAACGATCGAATCTGGCGTGATGCGCCACACGCCGATCCGATCGAGATTGGCGTCGCCCGACTGCCGGAGATTGTCCGAGCGGCAGCCGAACTCGAAGGAATGGTGGCGGTTCAGGTCGGTCGGATCGTGATCAACAACGAGACCGAAGCGGTCGTGCTGTGGTTCGTCAGCGATCTTGAACAATCTGGTCTTCGCGGGAACGGACTGTCGATCCGGCGCAACCTGGTTCAACTACTCAATGTTGCGGTCGAACGAAATCACGCTGCACAACAGTTACGAACGGCGGCCGAGCTTGACGCGCTGACCGGCCTCGCCAATCGCGCCGTCTTCGACCGGACGCTGAACGCTGTGGATTCCGAGCAGGCGACCTTGCTGTTCGTCGACCTCGACCATTTCAAAGATGTCAACGACACCTACGGTCACCACGTTGGCGACCAGGTCTTGATCGAGGTCGCCGATCGGCTGCGGAGCGTGTGCCGCCCGATCGACCTGATCGCCCGGATCGGTGGCGACGAGTTCGCTGTTCTGCTCACCAATACCGACCGAGGGACTGCGCTCGGCGTATCGAAGCGACTGTTGTCAGCGATCGGAGACCCGTTACCTGTTTCCTTCGGGCCGCAGCGGATCTCGGCCAGCGTTGGCTTGGCACACCAGTTCGGGGCCCTAGATCCGCAAGAGCTGCTGGAGTCCGCCGACCAGGCAATGCTCAGCGGCAAACGGGCTGGCCGCGACCGAGTCGTCGTAGCAGCCTGACGTCTACGCCGCTGACGGTGCAATTGCACGGCCGATTCGCATCTGCGTAACCCACGCAAAAACCAGCAGGCCGGCTGCCACCCCAGTTGCGACGTTGGCAAGAATATGGAAACCGGCCGCCTGTTTGACGAAACCAGAACCGAATGCAGCGATTGCTCCGCAAAAACTCAGGGTGAGGTCACCCGTTCCCTGCGCCTCGATACGCGCCTCGCCCGACACCGACGATGTCAGCAGCGTCGTCCCGCCGATCAGGCCAAGGTTCCATCCAACCCCGACGAGGAACAACCCGCCGAAAATCATTGCCGGTACGTAACCCGCAGCGACCGTTGTGATTGCACCGATGATCAGCACGACCGCTCCGAGTTGAACGGCCTTGATGCCACCAACCCGGGCGACGAACCGGCCTGTGAACGGTGCCAATCCGAACATGCCGAGAATGTGCACGGCGATCACGTACGCCGACAGGTCGGCATGATTGTGGTCCTTCATGTGTGGTGGCGTCATGGTCATCACCCCGACCATCGTCGCCTGTGAGGCCGCCATCGCCACCAGACCGAGCAGCGCCGCGTGTGACTCTCGGATTTCACGAAACGATCGTTTGAGCTGGCGAATCGGCCGCACCCGTTCAGCGTGTGGATCAATGCCACCGGCAACGACCAACGGGTCAGGTCGCAACCAGCGGGCGTACACCAACGCAGCAGCGATGAACAGCAACGTCGTGAAGATGAACGGACCGATGTATTCATCGAGACCAAGCCATCGGCCGAAGCGCTTCTCGGCCGGTGTGAATATCGGGCCGAACACGGCACCGAGGGTGCCGATCCACACGATCGCAGCGATCGCCTTCGATCGGTCGACTTCCGGAGACAGGTCTGCGGCTACGTAGCGCGCCTGGAGCGCTGCCGCTTGACCTGAGCCAATCAGCACCATCCCGACGAGGAACAACGGGAACGAGCGGTACTGACCACCCACACCTGCCACCGCCGATCCCAACGCACCCGTCACGAGAGCGACGATCAACGCCGGCCGTCGGCCACGTCTTCGCATCGATGCCGCCAGCGGCACAGACGTGATCGCCGCCCCAAATGTCCAACCGGCGCTTCCGAGACCTGCCCATCGGTCGCCTCCCAACAAGTCCTTCGCCAAGAGCGTGCTGACCGCCACGACACTCGAGACGGCGGCCTGGGCCGGCACCGATGCACCCCTCAGGACGTTGAGCGTGCGCCTCTGCAGCGCACGGTTATCAGCCGCCGTTAGGGTCACACCAGCAACTGTCGCAGGAACCGCCCCGTGTGTGACGACTCGACGGTCGCGATGTGTTCGGGGGGGCCTTCCGCAACGACTAGGCCGCCGCCGTTGCCGCCCTCCGGTCCGAGGTCGATAATCCAGTCGGCAGTCTTGATCACATCGAGGTTGTGCTCGATCACGAGCACGGTGTTGCCTTGATCGACAAGTCTCGACAAGACGGTCAGCAGCCGACGCACGTCGTCGAAATGAAGGCCGGTGGTCGGCTCGTCAAGGAGATAGATGGTGTGCCCAGTCGAGCGTTTCGCCAACTCGGCGGCCAATTTGACGCGTTGCGCCTCACCACCCGACAACGTCGGTGCTGACTGCCCGAGCCGAACGTAGCCAAGTCCGACATCCATCAACGTCTGCATGTACCGACCGATCGCCGGTTGGTTGGAAAAGAAGTCGACGCCCTCAGCTACTGGCATGTCGAGCACGTCGGCAATGTTCTTGCCTTTGAATTCGATATCGAGCGTGTCACGGTTGTATCGCGCACCTTTGCAGACCTCGCAGGGCACGTACACGTCAGGCAGGAAGTGCATCTCGATCTTGATCGTCCCGTCGCCGGAACACGCTTCACATCGCCCGCCAGCCACGTTGAACGAGAAGCGGCCTGGTTGGTACCCGCGCACCTTGGCTTCGTTCGTCGTGGCGAACAACTTACGAACGTTGTCGAAAACGCCGGTGTAGGTGGCCGGGTTCGAGCGGGGGGTGCGACCGATCGGTGACTGATCCATATCGATGACTTTGTCGAGGAACTCGATCCCCTCGATCTTCCGGTGCTTCCCGGCCGACATCTTCGACTTGTAGATCCGTTGCATCAGCACCGGCAGCAGGATGTCGCGAATCAGTGTCGACTTGCCAGAACCAGATACGCCGGTGATAGCGACGAAACAACCGAGCGGGATGTCAACCGTGATGTCTTGAAGGTTGTGTTCTCGAGCACCGTGGATCGTCAGCTTGTCGAGCTTCGGAGAGCGCCGAACGGAAGGAACAGGCACCGACTTCTTGCCGGACAGATATTGACCGGTCACCGACTCAGGCACCTTGAGAATGCCCTGCACCGGACCGCTGTAAATCACTTCCCCACCGTGCTCGCCCGCACCGGGACCGATGTCGACGATCCAGTCGCTCTCGCGGATCGTCTCCTCGTCATGTTCGACGACGATCACCGTGTTACCGAGGTCGCGGAGCCGAGTCAGCGTGTCGATCAGCCGGCGGTTGTCGCGTTGGTGCAATCCGATCGACGGCTCGTCGAGCACGTAGAGCGTCCCGACGAGGCCAGAGCCGATCTGGCTGGCAAGCCGAATTCGCTGTGCCTCTCCCCCAGCCAATGTTCCGGCTGAACGCGACAGCGATAGGTAGTCGAGGCCAACATCGAGCAGAAATCCAAGACGAGCGTTGACCTCTTTGGTCACCCGCTCCGCGATCAACTTGTCGCGCTCACTGAGTTCGAGCGCGGCGAGGAACTTCGACGATTCACCGATCGGCATTTCACACACTTCGGCGATGTGCTTTCCGCCGACCGTGACAGCCAACGTCACCGGCTTGAGTCGGGCGCCGCCGCACGAATGGCACGCCACCTGGCGCATGTAGCCCTCGTACTGCTCACGCGACCAGTCACTTTCGGAACCCTCGTGGCGGCGCTGGATCCACGGGATCACACCCTCGTACTCAGTCGAGTACTGCCTGCTGCGGCCATACCGGTTCTTGTACTTGACCGTCATCTTGCCTTTGGTCCCATGGAGGACGAGCTGCTGCTGCTTGGACGACAACTTTTCCCACGGAGCATCAAGATCGATCTCGTAGATCTCGGCCACCGATTCGAGCATCCGGCTGAAGTACTGCGTGTGGGCGCTGCGCCACGGCGCGATTGCGCCGCCGTTGATCGACGCCTCAGGGTCGGGCACGATCAACTCGGGGTCGACTTCGAACGTCGTCCCGAGTCCGTCGCATTTCTCGCAGGCGCCATACGGCGAGTTGAAGGAGAAGTTACGCGGTGCAGGCTCGTCGTAACTCGTGCCACACACCGGGCACGCAAGGTGCTGACTGAACGTCAGTGTCTCAGGTTCCGGCTCGCCTGGCTTGGCGATCAATTCAACCTCGGCGACTCCATCGGTCAGACGCAACGCTGTTTCCAGTGAATCGGTCAGTCGTCGTTCGAGCCCCTCGCGTTGAACGAGTCGGTCGACGACGATCTCGATCTTGTGCTGCTCGTACTTGGCGAGCCGCTCGTCGCGTTTGAGAAACTCGTCGATGATGACCGTCTCGCCATCGATTCGTGCCCGAACAAAGCCTTGGCCAGACAGGTCGGCCAACAACGTGTCGTACTCACCTTTACGCCCACGCACGACCGGCGCCAACACCTGGAACCGAGTTCCCTCCGGCAACAGCAGAATCCGGTCGACGATCTGTTGCGGGGTCTGGCGCTGCAAGCGGGTTCCATCGGCCGGGCAGTGCTGGATACCAATCCGTGCGTACAGCAAACGCAAATAGTCGTAGACCTCGGTGATCGTGCCGACCGTAGATCGCGGGTTCTTGCTGGCCGACTTCTGGTCGATCGAGATCGCCGGCGACAAACCCTCGATTACATCGACGTCGGGTTTGTCCATCTGGCCGAGGAACTGACGGGCGTAAGCACTCAACGATTCGACGTACCGGCGTTGCCCCTCGGCGTAGATCGTGTCGAACGCCAGGCTCGACTTACCGGAGCCCGACAGCCCGGTGAACACGACCAGCTTGTCACGCGGTAACTCCACGCTGACGTTCTTGAGGTTGTGTTCGCGCGCCCCCCGAACCGAGATCACCGGTCCCGTGAGCAGCGCAGGTTTACGAGGAGCCATGACTGTCGGAGGCTACCGAGCCACCGGGCACGGCCCAGGAGCGATCACGTTGATTTCCGTCACGATCAGCACAATACCCGATCAATCGAACACCTGTACGCATTCTGCCACGAGATATGATCGACGGTTACGGCTCGATCGCGGCGAGGTAGCGCCCGAACAGCCGCTGCAACAACCTTTCGCCCTCGGAGCGGTGATTTGGGTGCTCGGGCTCGTGGCCGGAAGCTCGACGCCGGATCTGGAGGTGCGGGGCGAGCCGCGACCTACTGAGCGTCGCGGAGTTCTCGTCGCAGGTCTTTGACTTCGTCCCGGAGTCGTGCGGCGTATTCGAACTTGAGCTCGGCGCTGGCTTCGTGCATTTCCTCTTCCAGGGTCTGGATCAAGCGGGCCAGCTCTTTCTGTGGCAGTGACTTCAACTCGCGCTGGACCTTGTCACGCTCGCGTTGACGGCGCTTGTCCTTGCCGGGAATCGGTGAACCCTCGTCGGGGCGCAACAGCGAGAGGATGTCGCCAACCGCCTTGCGGATTGTTTGCGGATCAATCCCGTGCTCGAGGTTGTACGAAATCTGCAACTCACGCCGTCGCTGGGTTTCACCGATCGCCTGCGTCATCGAGTTGGTCATCTTGTCCGCGTACATCACGACCTGGCCAGCGACGTTGCGAGCGGCACGACCAATCATCTGGACCAGCGATGTCTCGCTACGAAGGAAGCCTTCCTTGTCGGCGTCGAGGATGCACACGAGCGACACTTCGGGAAGATCAAGACCCTCACGTAGCAGGTTGATACCGACCAACACATCGAACTCGCCCAGCCGCAACCCTCGCAGGATTTCGATCCGCTGAATCGTGTCGATGTTGGAGTGCAGGTAGCGAACTCGAAGACCATGCTCCAACAGGTAGTCGGTGAGATCCTCCGCCATCTTCTTGGTCAGCGTGGTGACGAGCACCCGCTCGCCGTTGGTCACCCGGCCGTTGACCATCTCGATCAGATCATCGAT
>JANPLQ010000128.1:0-42113 GCA_031422395.1 Ilumatobacteraceae bacterium | reverse complement strand
CGTTCGTATTGGATGCGGGTGCGGTTCGCGGGGTCGGGGTAGTGGGTCTCGACGTGGAGTTTGATGTGTTCGAGAAGCGGGACGGCGGACAGGAAGTAGTTGGCGGCGAGGTGTTGTAGCCGTTCGACATATTGCAGCGACAGCGGTGCGGCCGGCGCGTCGAGAAGCTGGTTGGCGAATGCGGGATCCGCAAGTGGTGTGAGGTGTGTCTCGAATGCAGCGAGGTTGCTGGTCGTGAGCCGCGCCATGCTGTGAAAACCTTGGACACGGTCCAAGGTCTCAAACACGTCCGCGCTGGCGAGGTATTCGTCAATCGCGGCGAGTTCGACGGTCAGCTGCTCACACTCCTCGTCGGTCATGGGGCAAGTTTGTCAGCGTCGCAGCTGGTCACGGGCGGAGTTTCGGAGCGCTGGCCGTTCAGCGATGCGCGAGACCGTGGCCTCCTTCAAACCCGGCGGGGTGCAGACCGACCTGCGACGACCGCACGCACAGAACGCGCGGCGATCAGCCCCCAGAACTTGCGCCATCACCCCTCGTGTGACAGCGCGCAAATTCGGGTGATCTGCGTTCTCACCGAGATGCCCCATGCAACACTCGCCGTTCGCTGGTATGGCCCGTCCCGAGGTGCCGGCAAGTCACGAGGTTCGCGGCGTCGCGGGCACGTCGTGCCGACAATGGCGGCACTCGAGTGACAACTTCGCTCCGCTCCGGCCAACACCGGCGGGCTCTTTCGGCGGCAAACCGTCGGCAAGCGCTGCCGGGCCTATTTCGCGAAACTCCTCGCAAAACACGATTTCGCGACCCGCGCGCCGCGAAAAGCATTAGAAGAACCATTAGAAGTCCTTGCCTTGAACGACGAAGCCCTGGCCCGCCGTAGTGGCTGACCAGGGCTTTCTTGGTGGCGGGGGCAGGATTTGAACCTGCGACCTTCGGGTTATGAGCCCGACGAGCTACCGGACTGCTCCACCCCGCGGTGAAGATGGCTCACTCTACGGCGATTTCGATCCGACCACAACCGGTCAGTTACTCCGGCGTGTGGCACACGGCCTCGACGTTGTTGCCATCCGGGTCACGGACGAACGCGCCGTAGTAGTGCTCGTGATACTCGGGCCAGACGCGCGGTTCGTGCAGCATGTCAGCACCGGCGCCGATAGCGGCAGCGAAGAACGCCCGCACCGCCTCACGATTGGGAGCGCTGAACGCGATATGGGACTCCCGAAACCCGTCGCCGTGTTGCAGTGGTCCGAGCCAGAAGTCGGGGAACGGTGGCACGCCGTAACCAATCACGGGGCCGAACTCCATGATCCGGCAACCGCCGAGCGGGGCGAGTACTGCGTCGTAGAACGAAGCGCTGGCAGCAATGTCAGCGCACTGGATGGACAGATGGTCGAGCACCCGCAAATCCTCGCGCAGAAACGAACCGATGTGGCTACCCGACCAACGTCATTCGATCGGTGAGTTCGAGGCCGACGTCGGTCGCCAACTCGATGAAGCGTTCGGCCGCCGGCGACAACGTGCGGCCCTTCCTCCAGGCAAGCGCGATCCGTCGGTCTGGCAACGGCGGGTCGAGCGGATGCAACGAGATCCGAGGATCCTCAGGGTCGGTACACAGCAGTGGAAGCACGGCGACTCCCATCCCAGCCCGCACCATCGCCGCCACTGTGCCGTTGTCGTTACTTCGAAACACATAAGCCGGTTCGACACCGGCGCGCCGCAACCCGACCTCCATCATTGCCTGGCACGAGTTGGCATGCTGACCGACCATCGGTTCCTTGTCGAGTGCCACAATCGGAACAGGGCCAGGCGCAAACTGACCCGGCCGGGCGACGAGCACCATCGGATCGGTCATCAATTCCCGATACTCGAACGTCGCTGGAATTTCTCCGACAATGAACGTGAGATCGAGTTCACCATTCGAGAGTCGCTCGATCAGGTCGGTGTCGATGTCGCATTCGAACACTTTGATCTCGAGATCCGGATGGCTCTGACGTAGACGACCCACCAACATCGGCAGCATCTTCGCCGAGATACTTTGGAACGTGCCGACGCTCAGTCGACCGAGGCCACCGCCACGGAATCGTTCGAGATCCTTGCTGATGTCATCGAGATGACACAACAACCGTCGCCCATGCGCCAGGAGGTGCTCGCCGAGCGGTGTCAGTTCGACCGGTCGAGGGCCACCCGGACGGTCGAAGACCCGGTCGCCGACGATTCGTTCGAGCGCCGCAATTTGCTGACTCACGGCTGACTGGGTGTAGCCGAGACGTTCGGCAGCACGCGCAAACGTGCCCTCCTCGGCAACGGCATCAAACGCCACAAGATGGCGAATATCGAGGTCTCGAAGGTCCATCACAAGCATTAGGATAGCTGATGATCGTTAGCAAAGACAATCGCTAGTCTTTATCATCAAGGCGGCGTACCGTGAGGAACATGATCAACGGTCTAATCCCCACCGACATCGAATTCGACCGATTGGCCTGGACCATCGCTGAGCGAGGCATTCACGCAATCCCGCCGGCGGTGCTCCGTGAACTCGGCTTTCAAGCCCGCAGCGCAGGCGTGCAACCGATCCTCACCGAAATCCTGCTTGACGGGTCAGCACCCCCGGTTGCGCGGCAGCGGGCGTTCGGGCGCATCGCATCCGCGCTTGCCCACTGGCACCACCGCGACACACCGATGTGCCCCGATACCCGCGCAGCCTGATTCAGAACAGTCGTTGCGACCCGACAGCAACCACGTCGGCCTGCCACGCCGTCCGATTGAACACCTCACGCAGATCGTCGGCAAACGAATCCAACGTATGGATCGGGAAGTCAGGGTCGAACGAGTTCTGATCCCAACCTGAACAGAAGTCGAGACACAACTGCGCCCACTCGTGATCCATGAAACGATCCCGGCCGTTGCGGTCGCCACCCACGTGATGGGCGTAGTAGTAGCTCTGGAACACGCCGTGTTGCTCGATCACCCACGTCACTTCCGCAGGCATGTACGGACGCACGATCGACGCCGCCAACTCGCTGTGGTTGTAGGGGGCCAGCTCATCGCCAATGTCATGGATCAAGGCGGCCACGACCCAGTTGATGTCAGCACCGTCGAGCCGCGCTCGGGTCGCCGCTTGCAACGAGTGCTCCAACCGAGTTACGTGATAACCACCAAGCGAATCAGTCAACCGATTGAGCGTCTCCAACAAGCGATCGGCCAAACCGGCGGCGTGAACACGTTCGTACCCGTCGAGCAGTTGATAGTCCTCGGCGGTTCCCTCCGCCATCGCCGTGAATGCCACGACCCCAGTCGGCTCACCCATGGCGAACCGCAAGCCGATACATCGTGTCAGGGCCGTCGTGTTCGATGTAGCAGCCCTGTAAGTGCCGGAACCCGGAACCCGTGTCGAACGCCGTGCGTCCGTGCAAGATCCGATGATTGTCCATCAACATCACATCTCCTGGTTCGAGCCTGAACGTCACCTTATGCGCCGCGTCGTTGAGCCATTCGACCAGCCAACGACGTCCTCGATAGAACGCATCGAGATCCTGGCCGTCGCGCACGACCGGCGAGTCGAGCTTCGGGTTCAAGCGCACCTGACGAAATCGACCGAACTGGTCGTACTCCAACGTCAGCCCGCGCCCGACAACGGTGTCGCTCCCGATGTCGTACCGATAGATCACTTCCGTCGACGCCAGCGCGGCGTGTGCCTCTGGATCCACCGAGGCCAATGTCTCAGCAGCGGCCAACCCGTCGACCAGCGTCGAGTCGCCACCCGGCGAATCGTTACTAAGACAGTGCAGCAACTGGATGCCTGGTACGGGCCGCCGATACGGAAGGTCTGTGTGGGCCACCAACTCGATCGCCGTGTAGGCGAGGTCGGCGGGCATCGGTTCGGCACGCACGTCGAACACGTCACCGAAGTTGGTCGGCACGAGATACCCGAGCCTGTTGGCGACCTGACGAACCGTGCCTGGTTCGGTAGACGTCCCCCGCAGAATCACGAACCCATGACGCGAGAACGCGTCGATCATCGCCAACACACTCGGCGTGTCCTGCTCGGTCTCGCTCGATCCGATTCCTGACCAGTCGACATACGGGAACGGTTCGAACGGGCGATCCCATGGTTGCGGATCGGGACGTTCCTCCGGATCAGCAACCCAACCCAACGCCAGAGCGAGCCGACCAAACTTGTACGACGCTCGATGCCCGTCGCTGAAGTCAACGACGAGCACCTCGTCGACCAAGGCGCACGAGGCGCAGGAAAGGTCCGACGGAATGTCGATCGGCGTGAACAACCGCTGCCGATTCGTCGGTTCGATCTGACCGACCTCTTCGCTCATGTTGCGCAGCCAGTTCGGATGCAGCAGCGCAACTTGCTCACCCATCACAAGTCGAACCCGACCGGCCACAAGCGACGCAACGACCTCCGACAAACTGGACTCCGCAAGCAAACTCACCCCACCAGTGTTGCACCTGCAACACTCGCTTCATCGACGCGTGGGGGCGAGAACGGTTGCATGGCCTGCGGGTGCGTGCATTTGGCACCGACGATGATCCGCGGGTCGGCGCACTCGCCGGACCTGCCCGCTTTCTGACGCGCCCAGCGATCAGGTTTCTGTACCGGGCGCAGGTGACTGGCTTGGAACACGTCCCGCTCGATGGCCCAGCGATCCTCGCGCCGAATCACCGTGCATTCTTCGACACCCCGCTGGTCATGGCGACCGCACCGCGTCGGGTGATCTTCCTCGGAAAAGCCGAATACATGGACAGCGCCAAGACGAAGTACCTGTTCCCAGCCGTCGGGATGGTCCCGATCAAACGTGATGTCAAGAAGGCCTCGATGGCAGCACTCACGACTGCCGCCGAACTGCTCGAACAGGGCGAGTTGGTCGGTATCTACCCCGAAGGAACTCGATCGCGCGACGGCTACTTGCACCGCGGCCACTCGGGTGTTGCACACCTCGCAGTGATGACCGGCGCACCGATCATCCCCGTTGGCCTGATCGGCACCGAACACGTGCAACCAATCGGTCAGTCCTTCCCGCGACCGTTCAAAGGGCCTGTGCGGGTTCGCTTCGGTGAGCCGATCCGACCGGAGAACTATCGATATGGCGGAAGCCGCAAGCGTCGCCAGCAGATGCTCGACGACGTGATGGCGTCGATCGCGTCGATGACCAACCAAACCCGTTCCGACGACTTCTCGTCGGACGAGGCGCCGCTGATTCGCGGAGGTACCGAAAGTGTCTATCGAGTAACAGTGCATGGCGCCACCGGTCTCAGTTGGCGACACGCAACCGATCGCGCCGTCGATGACGCCTGTCGGAGCTACGACGATGCCCGCGTCGGCGAAGTCCGACGGTTGCGGTGCCGCGTGATGCCGTCCGGCGAAATCGAGTTCGAAACCGAACTCAGCCTGTCCACCAAGTTCCGAACCACATGACACCACCTGATCCACCACAGACACCACATGATCGAAGCAGCACGAAGGAGAACCTCATGAACGAAAGCGTCTACCGCGTCGTCGAACTGATCGGCTCGAGCAGCGACTCGTGGGAACAAGCGGCGCGCAATGCCGTACGTGAGGCGGGCAAGAGCTACAAGGATTTACGCGTCGCCGAAGTCGTTGAAATGGACGTGTTGATCGAGGACGGAGACGTGATCGCCTTCCGAGCCAAGCTGCGTCTCAGTTACAAGCGTGCTACCGACTGAGCACGTGCAGCGACGCTGGCGATCGCCTCGGCGATGTCGAGGTAGCGAGTGCCCGGCAGGTCGTGGCCCATGTCGTTGAACATCAACAACCGTGCGCCCGGTATCGCCTTCGCCGTGGCAATCCCGCCGGATGGGCGAACCAGCGTGTCGACCAGCCCGTGGATCACCAGAGTCGGAACGGTCACCCGACCGAGCCCTTCGGTGCGATCCGGTTGCGAGATGATCGCCGCCGTTTGACGACCAGTTCCGTCTGGCCTGAAGCTGCGCTCCATGCTGGCGGCGATCAACAGACGCATTTCAGCTTCGGTCATGGTCGGGCCGCACACGTCGAGAAAGCCCGCCACGAAGTTGTCTGCGGCGTTCTCTCGTGTCGGCATCGGGCGCCGAGCTCCACGACGGATCACGCGCACCGTCGGTTGGCCGACTCGGCGGTGACCGGTGCTCGACATGATTGACGTCAGGCTGCGGATCCTGGTCGGATGCTCGACGGCGATGGTTTGGGCGATCATCCCACCCATCGACATGCCGACGACGTGGGCGCTGTCGATCCCGAGCGCTTCGAGCAGTCCGACAGCATCGTCAGCCATGTCGCTGATCGAGTACTCGGCACGCAACGAGCGGCGAAACAGGAATGACTTGGCGATCTCGCGCTTGGTCGGCGGGGCGCTCGTGAACTCAGTCGAGAAACCGCTGTCTCGATTGTCGAAACGGATCACGCGAAACCCGTGATCGACGAGCGCTTCGACCAGTTGCAGCGGCCAATCGATCAATTGATTGCCGAGCCCCATGATCATCAACAGCGGTTCCCCCGACCCGCTCTCCTCGTACTCGATTGTGATGCCGTTGGCCTGCACCGAAGTCATTCGGAAAGGCTAACGGCCACCGGTTACGTGATGTCGAGGCCGGCGAGCAGCAATCGTACCATTTCCTGCGCACGCAACGCCCAGGAGATTTGCGACGCATTGGTGCGGGCAGCCAACTTCATCCCAAAGACCGTCTCGGATCGACCGACGACTGTGGCTTCTCACCGTTCAGCATCGTCGAGAAACCAACCACGGCTCCCCCGACTACGCCCGCGAAGTCGCCTTCCAGAAGATCACCAACCGAGTCGAGGGCACTAAGATGGCGGCCGAAAAGCTCGGCGTCTCGTAACGCTACGGAGCAACCGTCTCTGGTGCCGATCCCGGCTGGATCGGCACCAGGGTTGATTCCGTGGCAGACCTGATCGTGAGGTTCGGGTGACTCGCCGCAGTCCGGTACGGTGAGGCGGGAGCTATGGGATTCTTCAAGAAGCAAGCCACCGACCCTGCCGAGATCGATCGGTTGAAGGCAGAGATCGCCGCGATGGGTGCCCGTCTCGATGCGTCAGACGCTTCCAAACAGGAACTCGGAACGCGCGTCCAGGGTCTCGTGACTCGACTCGACACGCCGATTTCTCCCCCACCGAGCGAACCGCCGCCGAGGCCAGTCGTGCCGGTGAACGCTGCCGAACTTGACGTGATCCGAGCCCAGATCCAGCGACTGAACGACCGGCTCGACACAATCGATACTCGGATCACGTCGATCTCGACCGAACTCGCCAACCAACTCTCAGAACTCTCGGGCGACATCGATGCGATGGGCGGTAGCCAGCCGCCGAACGAGCAAGCCGTCGGAGAAATCCGCGACGCCCAAACGCGACTGGCGAATGAACAGGCCCGATACCAAATCGCCTTCCGTCAAGACCTCGCCGACCTAGCGGACCGACTCAAGCGGCCCTAAAACCTCGTTCAAGTCGCGCTCAACCCACGCATTCCGTGTTCATCGCGACATGAACGGGGTTAGCCGTTGGAGTTGATCAGGGCGAGCGCCCTGGCTACCAATGCTCCGGCTTGGTCGACGGTTGATTGGTAGCCACCGAGGTCGCCATCGCGGAGTAGCCCGTCGGCGACGCCAAACAGGCGATCCGCTTCCTGCAGCAACTCTGCCGCAGTCGCCTCGTCACCTACATCGATCGGATCAGGGTCGGTGCTCGAGTCGGTTGACGTATCGGGTTGATCAGTGGTCGGTTCGTCACCACGGCTGAGCCGAACGGCGTCGTCGCACTCGCCGGCCCGCATCACGGCCCCGGATTCGTCGACCCGGTCACCCACGTTGCCGTCGAACCCCGGGAACAGATCGGCCAGCGCGGTACCGAGATCGCACGCCATTGCGGCGTCATTGTTATGCGACACGATCACAAACCGAAACTCGGCCACGCCATTGACAGCCACATAGAACGGGCGAACATAGATCAAACCGTCGCCAACCGGCACAAGCTGGAGATCGCCGAAGAACACATCGGAGCCACTCTCGGTGTTGTCCTGCTGCGTGATCTCACTGCTGATGTTGCGCTCAGACTCAGCTTGGCTGGCGACGACCAACGGCCCGGCAATCGGCGGAACATTCCGGACCACGTAGCTCGTGAGCTGACCGTACGTTTCGACGTCACTTGAAGCCGTCATGTATGCCTGCAGCTCCCTCCGTGCATCGTCGCCCGAGAACGGCACGAACGGACGCAGCAGCACAAACTCTTGACGACCATCAGCCTTCGTGAACAGCGTGTAGTACGGGGTGAATCGAAGTGTGCCCGATTCGGTGGCGAACTCGGTCGGGAGCGTTTCAGTACCCGCCCCGCCTGAGTTGGTTGCCGCTTCACCTTGGGGTTCGAGGGATGGCGCTTGCGCCACCGACCACGCGCCACTGCGTTGGAAGAAGTCCTCCGCCGCCAGTTGGTACTTCGAGTACAGCTCGGTCTGAACGCGGAACAGGTCCTCGGGGTAGCGCAAGTTCTGACGGAGCTCCCCTGACATCTCGTCGATCGGCGTGAACAACTTCGGGAACGCCGATTGCCACGCACGAAGGATCGGATCCTCGTCATCCATGATGAAGAACGTGACGTCGCCCGTATACGCATCGACGACAGCCTTGACACTGTTTCGGATGTAGTTGGCGCTGGATGAAATCCCAGAGTTCCTGGCGCGTTGTACATCTCCGACTCGTTGCGCGTACGGATACCGGCTCGTCGATGTGTACGCGTCGATCACCCACTGGACGGCTCCGTCGACCACAACCGGATAGGGGTCACCGTCGTATTCGAGGAACGGCGCAATCTTGGCGACACGCTCCTGTACAGAACGAACCCACAGCATCTGTGAATCAGAGTTGATCGCACCCGAGGCGATCACGTTGTAATCGAGGAACGCCAGCGCGAAAGCGGCCCGCCTACCGAACCCCGAAACACTGACTCCCGAATCACCAACATAGGCACCACCGTCGCCGCAGGTGCTCTCGACGACCTCGGTTCCAGCGATCGCGTAACCCGTCATACTCGGGCTGAAGTACAGCTCAGGGCGAGCCAACTCGAGTGTGCGATATATCGGTCGATCCTCGGCACTTACCTCGCTCACAGGGGCGACGACCAGCCCACATCCCCGAGTGCTGACCAGGTGCTGACCCTGCCAACTCGGGTTGGGGATGTTCTCCAGATCAAGTTCGCGTGCGGCGATCAGCGTCTGCTCGCGCTCATCGTCGAGCACAGAACGGCCGACATCAAGATCGTCGATCGTCAGCCCGGCGGTCTGCCCGCGATCCGCATTGAAACGGGTCAACATCAACTCCGGATTCAACAACCGGACATTCATGAGCGGTTCGAGGTTGGCTTCGACGTCAGCAGCCGTGAGACGCGCAAACTCGACGTCTGTCGTTGTGACGTCGCCGATTCCCATCGCAGCGCGTGTGGCCTCGACGTTGCGGGCGATGTACGGGGCCTCGCGCTCACCTTGGTTTGGCTTGACGATCAACGACTGCACGAGCGCCGGATAGACCGCGCCACCGACAATCATCATGACAAGCCAGAGGGCCGACGCGACGACAGGCAACCGCCACTTATTCGTGCGAATCGTCGAGAGGTACAATCCAGCGGTCAACAACGCCACAAGCACCAGCAACATCAACGCAGGCAGCTGAGCCTTGACCACCGTGTACGTGGCACCCTGTACGAAACCGCGTCGTTCATTGGTGAGTTCGTAGCGAGCCAGCCAGTAGTCGGCTGCTTTGACGGCCGCCAATATCGCCAGCAGCACGGCAAGATGCGCCTTGGTGCCCGCCCTCACACTAGGAGTCGACGACGTGAACAACACGCCGCCATTCAGGAGGTGCGCCACAATCGTCAACAACAGCACGATTACCAGCGCCGCGAACAACCAATCAACGGCAAAGGAAATGAACGGCAGCTCGAACACGTAGAAGCCGACATCAATCCCAAACTGCGGATCCTTGATGCCAAACGACTGACTGTTGCGGTAGAGCAGCCAGTCCTGCCATTTCGACACGGCGGGCAGCGCCAACATGAACGCCAACACGACAGCCGTGCCGTAGCGCACCAGCCGAAGGCGGTGCCCGAAGACCTCGTGAAAACGTTCGACATAGGGGTGCACATTGGCGGGGAACGAGGTTGGCGCAGTCCGATCGGCGGCATACAGATTCACACCGGCGAGCGTGACGAACACGACGAAGAAGATCACAAAGAGGGTCAGCTTGGCCCAGATCTGACCCCAGAAGACGTCGTCGCGACCCAATCCGTCATGCCAGAGCGCGTCGACGTAGAACGAGGCGATCGCTCTCCCGAACACGACCACGACCAGGAAAAACAGGCCAACAGTGATCAGAGCCGCTCGCGCCGTGAAGCGTCTACGAGGTCTGCGGGGAAGGTCTTTTGCGCGCCGCATTTCGCGGCTGAGGTTACTCTGCTACGGGGAGCATCAGGCAGCGGCAGCCGGGATGGGCCGGGGCAGAGGTGTTTCCGGTGGGATACGAATCGCCTGCGCTGACCGGCCCAGCGAGCGAGTTGTCCTCGCAGTCAGGGCAGGCCGGTTCGTTCGGATCGATCGTCCAGACCATCGCCGTGCCAGGAGCGGTCGATACCGACATGCCGCCGCCGTACGCGAACCGGAACACATCATCGAGTTGGTCGTCGATGTGCTGCGTCTTCCACTCGCGATAGACGGAACGGACTCGCTTCGTAATGTCCTCGTTGTCGCCAGCACCGTCGGCAATACAACGCTCGATTCTGGCACGGAGTGGTCCGACCAATCCGGTTCGCAACAACGCCAGAGCGGCATCGGCACCGCCCAACTTGTCGAGTTTGCGACGGGTCGTCTTGTTGTCGCTGAGTCCGAGTTCGACGGCACCGGCGCAGGCGGCCCCGAGCAGCTCGTCGGTCAAGGCACCTGCGAACGATGCCGTGTGGTGATCAAGATCGGCCAGCAGCATGTCGAGCGAGCGCACCGGCTCCTTTTGACGCAGCGTGTCGAGTACGCCGTTCTGCTCATCGGCCAGCACCCGCTTCAACTTGCGTGCCGCCGACACGATCAACGGTACGAGTGCTTCATCGCGGCGGGTGAACGCAGTCATCGCCGGAGTCACTTCCGCCGAGTCGTCTGAAGCAGGGGGCGTCTCGACCACCGCCTGATCATCTGTCTGATCAGGATCCGGTGTGGGAACCTCACTGCGGAGGCGGGCGAAGATGTCGTCGACCTCGTTCGTCGAGGTTTGATCGTCGGCGGTGATCAAGTCGATCGGACCACGATCGCGGAACAACGACACCACGTTGCCATCAGGACGGTTGCCATCAGGACGCGGGATCTGCGCCCCTTCGACTGACTCGTCCCCACCAGGCTCGTCGTTCGGCACGTCCTGAACCGACTCGGACTCGACCTCGATCGCTTGGGTTTCGTCAGCGAGCGTGAACTCGGCGACATCATCCTCGATCTCTGGCTCGAGATTCTCGATCACCGCCACCGCTTCACTCAACGGCATCGCCGTGGCCGGCACCATCAACGGGACCGGGCCCGTGGTGTGCGAGAAGCTCACGTACTCCTCGGGTTCATCAATCGACGACAGCTCAGACGTGACATCGACGGCGACGAGGCGGGCCCGCTCGAATACCTGCAGCAACCGGACACGACCCTGTCGGAGGTCCTCGATGTGTTGACGTGCCAACTTCGTGCGACGTTCGAGATCGGAAAGCACGCGTTCGCGATAGGCCCGCGCTTCGGTCACCATCTCACGGCCCTGCTGCTTCGCCAGAGCCAACTCGGCCTCGGACTCTGACCCGGCGTCATGGCGACGACGTGCCACCTCGACTTCGGCTTCCTGACGAACCTTGTTTGCTTCGTCGTTTGCCTCACGCATCGTTCGGGCGGCGTTCTCCTCTGCCCGAACCCTGATCTGAGTAGCGGATTCGCGAGCCGTGTGCAGCACTCGGAGGGTTTCCTCGCCCAGCAAGTTGGTCATCGTTTCGTCGTCGAGTTCGACAGGTTGTGGTGCAGACAAGCGAGCGTCGCGGAGTTCCGACTCCAGTTGGCGTTGGCGTTCTTGCAATCGACCGAGCTCAGCGGCAACCGATGTGAGGAACGCCCGCACCTCATCTTGCTGATAACCGCGCCTGGTCGTCGAGAACCCGGCCTCCGCCACAGAGGCGGGCGAGGTGTGATCCGTTCGCGCAAACGAGGCAGCCATACCACAAAGCGTAAACAACTGGAGACACTCAGCGGCGGCAATCGAGATTTCGACGCCTCGCCAGCGTCAGCGCCGGGTTAGCGAGAGGGGTGCGGACGTCAATCGGCAGGTGCTGGTGGAATCGCGTCGCCACCCAACTTCTCGAGCGCTGCAATCGCTTCCTCGATCGTCGAGACGGTGATGATCGTCAGGTCATCACCACCCGATTCACGGGCGGCAGCAATGTCTTCCTCACCCTGGGCAAGCGGCACAATGAACACGTCGACTCCGGCTTGTGCCACGGTCGACGCCTTCTGACGCAGCCCGCCGATCGCCCCGACTGTGCCATCGAGTTCGATCGTGCCGGTTACGGCAATGCTGCCCCCTCCCGTCAGTTCACCCTCGGTCAACTCGTCGATCAAGGTCAGTGTGAATGCCAGACCCGCCGACGGCCCGCCGATCTGACCCGTGTTGATATCGAGTTCGAACGGCAACTCGACCCGACGTGTATCGAACGGGTAGAAACCAACGATCGTGCGATCCGGCTCTTCCGGCGAAGCGGTCAGCTCGACATCAACCACGACCTCGTCACCATTCGACGGATCGATCTTCATCGTCACGACGTCACCGGGTTTGTGACCCTTCAGTATGCGGCTCAAATCTTCGACCCCGTCGATCTTCTCGCCTTCGACTTCGATGATCCGATCGCCAGGTTCCAGCACCTCGTCGGAGGGGCTCCATGTGACGCACTCGGTGCCCTCCTCATTGGGCTCCAAGCAGACCATTGCCTCGATCAAGACGTCGCCAGGAACGAGCTCAACGTCGAACCCGACCCGCTTGAGGGCGACGTACTGGGCGACCTGTTCGGAACTTCGCATTGATTCGAGGGCAAACACACGGCGTTGTTCAGGGGTCTGCACGCCGAACTTCTCCTCCTTCGTCATGAACTGGATCGCCGGGTCGTCGCGGCCGATCAGCCAGGAAAGCAGCGACTGCTCCGGTTCGGTGACGGTCACGAAGTAGATGTCACCTACTGGCGGGTATTGATCAGCCACGTCACCAAGATCCCCGAACTCGATCAGATCGTCGACCGGCTGTGCCGACGCCGGCGTGCGGGCGTACGGGGCTGCCTGGTCGACACCAAGCCGTATGTTCTCCTTCTCCGCCAACAGCTTCGATGGGAGTACCGACGCGGCGGTCGCCCCAGCAAGAAACAGCCCGGCGATAACGGTGATCGGGATCGCCCACCAACGATGACGGTTCGACGGCAGCCGCACCCCGTCGAGGCTCGGGTCCCGCGGTAGTGTCGTTGTTTGCGTGTCGGTCACTCTTACGCTCTCTGTCGATGGTCTCACGATCAAAGCGGCCATCATCGCCGGTCTGGCGATCGCCGCCATGCTTCTCACGGGGTGGCGTAAGCCTGCCAGAGCAGAGTCGCATTCACCACGCGCTCAATCGAAAAGCGGAACACTCAGGCACCAACGACAGGGAATCCTGGTCGAGCACCTCGACGCGCCTCCGTATCGTCGGCCAGGTCCAGTCCGACGGGCGCTTGCGATTGTCGCCAGCGGGAGCATCGGACTGCTGACTGGCGTGATCGTTGCCATCGTGCTGTCGTTCGCTGTCGCGCTGGCGGTCATCTGGATGACGAACCTGTTGCAGCGATGAGTGCGCTCGATCGCCGCCGAGACGTTGCGGTGGCCGGGCACCAGGGTGAACTCGCAATCGTGATCAGCCACCTTGGTGACCCGGACGCGGGCGTGCGCGTTACCGCCCTCGGCGCGCTCGATCGACTCGACCAACTGCCAGATCACACGATCATCGCCGCCCTTGGTGACTCCGCCCCAGCAGTTCGGCGTCGCGCCGCCGAGCTAGCAGGAACCCGCCGGACGATCTCGCTGCAATCGCTGCTCAGCGACCCAGACCCGACCGTCGTCGAGGTGGCGGCGTGGGCGTGCGGTGAGCAGATCGACGTTGATCAGGATGTGCTCGATCGGCTGATCGTGTTGACGACCGAGGCCGACGATCCTCTCGTTCGAGAAGCGAGCGCCGCCGCGCTCGGCGCGATCGGCGACCCTCGCGGGCTACCGGCGGTGCTTGCCGCATGCAACGACAAACCGCACATCCGCCGCCGAGCTGTACTGGCGCTCGCCCCATTCGAAGGCGACGAGGTCGAGGCAGCGATCGATCGAGCTCTCGAGGACCGCGACTGGCAGGTCCGTCAAGCTGCCGAAGACCTCCGACGGGCGGCCGGCGAACTCGATCTTGGCTAGCAGTGCTTTGGGGTCAGAACTTTGGACGTTGTGACCCAAAGCCCTACTAATCGACTTGATAGCGGTACAAGTTGGTTTCGTACGGCTCGAATCCGAGTTTTCGGTACAGCCGGTTGGCAGCCTCGCGGACCGACCGGCTGGTGAGGCTGACGTGCTTGGCGCCGCGATGGCGGGCCTCGTCGATCGCCGCACGATTGAGCGCCTCGCCAACACCTTGACCGCGTGCCGACGAATCGACCACGACGTCCTCGATCCACGCCTTCAAGCCAGTCGGAATCCGATAAAACGCCAACGTCAGACTGCCCACGATGCGACCCTCAGACCTGGCGATCAACAGGACCGAGTTAGGCGAACCTACGATCGCCCACAGATCCTCCGCGGTCGGCGCCGGCGCTGACGACGACAGTTGCGGAATCAACACGGCGAAAGCGGTTACGAGTTCGTCGTCGACGCGATCAGCTGGGAGGATCTCAACGCTCACCGACTCGACGCTACCGGACTCGTCCCTCACCAGTTCGGCTTCGCAGGTAGGGTAAGCACCTCATGGATCACGTTCGTTGGATCTCCGATCTCGACACCGTGTCGCTCACGAATCCAGTCGTCGTGGCCGCATTCACGGGCTGGAACGACGCAGGCGACGCGGCATCGACGGCGCTTCGAACGCTGATCGAAACCAGCGGAGCAACGGCGCTGGCCGAGATCGACCCCGAGCCATTCACCGATTTCGCGACGATGCGACCACACGTCCGACTCGACGCCCACCGCAACCGCACCATCGTGTGGCCGACCGTCGGTATTTGGGCGGCCTCCCTACCCGGAACCGACGCCGTACTCGTACTCGGTCCCGAACCGGCGTTGCAATGGCGTCTGTTCTGTCAACAACTCACGGGAATCGCTGCAGCCGCCAGCGCTCCAATGGCGATCACACTTGGTGCGCTGCTTGCCGACGTGCCTCACACGCGGCCGACCCAGATCATCGGTACCGCAACCGACAGTGCGCTGCTCGAGCGATTCGACCTCGAGCGTTCACGCTATGAAGGCCCGACTGGCATCGTCGGCGTGCTGCACGACGCGTTCGGCAGCGGCGGCCTGCCAACCGCGTCGCTGTGGGCTGCGGTCCCCGGATACGCCTCCCAACTGCCGTCACCACGGGCGGCGATGGCACTGATCGAGCGAGCTTGTTCGATGATGGGAACTCCTGCACCCGTGTCAAACCTGGCGAGTCAACTCGTCGACTACGACGCTCGGATCAATGCCCTGGTCGGCGATGACGAAGACCTCGGCACGTATGTCAGTCGGTTGGAAGACATGGTCGACGAGATGGGCGCCGATGATGACGACGACCCCAATGACGGATTCGTGCCAAGAATCGACGAGTCCGACCCCGAACGGCTTGCCGCCGAGGTCGAACAGTTCCTCCGCGACCGTACCGCCGAGGGCTAGGACTCAGAGGTATAGCGGATAGGTCAGGACTATCCGTGTCGGAGTTTTCATTTCGCCTGCTGCACAGTCGAAATAGCGCACCGCAACGATTGGTCGCCTCGCCTATCGGCTCGGCTCCTCAGTCCGCCACATCGGATCTCGTGGTGCATCAAACTGGGTGGGCGATTGACCGCCGTTGATCGCTGCAAACGCCCCCGGACCCCACCAGTGCGCTCCAGCGGTTCCTTCTGGCATCGATCCCTCCGCGAACCAGCCGACATCGGCGGTCTCCAGTGGATGCGGGCGCAGCTCACCGCCAACTGCGCGACAGTGGAACAGCAACATGTACATCCCGAACCGGCTGAACCCCATCCGCTGGCCGTCGATCACTGACAGCAATTGGACCGGTTCACAGATCACACCGGTCTCCTCCTCGACCTCCTTGACCGCCACCTCGGCCGGCGAATAGCCGACGTCAGCCCATCCGGTCGGGTATAGCCATATCCCAGAGTCCTTGCGCTGTACGAGCAGCAACTCGCCGCGATCGTTGCCGACGACGGCCCCGATCGCCACCTTCGGGGTGACGTAACCCGGAACGCCCTCGCCGATGTTGCTCATCCACTCCTGCACGAAATGGTCGGTCTCGCGTTCCGTTTCAGCGGCATCGTCGAGAGCCGCAGCGGCCGCTCTGATATCGCCCGCTACGTGCAGGACCTCTTCGAACCGCTCCCGCTCGTAGAGGTTCTGCGTGAACCCGAGACCAGTCCTGGCGATTGCTGCCAGCGCCGAACTCCAGCGAGCCAGGTCACGTGCGTCGGCAGTCATCCCATTATCCAATCGCGTGCAGGACAGCGCGCTGGATCTCTGCGCGATGGAACTCGTCGGTGATCAGTTCGCCCGACCAGTTGCGGACATAGAACGTGTCGACGACCTCGGCCCCGATCGTTTGAACGGTGGCGTGTCGAATGTCGAGGCCGACCTCGGCGAGCGCCTTCGTGATCCGGTGCAGGATGCCGATCTTGGTCGTGCACCGGACCTCGACAACCGTCGCGTCGCTCGACGCATCATCGTGAAACACGACTTCCGGTGGACCGGGTTGGGCAGCCTGCAGCGCACGACGACGCCGGTAGGTGCGGGCACGTTCGGCAAGTCTCGGTTCGATCGCCAACTGCCCATGCAACGCCCGCGAAAGATCTCGCTCGATCGGTTCCCACTCGATACCGCGGCGAGGAACATGGACCCGAAACTCCGAAGCTCCCATGCTGACTCGACCGAGCTGCGGCTCGTCGGAGTGGGCCCGTGCCGTCAACACGTCGAGGCCATGCAGCGACAGCACCCCGGCGATGCGGCTGAAAGCCCCAGGTGCATCGCGATACACGATCGTGAGTCGGTCGCCGTCGATACGGACGTGGTGTTCGGCAGTCGCCATCAGCGCGACGGTTTCGGCATCGGGGAACAGGGTCCACGTCGCTTCATGGACGTCGCCACCACCGACCACATGGGCCACGCGAGCGACGAGATCAGCGACAAGTTCTTCCTTCCATCGGCCCCACGCAGATGGTCCCGTAGCCAACGAATCGGCGATCGTTAGATTGTGGAGCAGCGCAAGCACTTCAGGCGTTTCGACAGCGTCGGCGACCGCTTGGATCGTGGCGGGATCTGACAGATCTCGACGAACGGCGACATCGGGCAGGAGTAGATGATGCTCGACCATCGCCACCAATGCATCGACGTCGTGCTCTGACAATCCGAGCCGTGGTCCCATCTCACGCACCATCACAATTCCGACCTCGGTGTGATCGCCCGGATATCCCTTGCCGATGTCGTGGAACAATGCGCCGAGCACCAACAGGTCCGGCCGGGCCACATTCGACGCAAGTTCGGCGGCGTTAGCGGCGGCCTCCCACAGGTGCCGGTCCACGGTGAAGCGGTGATAGGCGTTGCGCTGAGGCCGCGAACGGACCGGCTCCCATTCGGGCAGCATCCGCGAAATCAAGCCGCGCTGATCGAGGGCCTCAATCACCGGGATCGCCCGATGACCCTCCAGCAACAATGCCACCAACTCATCGATTGCTCCGGCTGGCCAACGTTTCGGCCACGCAGGCACTTCGTTGGCCAATCGATCAAGACTCGTGCGCCCTATGCGCGCCCCGTGTCGTGCGGCCGCCGTCGCGATCCGGAGCATGTAGGTGGGATCGGCTCCGGGTTTGGTATCGCCAGACATCTCGATCTCGCCATCGAGCAGCACGACACCGGGAGCGACCTGACGGGGTACACCTCCGGTCGAGCGTCCTACTCGGCCCCACGCCTCGTCGGCGAGCCATGCGACCGTTCGAGCGGCAGCCGCGACGCGTGCCATCAGGGCGTCAGCACTTGCATCACCTGCCGCCTTCGCCGCCGCGTCCTGGTCCTCCAACCGCAGCGTGTCGCCCGGCCGCCCTGTCGCACGATGCAATGCAACCCGAGCATCGAGCAGCGTGTCGTAGCACTCGATCAGCGCCCGCTTGTCGTCATCAGCGAGCAGTAGGTCACTGTGCTCGGCCCACCAGAGCGAGTGGGCATCGCGGAGCCCACCGTGACCGTCTTTCAGATCCGGTTCGAGGATGTAGGCGACGTCGCCGGCGTCGGCCTGCCGTGCCCGGACTCGAACCTGGAGCTCCTCAAGCCATCGCTTCTTGCGTTTGGCCCAGTTCGAACGCCCTGCCTCAACCACCTCTGCAGCCAGCTTGGCATCACCGGCGATCACCCGAATCGTCAACAACGACGTGGCCGTGTCGAGGTCGGTCTTGGCGAGTGCCAACTGTTCGTCGATGGTTCGCACAGCATGGCCGAGCTTCAAACCGGCATCCCAGATCGGATACCAGATCGCCGAGGCGATCGGTCCGACTTTGCCCGGCTTGCTGTCGTGCACCAGCAACAGGTCGAGGTCGCTCTGCGGCGACAACTCCCCCCGTCCATAACCACCGGTCGCCAGCAGGGCGAACCGCGGACCCCGAGGATATTGATGGCATGCCTGCGTGACGAGCGCGGCGATCCAGGTATCGGTCGCGGCGGCAAGCTGAGTGCAAAACAATCGTCCACCGACGCTCGAGTCCGCCACGGCCGCTTGACGTCGCTGGTACGCGTCGTCGACACTGACGGCCGGATCATCCGTGGTCGAGGTCGCGGCCGAAGTCACACTCCCACGGTAGAGGCGCCGGGCGATCGGCGCACAGTTCTCTCGCAAGCTAACGCAGGCGTTCGTCGCGTCGTCGCTGCAGGATGGTCATTGCCTTCCACGCCCCCCACATGATCCCTGGCTCGTGGAGCGCTTGGGAGATATCAGACCAGCTCGCCGGACCAAGTCGATAGACGTCATCAGGAAAGCGATCTGCCGCGAACTGATCGCGGATCGGCACCGGTACGTCGGCAGCACGAAGCAAGGCCGTGGGTGCCCGGACCGACTCTCTGAACAGCGTCAGCGGGTTCTTCCGCTGGTCGTCGACGTCGGTGCTCAGCAGTGCACGGAGGGAGTCGATCAATCGTGGCGCCTCGCCGGCGACGAGTCGGTCGATTTCGTTCGCCAACGAGTCCGGGTCGATACCACCATCGCGGGCTGCCTGCTGGATGATCCGACGGAACCATGGGGCTACCTGAATCTCGACCGCCTCGAGTAGATCGCCGGGCGGCCCGGTCAGTCGCATGTCTCGACTCATTCCAACTCTTCTATCGTGGACGGGTGGCGTCCCGTCGATATCGAAGTGCCCTTGCCGTAGCGATACTTATCGTCATCGTCGCGGCGTGCTCGGGCGGCGGCGATTCCGCCAACCCACTCACGTCGATCGATACGACGACAACCACGACTCCGACCCGCCCGAACGATGGCGTCTTGTCGCTCGGCGTGTTGCTCCCGACCACCGGTCCGGGTGCGCCACTCGGCGGGCCGATGATCGAGGCGATCGAAAATGCCGTGGCAGCGATCAATGCTGCGGGTGGCGTGATCGGCCAGCCGGTCACCCTCACCGTCCGCGACGAAGGTATCGATACCGGCCTCGCCGATCTGATCGCATCGGGTGTCGATGCAATCATCGGACCAGCGTCGTCCGTAGTGGCACTATCCCAACTCGACCAAACCGTGGAGCCTGGGTCGACCGTCGTGACGTGTTCGCCGACGGCCACGGCGCTCGCACTCGACAACTTCCCTGACAACGGCTACTTCTTCCGCACCGTTGCCAGCGACTCGCTGCAAATGGCAGCGATCGCTCGCCGCGCCGAACGAACTGGGGTCTCGACGATCTCGATCGGCTATCTCGACGACCCGTACGGTCGCGGGTTGGCGTCCGCATTGGCCGACGAAGTGACCGTCCGTGATCGGCTCACCATGCTTCAACAGGTCGGATTCGACGGCGACGACGAAGACCTCGCCGATGCCGCCCAGGCACTGCTCAATGGATCGCCTGGTGTCGTCGTTGTGGTCGGCGATGCCGATGACGGCAGCCGGCTACTCGCAGCCCTCGACGAAGCAACCACAGGAACCGAACCACCTCAGATCATCGTCAACGATTCGATCCGCGGAGCCCGCCAAACGATCCAGAGCCTGTCGCCGTTGTTTCGCGAACACATCACGGGCGTGGCAACGATGGCGCAGTCGATCGCCGCCGACGGTCCCGAAGGTTTCTTCACCGCCCAGGCCACGGACTGCGTCAACTTGATTGCCCTCGCTGCCGTGCAAGCAGAGTCCGACTCGCCCAGCAAGATTCAGGCCAACATGGCGTCTGCAAGCGTCGGAGGCCGGGCGTGTTCCACCTTCGCCGACTGCGCAGAACGCATCCAACAGGGTCTCCAAATTGATTTCAACGGCGCATCAGGGCAATTGGACCTCTCGACCACAACCGGTGATGTCGTGCGGGCGTGGTTCGAGGCATTCAGGTTCGACGCCGACGGCGTCGACGTCCAGGCCGACGAGTCCCAGTTCGAAGTGTCGTAGCTCCGACGTAGATCGGCTCGCTAGATCAGCTCGTCGAGATAGGCGAGGTATCCGACATAGAACGTGCCGAACTCGCCATACAACGCGGAGCCCTTGTCGAAGCGCATCGTGTACACGACGTCCTTGACGATCTCAAGTTTCGTTGCGAACAAGGTGACACCCCATTCGTACTCGTCGAGGCCAGTCGATGCGGTGATCAACTGCACGAGCTGTCCGGCAAACGTGCGACCACTCGTACCGTGTTCCATCATCATCTCGTGACGCTGCTGAAACGGTGTGGCGTACCAGTTGGCGTGCGCCTCGCGGCGCTTACTCATCGGGTAGAAGCAGAACGCTGGCTTGCCTTCGGGAGGCAGCTCGGGATACAGCCGCAACTGGAGCATGTTGTCGGGCATCCCCTTGGCATATTCACTGACCTCCGTGATCGACAGATAACTGTCGACGATGTATAGGCCGGCGTTCTGGAGAGCTGTCTGGAACTGTCGCAACGCTTTGACGTCCTGGCCGAGCAGCATGAACGCCATATCGCATTTGTGACCCAGAATCGCTGCCGTCACGACCTGACATTGCGCCGCCTCGGCAGCGGTTACGGCTGCACTCACAGCCTCTCGATCGACATTTTCGCCAGGTGAACAGAAAAGGTGCAGGACGCAGAGGCCCGTTTCCATGCGCATCAGCGCAGGCTACCGAGCCCGAAATCGAACGCCGTCAGTCGGGTAGACGTTCGGGCGAGTAGACGTTGAAGCGATCGCTCCGGGTGAAACCGGTCAACCATAGGTTGCCGCGCCGTGCGGCGTCGACCGCCAGCGACGTTGGGGCGCTCACGGCGACGAGCGTGCCGAACCCGGCCGCCCATGCCTTCTGGACCATTTCAACACTCGCTCGCCCGCTCACGAATAGGCCCAACCCTGTCGCCGGTAAGTCTCCCGCCAACGACATCGCACCGACGACCTTGTCGACGGCGTTGTGACGACCAACGTCTTCCCGGACGAGTCGGATCGTGCCGTCCCGGTCGAACACGGCGGCGGCGTGAACGGATCCGGTGGCGTCGAATAATTGTTGTTGACGCACGACGAGGTCAGGAACTCTGGCGAGCAGTTCGAGCGGCATCGGTTCGACATCGGGAAGCGGCATCAGTCGCTCACACAAGTCGTCGAGCTGCTGGCTTCCACACCACCCACAACTCGACGATGTCGTCCCAAGTCTCGGCGTCGGCGTCGGGGCGCGCCCACCGGTGTCAACCGTGACCACGTTGAATTCGGTCTCGACCGCAGTTCCAGTGGCGCAGTACCGAACGCCAAGCACCGGAAACCCGGCAAGCATCCCCTCGGTGTGAAGGAACCCGACGGCGAGTTCGAAGTCATGCCCAGGGGTACGCATCGTTGTCGACACCACCGCTCCGTCGAGCTGGATCGTCATCGGTTCCTCGACGATCAGATCATCGGGTCCACGATTCGACCCGCCAGCCGTCACCGACGTGACCAGGAACCGACGTGTGCGAGACCGACTCACGCCTCAAGGCTACGCTCGCGTTTCATGAGCGAAACCAGTACCGGCCGACTTGTTGCGGCCGAATTCGTCGGCACCCTGATCGTGATGCTGGGCGGCCCAGGGATGTTGATCCTCGGTGGTCCCGACGTCGGTCCACTCGGGCTGGCGATTGGTCTCGGAGCTGCCACAGCAATCGCAATCGGTGTGATTGGTGCGGTTGCCAACCCGATGTTCAGCCTCGCATTGTGGTTTTCGAAGGGGATCACGACGCGTGAAGCCGTGTCCGACCTGGTGGGTCAACTGCTCGGCGGCGTTGCTGGAGCAGCGATGATCTTCGGGTTGAACGACAGCGCACGGTTGACGTCAGGAGTCAACGGTTGGGATCCTGATCGGCTTGACCCGGGAGTCGATCTTGGGATCAATCTGAGTGGCTTCAGTGACATGGGGGTGGTGTTGTCTGCCGAACTCCTGCTCGGGACGTTGGTCGTAGTCGTGTTGTTGAGCGCCATCAAACAGCAGCGATCGAACGCCGTGGTTGCCGCGTTCACCGGTGCGGCGGTCACGATCGCTGCGTTAGTGCTTCACCGAATCTCTGGAACCGGGATCAACCCGGCCCGCAGCTTGGGTATGGCGATCTTCGCCGATGTCGACCCGAACGCCCTTGGACAGGTGTGGGCGTTCATCCTGATTCCGATCGTCGCTGCCCTTGCCGGCACATTCGTGTGGCTAGCGATCGACGACGCCACAATCGACGAAACAGTGTTCGACGACACATTCCTCGAGGACCTCACCGACCGAGTCACCGAAGACAGGCCCTAATCAATCCCGTTCAAAAGGTCAAGAGCCCGGACCACAAGGCCCGGGCTCTTTCAGTTTCAGTTGCCGTTGACGCACCCGGCGAGGGAAGCGCCAGCGACGAGTCGGACGGAGGGAGCAGCCAAAGCGAAGCGGAGGCCAGTCCCGACCATCAAGTACGGGAAGCGCCAGCGACGAGTCGGACGGAGGGAGCAGCCAAAGCGAAGCGGAGGCCAGTCCCGACAAGAATTAGTAGTCCATGTCTCCGCCGCCGTGGGCGTGACCGGCGTCCTTTTCTGGTTTGTCGGCGATGATCGCCTCGGTGGTGAGGAACAGGGCGGCGATCGAGGCTGCGTTCTGCAGCGCAGAGCGGGTCACCTTGGCTGCGTCGATGACGCCGATCTTGACGAGGTCCTCATACACGCCGGTTGCAGCGTTGAGACCTTCAGCTCCGGTCATCGACAACACCCTGGCGATCACGACTCCGCCTTCCATTCCGGCGTTCTCAGCGATCTGCTTGAGCGGAGCGGTGAGCGCCTTTGCGACGATCCGGGCACCAGTTGCTTCGTCACCGGTGAGCCCGGCTGCGACGGCCTCGACAGCGGCGAGCGAACGCACGAGGGCGACACCGCCGCCAGGAACGACACCTTCTTCGATGGCGGCCTTGGTGGTCGACACGGCATCTTCGATGCGGTGCTTCTTTTCCTTGAGTTCGACCTCGGTGGCGGCGCCAACCTTGAGGACGGCAACGCCGCCGGTCATCTTGGCGAGACGCTCCTGGAGCTTCTCGCGGTCGTAGTCGGAATCGGTGTTTTCGATCTCAGCTTTGATCTGATTGATTCGGCCCTTGATGTCGGCTTCGTCACCAGCACCCTCGACGATCGTCGTCTCATCCTTGGTGATGATCACGCGCTTGGCAGAGCCGAGCAGATCGAGTGTGGTGTTCTCCAACTTGAGACCGACGTCTTCGCTGATGACCTGGCCACCGGTGAGGATGGCGATGTCTTGCAGCATCGCCTTGCGGCGCTCGCCGAAGCCAGGGGCCTTGACGGCAACCGACTTGAAGGTGCCGCGGATCTTGTTGACGACGAGCGTGGCGAGTGCCTCGCCCTCGATATCTTCGGCAATGATCAGGAGCGGCTTACTCGACTGCATGATTTTCTCGAGCACCGGCACGAGATCGCGCACCGAACTGATCTTCGACGAAACGAGCAGAACATAGGCGTCTTCGAGCGCTGCTTCCATTCGCTCGGTGTCGGTCACGAAGTACGGAGAGATGTAGCCCTTGTCGAAACGCATGCCCTCGACGAGGTCCATGTCCATTCCGAACGTTTGGCTTTCCTCGACGGTGATCACGCCGTCTTTTCCGACCTTGTCGATGGCGTCGGAGATCATCTGACCGATTTCGTCGTCGGCGGCCGAGATCGAGGCGACCTGAGCAATCTGCTCCTTCGAGTCGACATCGACAGATAGGTCCTTGATCGAACCGACGGCAGCCACGACGGCGGCCTCGATGCCCTTCTTGAGAGTCATCGGGTTGGCACCGGCGGCAACGTTTCGGAGGCCCTCTCGGACCATCGCCCACGCCAGCACGGTGGCGGTCGTGGTGCCGTCACCGGCAACGTCGTCGGTCTTCTTGGCAACTTCCTTGACGAGCGCAGCACCGATCTGCTCGTAGGGATCCTCGAGTTCGATTTCTTTGGCGATGGAGACACCGTCGTTGGTGATCGTGGGGGCGCCCCACTTCTTCTCCAGCACCACGTTGCGGCCCTTCGGCCCGAGCGTTACTCGCACCGCATCGGCGAGCTTGTTCATACCCGCTTCGAGCCCGCGACGAGCCTCGTCGTCATACGCAATCATCTTCGCCATGTGGGGGTCCTCCGTTGGACGGTCAATCTGCACACGCAGACTCGGTTAGCACTCTACCCCCGCGACTGCTAATCAACACGGTCGGGACTGGCCTCCGCTTCGCTTTGGCTGCTCCCTCCGTCCGGCTCGTCGCTGGCGCTTCCCTCGCCGGCTGTAATCGATCAGTCCACCAACTTGAGCGGCATGGTGCGATCGCTGCCCGCGCCGGCTGCAATCGATCAGTCCACAAATTTGAGCGGCATGGTTCGATACACCCGAACGACTCACCCTCCGGCGACGGCGGGGATGATGCTGACCGTGATGCCGTCTTTCACGGCCGTGTTCAAGCCGTCGAGGTAGCGCACGTCATCGTCGTCGACGAAGATGTTGACGAACTTACGCATCGAACCATCCTCATCGAGCAGACGGTCAGCCAGACCGGGGTGCGCCGTTTCCAGCCCCGCAATCACCTCTGCGAGTGTGCCCGCGTCGACTTCGACCTGCTTGTTGCCACCCGAAAGTGGTCGGAGGGTGGTCGGGATGCGAACGGTGACAGCCATAGTCCAAAAGATAACTGAATTGGTCAGGATTTCATTCCTTGTGGTCGGGACTGGCCTCTTCTTGTGGTCGGGACTGGCCTCCGCTTCGCTTTGGCTGCTCCCTCCTTGTGGCTCGTCGCTGGCGCTTCCTGGTGGTCGGGACTGGCCTCCGCTTCGCTTTGGCTGCTCCCTCCCTGTGGCTCGTCGCTGGCGCTTCCCTCGCCACCCTGACTTCTGTCGCTGTTGCTACGGCTTCGCCCGCCACCTTGATGGTCGTCGCTGACGCTTCCCTCACCACCTTGGTGGTCGGGACTGGCCTCCGCTTCGCTTTGGCTGCTCCCTCCTTGCGGTAACTTCGGGGTCGATGCGTGTCGTGGCGGCGGTCGACAAGTTCCGGGGGACGGCCACCGGTGCTGAGGTCGCAGCTGCGATCGGGCATGCCTGCTGGGAACTCGGTCACGACTGCGACGAAGTCCCCGTCGCCGATGGCGGGGAAGGCCTACTCGACGTTCTCGGCGGGCCGAATCGGATCACCAGAGTGACCGGCCCGTTGGGCAATCAGATCGAGGCACCATGGAGAATCCACCGCGGGACGGCGATCATCGAGATGGCACTTGCCAGCGGATTGATGGTTGCCGGCGGTCGTGACCGAAACGATCCGATGGAGGCCACGACGACGGGTACCGGGCAGTTGATCGACGTTGCAGTGTCGGCGGGGGCGAAGCGAATCATTGTCGGACTCGGCGGCTCGGCCACGACCGACGGTGGACTTGGGGCACTCAACGCAATCAGGTTCCCTGCCCAACTACGCAGCATCGAACTGCTCGTCGCCTGCGACGTCACGACCCGTTTTACCGAGGCAGCCGCCGTGTTCGGCCCTCAAAAGGGAGCGACACCGACCCAGATCAAAATGCTCACAGGGCGATTGGAACGACTCGCTCAGCAGTACGCCAGCGAGTACGACGTCGACGTCACTGTGATCGATGGATCAGGCGCGGCGGGTGGGCTTGCCGGTGCTCTGGCAGCGTTGGGGGGACGACTCGTACCCGGATTCGAACTCGTCGCCGACGAACTCGACCTGCACGATCGAATCGCGGCTGCCGATCTTGTGATCACCGGCGAGGGTCATCTCGATCAGCAGAGCTTCGAAGGCAAGGTCGTTGGCGGCGTGGCCGAACTCGCCGCCGAGCACGGCGTGCCCGTCGCGGCGATTGTGGGAGTCGCTGACGACGACGTAATCCGGCGGATTCCAACCTGGGTACTGGCAACCACGTTCGGGCTCGAACGAGCCGAACGCGAGCCGCTGTGGTGCATCGAGCAGATCGCACGCGACCTGCTCGAACAGACCGTCGCTACGCGATCGTCGTAGTTGTCGTTTCGGCGCCGGCGACCGGAGGATTCGTAATCGTCGTAGCGGCTGCAGCGGGGTTGAGATCGGCCAACGACTTGTTCGCCTTGTCGATTCCGAGCATCAGGAGAACGCCAGCGCCATTCATCGAACTCCCTGTGACCGGGGGTAAACCCTCAAGCGGCACGACGGAGGCACCACCGACTGCGCGTGCAACTGAATCGGCCACAGCCTGATTGATGGCAACTGCTGGGTCGAAGTACACGACCGTCGCCGCAAGTTCTTCGTTACCGACCGCCGCATCGACCGGTGGAACCATCGTGAAGCCGGCGATCTCGAGAGCGTTCTTCATCGCAGCCGCAGAACCCCCGATGCCGTTGGCGTTGGCAACCAGCACCGACGCCCCGATCATCACCGGCGGTGGCAACGTCGTGGCTGGGGCCAGCGTTGACGCAGCCGAAGTCAACGGGTCGATTGTCGTTGTCGCACCTGATTCGTCGACGCCACCGTCGCCCGGAACAGCGCTCCCGAGTGAAGTTTCCCCGTCGCTGATCGATTTGAGAATCAAGAATCCGGCTACCACCGCCACCACGGCAAGCACGATCGCCAGCGCCCCGCTGACCGGGGCACCTCCGTCGCTGGCCCGCGGAGGGCGGCGCTGGATCGGACCGGATTCATCAGGTGCGTCGCTCATGCGTGTGTGCCTCCCTGCGCGTCAGTTCCCGTATCGAGCCGCTCGCGGCGCCGACGCCTGCGTTGACGCTGCAAGCGACGCACGACCAGTGGGTCATGCTCCAGTGCCTCGGGTTGCTCGAGGAGATCGTTCAGTTCGGCATAGTACTCGTCGGCCGAACACTGAAACCGAGCGCGGACGAGCATCTCCTTCGGTTCGTCGAAGGTCCAGAAATTTCTTTCGAACTCCAACATCGCCTGCTGCCGTTCGCTCATCACCCACACAGACTGGCCCGCCCAGGGGGTGGTTTACAAGTACCCCCTGAAAACAACCGCATCTGGCGAGTAACTTCACGGTCATGTCGGCCAACATCGCTGCCAGTCACCGGGCCAAACGGCCGTATCTGATCGGAGTCGCCGGGGGCAGCAACTCTGGCAAGACGACGATCACCGAACGGCTCGAAGAGATCATGGGTGACGAACACCTGTCATTGATCCGTCTCGACTCGTACTACATCGAACGTTCACGCGAGCCAATGGAGGTTCGTGTCGCCGCCAACTACGACCACCCTGATGCGTTCGACTGGGAACTCCTCAATGACCATTTGGCGGCACTCACCGCCGGGGCCTCGGTCGACGTGCCGATCTACGACTACGCGATTCACGATCGATCCGATCGCTGCCAAACGGTTCGTCCGTCAAAGGTGGTCGTAGTCGAAGGGATCTTGGTCCTGTGGGAACCGCGCTTGCGTGAGCGTTTCGACCTCAAAATCTTTGTTGACACGCCAGCCGACCTTCGCATCATTCGACGACTCAAACGCGACGTCGCCGAACGTGGCCGAACGCCCGACAGCATCCTCGACCAGTATCTCGCCACGGTTCGCCCGAGTCACGAACTCTTCATCGAGCCGAGCAAGCGCTACGCCGACGTGATCGTGCCAGAGGGTGGCCTCAACCGCCCAGCGCTTGAAGTGCTGCTGGCTCGAGTCCGCGAGCTGGCCACCGCCGACTAAATTTCAGCCAGCGGTTGAACTCTCACCGGTAGACGAACTTTCGCCCGTGCTCGAATCGTCAGCGGTCGAACTTTCGACCGGTTCCGCAACGCGGCCCTGAAGCACATCGAGCGACTTGTCGGCGACGTCGTTCCCCATCGCGATCAAGACGCCGGCTCCGGCCAGGTCAGCAGTGTCGATTGGCGGAGGAGTGGCAACTTCGACAACCGTGATCTCGCCGGCACCGAGCGCCAGTTGCAGCGAATCGGCGACGGCTTTGGCGGCCGTGTTGGCCGGGTCATAGTAGATTTTCGTGACGGCCAACGTTCCTTCGGTGCTGTTCACCGCCGTCCCGGTCGTGAACCCGACGGCAGCCAGCCGTTCGCTCAGCCGACCTGCGGAACCATTGACGTCGCTTGCATTAGCGACGATCACGGTGGCCCCCTCGGTCACGTACGTCTGGACGGGAAGCGTCGTCGGCGTTGGCACGGTAGTAGTGACGGCCGCGACCGGCGCCACAGTGGTGGTCGTCGTCAAGTCGCCGGATTCGCTCGTGGCGGTGTCAGCAGCGGTTGAACTGTCGTCATCACCACCACCGCAGGAACCGAGCACGAATGCTGCCATCACGATCACAGTGATCGTTGCGGCCCGCTTCTTGCGATAGTGAGCGCTAGATCCGGGCCGGAGCGGTGTGTATGTCACGATCCGAAAACTACAGGATCACGGACTACCGGTTGGCGGCACCACGTCAGATTTCAGCGTCAACGTCCTGCAACAGCTCACGGACGTCATCCGGCATCGCCGTCGCGTCGATGTGATCGCTGTTTCTGCCGACGTCATCGAGCGTCGCAATCATCGGCATCGTCGGCAGAACGGCGATCAGTTGATCAATCACGGCCGGGTCCCACTGGCTCCCCGCATGCTCGCGCAACACAGCGAGCGCCATCCCCATGGGCATGCCCTTTCGGAAGTGGCGATCGTGTGTCATTGCGTCGAACGCGTCGCATACGGCGATGATTCGAGACGGAAGCGGGATCTCGACTCCGACAAGACCGTCGGGATAGCCTCCACCATCCATCCGTTCGTGGTGCGAGCGTACGAACGGTGCGCAGCTTGCGAGCGTCGGTTCGGCCCGCAACATCTCCTCACCGTCGACCGTGTGGAGTTTGATGACATCGAACTCCGCGTCTGTAAGTCGGCCGGGCTTGTTCAACACCTCGTCAGGAACGTTGACTTTGCCGAGGTCGTGCAGAATCGCTGAGAGGCCGAGGTCTCGGAGCGACCGGGCCGGGAGGCGGAACCGCTCTCCAACCCGAACGGCGAGTTCGGCGGTGCGGACCACGTGGTCGCGGGTGATCGTGTCTTTCTCGTCGATCGAGGCGATGAACTGATGCACGATCGGACTCAGGCCCAGTTCGAACATTGCGAGCGGATCGCGGGTGAGCACGGGTGCAAGCACGTCTTGTGTCATGTGAGACATGCGCTTCGACACGATCATCCCGACACACGCGCCGATCACGCCGACGGATCCGGAAACGTGGAGCCACCAGAATCCTGGGCTGTACGCCGCTTCTGACATCGGCAGGAAGGCAGTCACGGCGAGCAGGACGAGTGAGATCGAAGCGATCAGGTTGGCTGGCCGTTGACCGATTTCGAACAGTCGCAGTTGACGCAACGACATCGAACCGAGTGCTACAACGAGTCCGAATGTCACCGCAATCGTCAGTGGTTGGTGAGCACCCGGCGCGGCTATCGCATCCGGGAAGAACACCACGATCGAGGCAAGAATGAACACACCCAACATTGACAGCAACGTCCAGTCACGCCAGTGACGAGCTGCCCACGAACCGAACCCCGAGTGTGGACGCAAGAGCGGCGCCGCAACGGCGACGGCAACCGGCAGCGACAGGAACGCGGCCGCCCGGAACGCCGAAGTGTCGTCGTACAGGACCCCAGGTGTGACGAGTCCATGCACCAGCGGCATCACCGATGCACCCATCAGCGCCGCACCGAGTAGGCCCGCCTCGGCCATCTCGCGACGGTCAGCGAGAGCCGCCACGATCGTGGCGCCGAGTACACACGCGGCGGCAGAGACGACGATCACGCTGAACAGCACGTTCGGCTGCTCCCAGCGGACATCACTCAGCGGACCGAACATGGTCATCACGGTGATCACCGCCAAGATTGCGGTGGTCACAATCCAAGTCAAGCGGCCGTGCGAGAGTATCGATGGTTTCACGCCTGCATCATCGGCAGGTTTGGACAATCGCTTGAGTCCAAAAGCCGACGCTGCCGACCCCGAACCCCGCGTCGCGATACCTGCTGGTAGCCTGAGAACACTCTCGGGTGCGGCGCGTCGGCTGGGGAACGATCCTAAAACGTCGTCCCGCTTCGATTCGACCTCTTGCGGAGCCGACTTGAACGTGAGAGCGAGGACACTATGGCCACCACTGCGGCGGCACAGAAGCGACTAAAGGCCAAGGCGGCTGCGGCGATCAGCCTTGAGGACCTGGCCCCGAGCGATCGGATGGCTCGCGAAATAATCAACGAGCGGCCAGATCTGCGGCCATCGGTCGAGCGGATCATGCACGCCGGCCTGACTGATGACCAGCAAATGCATGCGATCTCGTTGTTCCAAACGGCACTCAGCGCTGTCGGCGACGAGTGCCGCGATCCTCGTGTCGCGATCACCCGCGGCATCGCGCTGGCTCGCTGACCGCGCATGAGTCAAGCGAGATTTCAGAAACGCGATCGGGACAAAGCTCAGAAAGAAAAAGCAGCAGCCAAGCGCGCAAAGCGCGCTGAGAGGTCAGAAGCGCCGGGCACAGACCCTGATTCCGTCGGCCCGCCGGCGCACAGCGAGGAAACGGTGCTGGCAGAACTCGCCGCGTTGCACGCAGCGTTCGACGCCGAATCAATGAGTTTCGACGATTTCGAACAAGCAAAAGCAATCCTGCTCGAACGCCTCCAAGTCCGCTAACCCGTTCATGTCGCGATGGCCCCGACATACAGGGGTTCAGCGCGACATGAACGCGGTTTGGTGATCAGGTGGCGCTCCGTCAGTGCGCCGGCATCGAACCGCCGGTGTGCGCATAGGTCTTGTTGGTGATCCACCACCGGCGGTCGATGCGCGCCACGGTGAAGTAGTCGACGAAGTCGCAACCGAGGTAGTCGTGCTCAACGAGCACGGCGACGCCTGCATCACCGATCACATCGACGGTTCGTACGTCGGCGGAATAGTTCGGGCCGACCATGCTGGGGCTGCCCTCGACCATGGCGATGAATTCGCCAATGGGGACGTAGGTGGCCATCTCGCCGATGTGCCCGAACATGCGGGCATCGGGGTGAAACGCCTCTTTGAGCTTGGCGGCGTCACCGCCCGCACCGTCGATGTACAACTGAACCACGGCTCTCACGTCGGCGATGTCCTGCAGATGATTCTTCATGTGTGACGCCCTTCTCATATGAAACGAGAACGCAGCATGACACAACGCTCTGCACCCTTCGGACAGGCGTTGTCATGATGTTGTTCCCCGCGGTTGAGGTGCGCTCGAAGAGGCGCGACCGGCGCAGAGGCGCGACCGGAGACGTCGCCGAGATCGATGCGGTACGACCTGGTGCCCGGCAGTGCGTGGGTCACGGAGGCTTCCCTTCATCGTCCGTGAACAGGACCCTCGTGGCGTGGACATTTCGTGGACATTCGCTCAAAAGAAGCGATCACGGCACACGAGCGAAACGTCCTCACCCGGGATCTTTTATTGGAGCCGGGTGTGGGAATCGAACCCACGACCTCATGATTACAAGAGCCGCCTGGACCGTCCGGCTGGTGTTGTATCGTGTCGTTGCGCGCGCTCTGAGCTGGGGTTTCGCGGTTCGGCCGTCCGACTGGTGTTGGCTCGTATCGTCCCGTTGCGGGCAGTTCGTGGGCAATCCGTGGGCACGGAGCGACACTGACGCAAGTCCGCGTGCCGCATCGCCGACCGGCGTGCAGCCGCCGCGTGACCCTCGGGAAGGAGCGGCGTTCAGCTTGACTGATGGTGGTGGAGTTCGTGATCGCGCGCAACCCCGACGAGTCGTCGTCGCTGCCGTTCCTGACTCGGTTGCCGCTCGGGCTGAACTGCGTCGCGCTGAAGGTGCGCGAGACCTGGCCACGTACGAGCAAGGTGTACTGCCACCGCGCCGATGAGTGGCCCGACGATCTCGAGGTGATCGAACGCATCCCGGTCCGGTCGCACCAGCCGCGCCCACACCCGGCGCAAGACCAGCGTTGCTTGCACCACACCAGCCGGGTCGGGCGGCCGAACACCGGCAGATCGACCAGCACGACCTCGCGGACACCGTGACGATGCACCGCTCCGCCGCACGAACACACGGGCCGCTCACCGTCGATCCGGATCGTGACGCGACGTCACAGCGGCCAGTCGGCGACACAGACCACGACGACGTCGGGCAGGCCGATCAGCAGCGCGCACATGCGCGTAGCATCGGTTTCCAAGCAGGGGCTCCTCGAGATCGACGACTTCAGACATCGCTGAGAATCGCAGAGTCCCTGTGCCGCGCCCGGGATCCCTACCCGACCATCACCCAACCGTCAGACGCGGAGCGCCCGTCTACGTCGGCTGCGCTCAACCGTGAAGGCCAGGGGAATTGGCGCGCCGGCTGCGTATGGGATATTTGCTTGACTTCTTTCCCAGCCTGCTCTACGGTCAATTATGCGGCCTACACGCCTCGTCTGTTCTATTTGACTGGTGTTGCGACGGGTGCATTCATGATGTTTGGTGGTAGTGCCGATGCTCATGACCCCGCTGGCGCCGGTTACGACTACACATGCAGCTCCGGCCGTGGCGCGGAAAGCGTTCCCGGTGTCTGCTACACCCATCACTCCGATGCCACAGCGCGCTTCATTTATGGTGATTCGGTTGGTAGCAACGGCTACGTTGCAGCCCTTGACGCCGGATATCAAGCGTGGGATCAGACGTTCAATCACGTCTTCAACTACACGCGTGAGGGCATCGATTCAGCCAACAACGCCAACGTAACGGTCACCTCGGTGACCATCTGCGGAAGCGCGAGCGCTGTCGGTTGTACGTCCACGGTCGTATCAAGTGGCCACATCCAGGAAGGGTCGTCCTCGATCCGGTTCAAGTCGGGACTGTCCACGTCGACTGTTACAGACGCCGCAGCGCATGAGTTCGGTCACTACGCGGGACTGGGTCACTCGGACGTGTCGACCGCAACGATGTGGGCAACAGTTCACTCTGGTATGGATTCACTAGGCACGCCCGACATCCTCGGCCGTTGTGAGATCTACGGCCACTCACACGCATATTGGACGTCATGCACACAAACCTGAACTCACTAGCAAGCAGAAGCCTGCTCGTCGTGGCGGCGCTTGTCGCGGTTACGTCGTGTTCGGCTGAAACATCTGACCAAGCCGCGGCGCATACCCCGAATCTTGGCGTCGACCCGACATCGACGCTCGAACTCGAAGGTGTTGGTGGGATGACCGAGCTCGATTGGACTGTGAAGGAGATCGCGGCACGGTCTCAGGCGTTGGTGCGTGTTGAAGTCGTTGACGTCGAGCGATCGGTGTTCAACACGTCCGATGGGGGGCTCCCTGCGGCAGAGGAACTGAACGGCATCGACATGTCGGCCCTTGAGGTGTACACCCTTGTGCGTGTTCGTCTTGTGGAGGATGCGGTTGGCCAGGTTCCAGTCACCAAGCAGGGGCAGGAGTTTACGATTCTGGTTGGCGGCGGACAGTTCATCACCGACGTCAACGCCGAGCAGGCCAAGGCATTGGGACTTCTCAAGATGGTCGACGAAGACGGTAACGATTTCGTGCCGAAGGAAGGCGTGCCTGGCGACGGAATCGAGGTGCCGGCAGATGGTCCGGTTGAAGGCGTCCGATTCGGGATCGGGCCGGCCGTTGCCCTCAGTGAAGGAGATCGCGTGTCGATCTTCCTCACACCGACAACGATCACTGGATATCGCGGGGCAGGTGACATCGAAATGCTGGCGCCGACCCACTCACGAGCGGTCATACAGGACCTCACTGCCGACGAAGCAACCACGCTTTCCGCACTACTCGATTCAGCCTGAGCCCTCAGTCAGCCCCAGCCAGGCTGGACGATGACGCATAGAAACGGCATTGAACGTCGACGGCGTGTTCGAGCAACCCCGCCGAGAGACGGCGAGTTCCAGTGGTCAGCTCGCGAGGGCATGGTAGCGCTGGTGGGGTGTGGCCAGTCGAGTGATCGGCGGGGTTGCTGGTTGAGGACGTGTTGGGCTTGGTGGATGCGGGCGAGGGCGTCGCTGGAGGCGAGGTCGAGGCCGCGTGGGAGCCACCAGCGGATGAGTCGGTTGGTGTGTTCGCTGAGACCGCGTTGCCAGGGTGCGTGGGGGTCGCAGAACCACACGTCGAGATCGAACGTTGCGGTCAGGTCGGCCCAGCGGGCCATCTCCGAGCCGCAGTCCCAGGTGACCGATCGGCGCATCGTGGCAGGGATCTGCTCGCAGGCTTCGACGAGGCCGGCGAGGGTGTCATCCGCGCTATAGCCGTTGGGGAGATCGACGATCCCCCAGACGACGAGCTTCGCCTCACTCGACCATTCGCTCCCAACGGTGCGCGCCGTGGAAGACACCGAACCTCGGGGCGCAGAACGTTCACTTCCGGGGATCGTCGGCTGGGACACCTCAGGCCGTCAAGGGACACCCCAGGCGTCCGTCTGGTGTGTCCCGGTGGTGTTCCGTGCCGTCTGATCAGGTGTTTCGTACTCTCGGCGTCCGCACCGTGCTGTCTCGTATTGCTCAGTCGTGCACCGTTCGTGGGCAATCCGTGGGCACGTTCGGCATCGCGATCGCGACATCAGCGAGTACTCGCTCCACCAAGTCCGCGACCCCGAGAGGCCCAGCGTCAGCCACCAGCTGCTGGTGATCGATTCGCGACCCTTGCACCAGAAGAATCGAAACGACGTCTCGCCACTGCCGCTCGGACACCTCGCCACCGAGTCGAAACCAACACAACTTCCGAAGTACCTGATCATCCGGCGCACCGACCCAGATCGCCACACCTGGCGCGACATCAACCCGCTCGCGGCGCTCCAGCTGACGCAGATCCAACGGGTCATCCGACAACGGAAAAACGTCAACCTTCATACCAGTCGCGAAGTGGATCAGATTGAACGACGAATGCCGAACGACTGCGTCACGAACCATGTCCTCGCTGACGTAGTACTCCTCAGCAACCGCCACGACCAGGTCCCCAACAACATCGGGGTCGAGCGCCACCGCGACATCGATGTCCATCGTCGAACGAGGCTCACCGACGATCGAACTCGCCAGCGAACCACCCAACACCCAAGGCACGCCGAGCGAATCGAGCAGCTGGCCGATGTGCACCACATGGTCGAGCGGCGTCACGCCCTACCAACCCTCAACCGCAGGATCCCACCCGTACACACGCACCATCGTCTCGCGCCCGAGACGCAGCGCCAGCGCTCGCCGACGAACCTCATCCTCGCTCGCCGCCGGATACCGCCGCCTGACACCCGCCTCTGCCAACTGCTCACACGCCTGATTCAGCCCAGCCACCCGATCAAGCCGCTCGCACGGCGACATCCCACGCCATCGAGTCACCACGAAGGCGTGAACCTCCCCCGGCGTATCGAGAACAGGGAACCGCACAGCCACCACACTCACACTAGCCAGCGACCACGGCCACCCGGACGACGCTTGCAGCAATGTGGACGATCATGCTTCTTCTCGAACCTCGACCGAAGTACTTCAAGGAACAGCCAGGTGAATCGGCCGAGTGCGAGGGGCCGCGGTCCGACCGGCACCCACTCGCGTCGTCATCGTCGGCTCCTCGGCAATGTGCCTACTCGTCTCATATGGCTAGAAATGTCGACGTGAAAGCGCCATAATGGGGGAATGGAAGCTGGGGTACGAGATCTGCGAGACCATCTGAGTCGTTACCTCGACGTCGTTCGCGACGGTGAGGAAGTAACGGTCACGGATCACGGCAAGGCGATCGCTCGGCTCGTTCCGCTCGATCAGCCTCGAGCGATCGATCGCCTCATCACCGAGGGGCTCGTCACACCGGCCGACGTCACCAAGCGTGCACGCCCAAGCGGACGGATACGTGCCAAAGGCACCGTCAGCGATCTCGTCGCCGAACAACGACAGTGATCGCATACTTCGATACCTCGGCCGTCATCCCGCTGATCATCGACGAACCCGCGTCCCGCGTCTGCAGCCGGTTGTGGAATGACGCCTCCCGTGTTGTCAGTGTTCGCCTGCTGTACCCCGAAGCACGGGCCGCGTTGGCGAAAGCCGAACGCATGCGGCGCATCACTCGTACACAGCTCACGGCTGCGATCGCCGAGCTCGAATCGATCATCACCCAGGTCGACCATATCGAGATCACCGCGCAACTCGCCCGCGCCGCCGGTGAACTCGCCCAGGCGCACGGTCTGCGAGGCTACGACGCAGTTCACCTCGCCGCCGCCGCGGCGGCAAACGACAACGAACTCGTTTTCGTGACCGGCGACTCCGACCTCGGTACCGCCGCCACCTCGCTCGGTATCGGTGTCGGGTTCACGACCAGGTGACGAACAATCAACGAACGTCCCAGATGCAGGCAGCGTCCGAACTCCTGCTCTCGTCACCCGTGGTCGAGGGCGCAGTCCAGGGCGTGGTGTCGCGTAGAACCGGCCGAACTGGCGACGCCTACGATCCCGGTCAGCGGCCGCGTCGTCGTTGCTGTTCACGCTCGAGTTGTCGCCGTTGCGCACGCGACAACGAACGTTGGACCGCCGGTGGCGGGACGATCGGCGGGGCCGGCTCGATAGTCAGGGGCCGTGTCATTGTTTCGAGGACACGGACCCGCTCACGCAACGCGACCAGCTCGCTGGCGAGCACGTCACGTTCAGCCTGGCGGGCGTCGCGTTCTGCTTGGAGCTGGTTGTTGGTGTGTTCGATCCAGCCGAATCGGCGTTGTTGCTGCTCGACGTCGCGGCGGGTCGACCGTAGATCTTTCCGGAGTTGCTGCTCGATCGCACGGGCTTGGTCGAGTTGTTCGCCGAGCTCTCTGATCGTCTCCCACGTCTTGGCCAGTTCGTCGCCGTGGTCGAGGGCTTGGACCAACTCGACGGGTTCGGGCTTACCTCGTTGGCGGGCCCGATAAGCGCGCACCCGATCAGCATCGGAACGCCACTTGCGTGGCCTGCCACCTTTCCCGGGAATCGTCACCAACCACGACTGTAACGATACGCAACGCAACGTTCACCCACCGGGTAATAATCTGTGCATTGGGCCACATTGCGTTGGATGCACGATCGGGAATGCTGTTCCCGACGCCGGTTGAAGTGCCTTCCGCCCCACTTCGCTCATTGCGCAATCACCCGTGCGCTTCGCTTAGGGTTGCGCTCAAACAGGTGCAGCAACCTTTGGTGCACAGGTGTGATGCTGTAGATCCGATGGCTGTCAGACAAGGATGCGAGCGAACCGGACGCATGAATCACAGTGGCCATCGGACCGGGGCGATATGCAGGCAGCGGCATCTCCGCTCGACCAGTCTCAACAGTGCGAGTGTCGGTTGCCCGGTGCTCGCCGCCTTGCCGGCCGGAGGGGATGCCGGCCAGCGTGTGTGGGTCGGGGTTGCGGGACGCTTCGCCGGCGCCGACGCGATCTGGGCAACTCCCGCGCAAGAGCGCCGGCGTCGTTCGGCACTTGCGATATGTGCGGATCGCATATTCGTGAGGTGGCGCGGATCGCGGCAGTTCGGGGCGCGACGAAGGTACTTGTGGCGCAAGGCAGGCGCGAGCCTGTCGCCTGTTCGGCGAAGGGCGTTCGCGTTCACATTTCGTGTCGCCGACCAGGACACTTAAGCTGACGTTCTCGTACGTGACGGGGACCTGCTGGCTGCGGCTCTCCATCAGCACGACTGGCGACAACGGCAGCGTAAAGCGGCCTGCCGACCCGCCCCGAATACCCGCAGCATCGTCAGCGCAAGCAGTGGCGGTCAGCGCAGAACGACGAATGCCGAGGGGTTGGTGGACTCAGGCGTAGGCCGCGAGTCTTCGGTTGGTCTCAGGATCGACATCCAGCCGCCACCGTCGGCCGTCAGAAGCGTCGTTCACTGGATCCAGCGCTGCGGCGGCCACGACCCGGAGGAGATCCTCCGTTTGCGACCACCAGCGCAGCGAGAATCCCATCCACTGACCGTCGTTGGTGACGAGGTCGATCTCCAGATGTTTGTACGGCTCTCGGATACCCCACACCCGATGGAGCTCGACGCTCTCGAGCGCCTCGAGCCGCATCGGGTTGGACCATCGCCACAACCCACGCCGGTAGATCACACCGTCCTCGACACGCACGAACTCCCGATAGGCCTGGGCGGTCGCCATCCAAGAGGTGGCACAACCCAACCATATTTGCCAATCGCCCCAGCTGATCGCAGCGGCGGTGAAAAGTAGTGCGGTGACAAGCAAGACAAAGCGCCAGACGATGCGCGGCCTCATAGCGAAACAGGTACGAACCGTCGACGGGCGATCTGCCACGGGCGCATGATGCCCGCTCCGCGCTCGTTTTGTCGAGTGCGCAGGGGGTATTTGTTGTTGGCGGGACGCGGCGGCGATGTAGGTGGACACGATGTGGGTGGCGCGTCGGTCGAGTGAGACTCGGGCGCGGGCGCAGCGCATCGTTGTCCGTGGGTCGGGGTGACTGGCTGCTTCGTGCACGTCATGTAACGCGACGCCGGCGTCGAGCGCGGCGGTGAAGGCGCGACGAAGCGTGTGTGCCACGACCCGCTTGTGGATCGTGCGGCTCGGCGAGCGCCGCGCCGCGCCGATCCGGACGGCCTCCGGCACGGTCGCAGAAGATCGGTCCGTTGCAGCGTTCACCGACGACGAGGTCAACTGCTCTCGCGGTGCGTGGGGCGAGCGGGATCGTCACGGTCTTGCCTGCTGTGCGACGGATCAGCAGGGTGCGGTGACCGCGTTCGAGGCCGAGCTGGTCGATACCGGCTCCGATTGCCTCGCGTCGTGGCCGTCCGTCTGATGGTGGCTCGTTTGGCCTCCTCGCCGGCGCTTGAGTTCACCGATGGCCGCACCAACAGCGCGGTTCACGGAGCGGCTACGTCCCAGGCTGGTCCGTCCTCGTCGGGGCACCGGACCTCGTCGAGACGAACCGGATCGAGATCCATTCCCGTGACGCGACCGACATCGACCCTGAAGCGCCCCCCCAGGGTGCTCCCGCCCGACACGTCAGTCCCGTCCGGCGCGAACGCCTCCAGATCGAGGAAATGGTCGAAGTCAATCGACGTCAGGTAGGTGTCGTCGTTGTTGAAACGATCGAGCAGTTCGGCATTCACGATCTCTCGGATACCGCCCGCAACCGCGGGCTGCGCGGCCGCATCGGTCGACACGATCAGATCCCTCGGCCTTGCAGGCGTCGGATACTGCTCGCGCAGGATCACATGCGTCTCGCCGAGGTCGACAGCCGACAACACCACCTCGGACACCACAAACCGCTCAACACACGGATAGATCAACAGCCCGAACGACGTCTCCGTCAACCGCACCAAGCCACTTTGGGACCTCATACCCAACGTCGAACCGCCGACGGCCGGCCCGAAACAACCCGGCGCCACGACCACGAGCACCGCCAGCACCAACGCTCGCCTCACAGCAACCCGACACAGTGCGGGTAGTTGCCAGCGACGAAACAACCCAGGGGAAGCACCAACGGGGCGGTTCACGGAGTGGCTACGTCCCATGCTGGTCCGTCCTCGTCGGGGCACCGGACCTCGTCGAGACGAACCGGATCAAGACCCAGCCCCGAAACGCGACCCGCATCGACCCTGAAGCGGCCCCCCAGGGAGCTCCCACCCGACACGTCAGTCCCGTCCGGCGCGAACGCGTCCAGAGCGAGGAAATGGTCGACGTCAATCGACGTCAGGTAGGTGTCGTCGTTGTTGAAACGATCAAGCAGTTCGGCATTCACGATCTCGCGGATACCGCCCGCAACCGCCGGCTGAGCGGCCGCATCGGTCGACACGATCAGATCCCCCGGCCTTACCGGCGTCGGGTACTGCTCGCGCAGGATCACGTGCGTCTCGCCGTTGAGGTCGACATCCGACAACACCACCTCGGACACCACAAACCGCTCAACACACGGGTAGATCAACAGCCCAAACGACGTCTCCGTCAACCGCACCAAGCCACTTCGGGACCTCATACCCAACGTCGAACCGCCTACGGCCGGCCCGAAGCAACCCGTTGACACGACTACCAGCATCGCCACTACCAACGTTCGCCTCACGGCAACCCGAGACACTACTCGTAGTCGCCAGCGGCGAAATCGGCAGCCTCCTCGAAACGATTGCACTCGCCAACCTTCGCATACTCAGCCCAGTACAACGCCGCGAACGGCAGACCACCGGCAGCGGCCCACTGGAATGTGTGAAACAACTCGTGATCCCGCAAAGGGCCGTCCCCGTTTGCATCTTTGTTGACCGGTTCGGCCACCGGGGTATTGTGTGGCGTGCTGCGATCGGGATGACCCGGCGAGTTGACTCGTTCCGCGGCCACCGCCGCCAGACCCGTCTATGGTCGCGAGATCGACTCATCGACTGTTAGACAGTCTCCTTGGCCGCGACACGAGGGCCATTGGTCGTCAGCACGCAGAAACTCGACCTCTCCCAAGCCGAGCGCTTCGGCTCGTCTCGTCAGCTCCGCTTGCATGTCTGCGCGATCCGACGCCGCGACCTCCCGGTCGAACTCGAGCTCAAGTGCCCAACCACCGCGCGCGTCCCTACCTGCCGAGGCGGCCCGCAGACCTTGTATGAAACCGGTCGCGGTACACGAGTGCCAGCCATTGCACATCGTCATCGGGCCAACGAAGCGGTCTGCATCGAACCGATCCTTGTCCCGGTACACGTAAGCGGCAACGATCTCGTCCGTCGCGGCCGAGCCAGATGAACCCGCAGCGCCACCACAGCCAGTCACGAGGCAAGCCGTAGCGCATGATGTCAACGCACACAGGAGCTTGGCGAGATTCCGCACTACAGCACCCAATCGACCAACCGGGCGGCAGTCATGCCGTGCCACCAAACAGTCCGGCGATCTTGTCGGCGCTGTCTCGTCTCACGGCTTGCGGGACGTGGGAGTACGTGTCCATTGTGACAGCAATCGCTGAGTGACCGAGCTGCTCCTGCACGACCTTCGGGTGGACGCCGGCTTCCAGCGCGAGGGTCGCCATCGTGTGGCGGGTGTCGTGCAAGCGGATCTTCGGCACACCGGCATGTCGGACCGCTTGCCCGAACATCTTGGTGTAGCGCTGAGGGTGATACGGCTGGCCGACCTCGTCTACGAAGACATAACCGGTGTCGGTCCAGGCCGGACCGATCGCTAACCGCTCCACTCGCTGACGCGTGAGATGACCCTTGAGCGCGGCGACGGTCGCAGGCGCGAGCAACAGTTGACGCTGACTCCTCGCCTTCGGGGTGGTCACGACGATCACGTAGTTGGCGGTCGTGCGCTGCTGGGCGAC
>JANPLQ010000127.1:0-26654 GCA_031422395.1 Ilumatobacteraceae bacterium | reverse complement strand
AGCGATCATTCGAAGCGCAGTCGACTTACCGCAACCAGATGGCCCAACGAGGACCAGGAACTCGCCATCTTCGATATCAAGACTCAAGTCATGGATTGCCTGGTAACCGTTTTCGTAGACCTTGTTGACCTTGTCGAGCACAACAGTTGCCATGTTGATTCTCCTTGCAGTTGGTTATTGATGTAGTTGGTTATTGATCGTTCTTTGATGCGCGACGTCGGTTGGTCGTCAAGCGTCACCGAAGCAGATGCCGATATCACGTGCCGCAAGAATCGTGTCGCAGTCGGGGGGCACGGTGCGCATCAGCCCGATCGCGTCAGACAGCGGTACATACTCGACGCGCGGCTCGTTCAGTGCGACCATCACGCCGTCTAGTCCTTCATCGAGCGCCCGAATCGCAGCCGCCCCGAATCGGTTACCGAGCACTCGGTCCTGCGCAGTGGGAGTCCCACCCCTGACAACATGGCCGAGCACTGTCGTGCGAGTCTCACGTCCGGTCAACTCGGTCAAGCGTCGAGCGACCTGCTCACCGATCCCGCCGAGACGCTCGGCCTGGTCAAGCGCCTTACCAATGACCGACCGTTCACCGTCGCGCGGGATCGCTCCCTCGGCGACGACGACCACTGCAAACTTGGCACCGCGCACCTCGCGTCGCCTGATCATGTCAGCGACCGATTCGAGCGAAAATGGGATTTCGGGAATCAAGACGGCGTGTGCGCCAGCAGCGAGCCCGGCGTTGAGCGCGATCCACCCGGCGTACCGACCCATCACCTCGACGACGAACACCCGGCTGTGTGACGTGGCCGTCGTGAACACTCGATCGATCAGGTCGGTGGCGATCTGCACGGCGGTGTCAAAACCGAACGTGGCGCTGGTCTTGTCGAGATCGTTGTCGATCGTCTTCGGTACCCCTATCACCCGCAATCCAGCTTCGTGAAGGCGTTGGCCGATGGTCAACGAACCATCTCCGCCAATCGTCACCAGGGCGTCGATACCGGCCGCCCTGAACAGTGACACGAGATGATCAGTACGGTCCTCGTAAGCGATCGTTCCGTCCGCCTGGTCAACCGGAAAGTGGCACGGGTTACCCCGGTTGGTGCTGCCCAAAATGGTGCCGCCAAGATGTCCGATCCCTCGCACCATGTGGCGGCCGAACACGAATGTGCCGCTTTCCTCCACGTAATCGTCGGGAAACATGAGCCCGTTGAAACCATCGCGGATTCCAACGACCTCCCAACCACGACGCATCGCGCTCAACGTGGCAGCACGAATCACTGCATTCAGACCGGGGGCATCACCGCCACCCGTACTCAGCGCAATCCGCATGGAACCCCCCTTGACAGTCCGATCATCGAAACGCTTCGACTAATCGTTTCGATGATAATCAAAATCGCTCGCCGATATCAAGCCCAGTTGTCCCGATCAGGAGCAACCTGATCAAAAATGTCGGCGGCGCGGCCCGGACGAGGAGCGCACGACGAGCGCGCTGTCGTGCAACTGCTGCCGCAACGGACTTTCGCGATCCCCCTGCAGACGACCGATCAACACGTCCACTGCGGCGCGTCCGATCAGACCATGCGGTGGGCTGCATGTTGTCAGAGTCGGCATCGTTAGGGCCGCTGCCGCGTCCGACATGGCGATTGCCACAACCGACAGGTCACGCGGCACAGCCCAGCCGTTGTATGTGGCGGCCGCCATCATCCCGACCACTGCTTCGTCATTGAAGCCAACAACCGCTGTTGTCTGCGGTATCTCGTCAATAACCCGAGCAAACAGGTCGCGGCCGGCAGACGCGTCGTTCTCGACTGCGAACGACGTCAACGAGACTCCGAAATCGGCGGCCGCCGCGAGAACACCGGAGGCAACTCGTGCCGAAGGTCCGTATGAGACATCAATCAGCGCTTGGGACTGGTTGAGAAACACGATATCGGTGTGCCCGAGACCAACCAGATATTCAATCGCCGTGCGCGTCATCTGCGCAAAATCGGCATCCACGTAGTCGACGGGATCGTGCTCACCACTTCGACCGATCAGGGTGAACGAAACGCCAGACTCAGCGAGCACACCGATTCGTTCGTCATCGAGCCGAACCTCCATCACCAGCACTCCGTCGACGAGTCCCTGTTTGACGAGGCGGCGCAGGTCATCGACATCATCGCTTGTCCACAACAACAGGTGGTAGCCGCTCTCCTGGGCCCGATCAGCGGCACCTAACACGCATTGCAGGCCGGTCAGATTGAGGCTGCGATCGGTCGTCGGGAACATCAATGCGATGATCTGGCTCCTCCTTCGGGCAAGACCTTGCGCCAACGCGTTCGGAAAGTAACCCAACTCGTCCATTGCTCGCTCGATACGTTCGCGAGTTGCCAGAGTGATCGGCCGGGCGCCGCTTAACGCATACGACACCGTGCTGACCGATACCCCGGCCAGCCGAGCAACATCATGCACTGTCGGCATTCGACCTCCGTCAGATCAACCTACGTTGCGATCCCATCGAAGCGCTTCGACAATCGTACGTTGACGACTCTGGTCCGGCAACACCGAGCGGACCCTCGCCGCGCTCACGACGAGTCTCGAACGACCAACTCAACCGGCAACGCTGCCGTCGCTCGCCGCGCGTTGGGATCACCGAGCATCGCCTGCAACGTCTCGACTGCGGTTTGGCCAAGGAGGTCGCGATCGATGCGAATACTCGACAATCGCGGAGTCACCGCGTCACACATGGCGATGTCGTCGAAGCCGATCACGGCAACGTCGTCCGGCACACGCCGGCCCTGAACAAGTAGTTCCTGAAGCGCGCCGAGTGCCATCAGATCGTTGTACGCGAAGATTGCGTCAGGCGGATCAGCGAGGGCGAGCAACTGTCTGACACCCTGACGTCCGCCGTCGAGGCTGTTGTGATTTCCAACGATGAGACTCTCATCGATCGCAAGCCCGGCGCGTACCACTTGAGTCCGATACCCGGCTCCGCGGCGCGAAACCCGAGCATCTTCCAGCAGCCTTTTATCGGTCAAGAACGCGATTCGTCGCCGACCAGTGTCAATTAAGTGAGCCACGCCGAGTTCTGCCCCGCGCTGGATGTCAGCCCGGACCGATGCGATGTTCGGTTCCACCAGGTCGTCAGTCAAATGCTCGTTGACGATCACGATCGGGAGACCGCGTCGGGCGGTTCGAGTCAAGTCGGCATGGCTGTTCCATGCGGGGAACACGATCACGCCATCGACGCCGTGGCCGTGCAACGAAGCCAGCACCTGTCGCTGACGATCCGCATCGCTATCGGTGCTGGCGAGGAACATCGTGCGGTTGAATCGGCGGGCTGCTCGTTGCACCCCTTCGGCAATTTCGGGGAAGAATGGGTCGAGCATTTCGGCGGCGACGAGGCCGATCGTGTCGCTGCGCTTTCGGATCAGCCCGCGGGCCATCAGATTTGGGCGATAGTTGAGTTCCTCGATGGCGTCCGTAATCCGATCGCGTGTCGCTGGTGTGCAGCCACCCTCACCGTTCACGACTCGGGAAACCGTACGCGCCGACACGCCGACTCTCGCAGCGACGTCGGCCAACGTCACCGTGTTCTTGGAACTTACGCTCGAGTCGGCGTTCACCACGGTTCGATTCTGACCCAAACAGGTCGTTCCTTGAGGTATCCGGGTTTGTGGTACGTGAGGACTTGACGAATGACCTGCATGGGTCTATATTACGTCAGCGCTGACGTCAGCGCTGACGTCACTGAAGTAATATGGATTATCGGATACCCGGGGGCGGATCGACATCGAGTCACCGGACATCAACGATGGCAGAGGGAACCAGGGGAGGTTGACCATGACGACAACCGCTACGTATGTCACATCACGCCGAGCGAACCGTCGACGTAGTTTTGGCCAGTTGGGCACGGCATCCGTGTTTCTTCTGCCGGCCATGGTCGGGTTCGCGATCTTTTACCTACGGCCGACGGCTCTCGGGTTTTGGACGAGCTTCACCGACAAGGAACTACTCCGAACCAACTCCGATTGGGTCGGCCTCGAGAACTATCGAGCGATGGTCGACGACGACGTGTTCTGGAATGCATTGCGGGTCACCCTCAAGTACGTGGCGATCAACATCGGGCTCCAGACGATCTGCGCGATCGGTATCGCGTGGGTACTGGATCGGCTGTCGGGTTCGCGACTCATGAGGACGCTGGTGCTCGCTCCGTGGCTGATGTCGAATGTCGTGGTCGCCTTGCTGTTTCTCTGGATTCTCGACTTCCGACTCGGCGTCGCCAATGCGTTCCTCGAGTGGATCGGAATCGGCTCCAAGCCCTTCCTGAGCTCGGGCCCCTGGGTGATTCCCTCGATCGCCGTGATCAACGTGTGGCGCCACATGGGGTATACCGCCCTGCTGCTCTTCGCCGGCCTCCAGACGATTCCAAAAGAGGTCAAGGAGGCTGCGTTGATCGATGGTTGCGGCGAGGTCCAACGGTTCTTTCGAGTGACGCTTCCGCTGCTGCGTCCTGTACTTGCGGTCGTGCTCGTGATCACGATGATCGGTTCATTCCAGATCTACGACACGATCGACGTGACGACATCGGGTGGCCCGGTCAACGCCAGCCGTGTGATTTATCTCTACATATTCGAGCAAGCTTTCGGCCGCCGAAACTTCGGTTACGCCTCGGCGATGTCCGTCGTCCTGTTCCTGATCCTCGCCATCGTGACCGTCGCCCAGATGCGCCTGCTGCGTGCCAACGAGTCGGACCTCGGGTGAGCCGCTCATGAACCTCAACGTTGATTCCCGATCCAACCAACAGCCGACACTGGGCACCCCCGACAAACGCGACAGCGATTCACGGCGTGGACCGAAGGTCGGCGACGTGTTCTTCTGGACACTGGTGACGGTGTTGCTGATCGTCACACTGTTCCCGTTCTACTGGTCGCTTCGAACGGCGCTGTCGAGCAACGCCGCGCTGCCGGCGAACTCGAAGGGTTTACTCCCGGCCGATTTCACGCTCGACGGGTTCAAACGGGCGCTTGGCTTGTCGTCGACCAAGGAAGCCATCGCCGCCGGCGGTTCAGGTGCCGAGATCAACTTTTTGAAGGCGCTACGAAACTCGTTCATCGTGTCGATCATGGTCACGGTCGGCCTGGTGTTCAGCTGCGCGATGGCTGCCTACGCCTTCGCCCGGCTCAAGTTCCGCGGGCGCGACAAGTTGTTCTTCATTGTGCTGATGGCCCTCATGATCCCGCCGATCTTCACCTTGCTTCCCAACTTCATCTGGGTCAAGGATCGAGGATTGCTCGACACCTACCTCGGAATCGCCGCACCACACCTGCTGATGACCCCGTTCGCGATCTTCTTCCTGCGACAATTCTTTCTCAGCATTCCACACGAGATCGAGGAAGCTGCATCGATCGACGGCGCCGGCCGGTTCCGAATCTTCTTCCAGGTCATCATGCCGATGGCGGCATCACCAATCGCCACCTTGGCGGTGCTGACGTTCATCGAACAGTGGAACGAATACCTGTGGCCGAAGCTCGTCGGTCAGGACGAGAGCGTCCGCGTCCTCACCTCGTCGCTCGGCAACTTCCGGTCGCAGACACCGCAAGGCAGTCCCGACTGGTCCGGACTGATGGCGGCGACCTGGGTTTCAGCCCTACCAATTCTGATCCTGCTGTTGCTCGTCGGCAAGCGGCTCGTCAACTCGATCCAGTTCTCCGGAATCAAGTGATCGAGCACACACGATGATTAGGTGGGCCGATTCTCGGCGTCCAACGGTGCACGCCACACAGACATCTCGCGAGCCCGAAACCTCGGTGCCCGCCAACGATTTCCGCCACACGCTGCGGGAAGGGTTTCCGGTCCCGAACCGGCGTAAAAGGAGAAACACATGAGGGGGAAGCTTCCCGCGCTCCTCGCCATCGCCGCGCTAAGTATCGCGGCCTGTGGCGGGGACGACAACGAAAATGGAGACGCGGCGGATGCCACTGCCGCCGCCACTGATGACGCTGCGAGTGCCACTGCCGCCGCCACTGATGACGCTGCCAGTGCCACTGCCGCCGCCACTGATGACGCTGCCAGTGCCACTGCCGCCGCCACTGATGACGCTGCCGCGAGTGGCGACGCTGTGCCGATCACATATCAGCTATGGGACGCCAACCAGCTGCCGGCCTACGAGGCCTGTGCCGGTGCGTTCGAGACCGCTAACCCGGGCATCGACGTCCAGGTCAAGCAGCTCGGTTGGGACGACTACTGGACCGGCATCACGACCGGTTTCGTCTCGGGCACAGCGCCCGACGTTTTCACCGATCATCTTGCCAAGTATCCGGAGTTCGCCGAGACCGAACAGATCCTGCCGCTCAACGAGTACATCGAGCGTGATGGCGTCGACACCACCATCTACTTCCCCGGCCTCGTCGACCTCTGGCGCACGCCGGACGGCAACCAATTCGGGCTACCGAAGGACTGGGACACGATCGCGTTTGCGGCGAACAATCAGATGCTCACCGATGCCGGTATCGACGCAGCGACACTCGGCGACCTCGCTTGGAACCCGACCGACGGTGGAACGTTCGAGCAACTGATGGCACATCTGAGTATCGACACAAACGGCGTTCGAGGTGACGAAGCCGGATTCGACGCGGCGAACGTTGCGACGTACGGCTTCGGCCTCGTCGGTGCCGGTGGTGGCTACGGCCAGACCGAGTGGAGCTTCTTCGCCGCATCGAACGGCTGGGAATTCATGAACCAGCCAGTCTGGGGAACCGAGTTCAACTACGACGACCCGAAGTTCGTCGAGACGATCTCGTGGATCAAGGGGCTGATCGACAAGGGGTACGCACCACCGTTCGAGGTGTTCTCTGCGACCGGCCACAACGACCTGTTCAAGGCCGGCCAGACGGCGACCACGTCGCTCGGTTCGTGGGAGATCGGCGACATCGTTGCCGCCGAGTTCGAGACGACGTTCTTCCCGACGCCAATCGGCCCAACGGGAGCGCGCGCCTCGATGTTCAACGGTCTTGCTGACTCCATCTCAGCGGGCACGGAACACCCTGACGAAGCATGGCAATGGGTCAAGTTCCTTTCGTCGCAGGCCTGCCAGGACCTCGTCGCCGCCACCGCCGTGGTGTTCCCTGCGATCCCATCTGCCGCTGACGTCGTGAAGACGGCCCGCGCTGACCAGGGCGTCGACGTGAGCGCATTCACGACGCACGTCGAGAACGGCACCACGTTCACCTTCCCGATCGCCGACTACGCGGCGGACCTCGGGGCGATCATGGGCCCAGCGATGGAGGCGGTGTTCACCGGAGCCGGTGAACCAGCGGACATCTTGGCAGACGCCAACGCTCAGGTGAACGACCTGTTCAAGTAACGGATCGGCGCCACCAGACGCCTGTTCAAAATGCGTCAGTCTCCCCTGACGGTGGGGCGGAGGATTCCTCCTCCGCCCCACACGCGCGTCTGGAAGCTGTTCGCACCTACGTGCTCGCCGCTTGCAGCCGAACGACCCGCTTTCTTGATCCGACGCTTCGACGGGTTGGTAGGCCTCAAGCATTTTCATGGCTCGACCCCGTACCGAAAGTTTGGAAGGTTCGAACCAATCGGATTTCGATGACTTGCTACTGATGACGAACTGTTTCGAGGTGCCCGCTGCTCAGTTCGAAATCCGGGGCCAGCGTCGCCGTTCACCGCAGCGCCCCGCAGTTGCGACCGCAGTTGCGACCGCAGTTGCGACCGTGGTCGGTTCTGTGGTCAGTTCTGTGGTCAGTTCTGTGGTAGCGGGCGGGAGAACTCGGGGACCTTGGCCCGCAATAGGCGGTGCACCGGCATCAGCAACAACAGGACCTCACCGGTGTTCCATACGGCGTGGGCATCGAGCCGGTTCGCCGTGGTGAGGAACGGCAGACCGCAGATCGTGTCGAGTCTGGTGCCGGCGTTCAGGTCGAGCCAGCCTCCGCCGCCGACCACTCCCGGCAAACCTTGAGCAGTCACGCTGTCAAAGCCGAGCCGGTGCAGTTCGGCGGTCACCTGGAGGTAGCGGACGAACAGGTAGGTGTGCTCGAGCGAGTGTGCGGTCGCCCACAGCACGAGGGGCACCACCCACCAGCTGCGCATGCCTCGGAATATCAGCCAGAAAATCGTCAACAGCACGAGCCAATTCCAGACGAAATGGATCCATTCGGCGTTGGCAGGCGAGAGTAGACCGTTGCTGGCTCGGAGTGGGCGGTTGAGCACGTGGCGCTGAACCCATTGCGTGATGTGCTCGGTCGTGTGCAGGCTCTGCACCGTGACGTACGCGCCGGCAACAGCCGCCGTCATCCCGAATCGCCGCGCGTCGGCCCGCCATTTGATCGACAGTGGCACGATCATGATCGCCATGACGAGCGCTACTGCCTGCCACACGTGCCAGTCGGCCAACGTTCTCACTCCAAAGGCGGCGATCAACGCCAGCGCCAACGAGCCGAATACAAGTCGGGTGTGCTGTCGTGTTTGGAGGAGCGTGAGTAAGGGCAACCGCACGTCACAGGTCGGCGAGGTCGTCGCTGCCGGTCGGGGCACCGGTTTGATGGTGGCGGTCATTGGTCGCTCGTTGCTTGCCGGGTGACTTCGTATAAGCGGCCGGGCCTTGGCGCTTCTACCGTCGTCGTCGAACCATCGGGCCAGCGGATGACGGCATATTCGATGGCGGTGTCCTCTCCGAGGCCGAAATGAAGTCGAGTTGGAGACCCGGACAGATACCCACCGCCAGAGCGGACCTCGCGAACGAGTCGCCCGCTGCTGGTCTGGACGACGATAGTGGCTCCGATCGCGTTCGTGTTGGCGGTTCCCGGTTGGTGGAGATCGAACTCGAAACTGTCGCCGTTGCACAGCCGATTTTCGAACGCAACTGAGGGGGAGTCGAGGTTGTTCACCACAACATCGAGGCGACCGTCATTGTCGAGATCGGCGATGACCGAACCACGTCCGCTGGCGGTCGAATCGAGACCCCACTCGTCGGCGACACCGAATGTTCCATCACCATGGTTCGAGTAGGCAATGTTCGGTTCGACAATTTCGGCGCCGGCGAGGTACCAGAAGGTTTCGGCGGCGATCATGCCGTTGACGACATAGATGTCGTTGTCGCCGTCGTTGTCAAGGTCCCCGAAGCGACCTGACCACGACCAACCCGACGTGTCGACTCCGGCGCGGTCAGCCGCCTCGCTGAAGGTGCCGTCTCCCCTGCTGATCTGGAGCACGTTGCGGACCCGTTGACTATCCGACGGATCGTCGAGTTCCTCCATCGTTGCCAGCAGCGGCACCCATTGGGCGAGCACGTCGACTGACGTCGAGGCCGGCTTCATGTCGGTTGCAAAGATCTCCTCGATCCCGTCATTGTCGACATCGCCGGCTTCGACACTCATCGTGTGAGCTGTCGTGCGTTCGAACGGTTCAGTCGTTACGAAGCCAGTTGACGTGTTGCTCCACGTCATGTCGTGGAGTGCGAAGTCGTTCCCGATATGGAGGTCAAGCCGCCCGTCAAGGTCGAGGTCGATCAGCGACGTCGCCAATGCCTGCGATTCGGTCGCCAGTCGTTCGCCGTCGTACCCGTCGGCATCGCGGCGGTAGAGGTAGACCCCTGCCCCGTCACCGAACAGGAACGTGCTGCGCAGCCGCTGATCGAGTTCGGCGTCATACGAACCGGTTGCAAGATCGAGATCGCCGTCACCGTCGATGTCACCCCACGCCATCGAATATGCGGCTGCGGTGACTCCTGACAGTGCGAGCTGTTCAAACTGCCGATCGCCCAAGTTGCGCCAGACGGCGACCCCCGCGCCTCGGTGTGTTGTGACGATGTCGAGGAGGTTGTCGGCGTCGACATCGATGAGATTGACGGCGCGGGTACTCCTGTCCGACATCTCCTGTCGACTGAAGTTGAAGTCGCCCTCGTTCCACAGGATCGTGTTCGGGCCCTCAAGGTTGCCGAGCACGATGTCGGCGAGACCATCGCCGTCGAGGTCGTCGGCGGCAACGCCGGATCCGTTGCTGTCGAACAGGCGGGCTGGTGCGTCGCTCGATCGTGTGATGTGTTCGAGTTCGTGCGAGGCGAAGCCGTCATTGCATTTCCCTACCGAGAGGGCGCTTGAGCGCACCGTCGACTCGGCGCCCCGTGTGACAGGAGCGGCGATCACGTCCCCGCCGGAGCCAACACCTCCCGCCGATTTCAGCGCGATCGCACCGATCGCTCCGGCCGCCACGACGCCGAGGCCAATTACACATTTCGTAGGTTTTTGCATCGCTCCCCCTCCGATTCGTCGAAGCTCCCTTGACATCGGTTTCCCCAACAATCTAGGCTATGTCAGCGCTGACGTCAACGCTGACATGCCGCTATCTGTGGGCGAATGCCGGAAGGCGAGAAGGGAAGGATCCAGGTGGTGGCAATGTTGGAAGTGATCGCCCATCTGACCGATGGTCGTACGAGCCTGCTCGTCGTCAGCGACGGTGGAATGCCGATCATCGCTCATTTCGGAACTGCGCTGGGCGACGCTCCAATCGATACCGCCGCGATCGAACGCCCGGTCGTCGGTGGAGGGCTCGACATCGACCCGCCGGTCGGTCTTGTCGCCGAGTCGGCAGCCGGGTGGTTCGGTCGGCCGGGTATCGAAGGGCATAGGTTGGGCGGGCGAGACTTCGCCCCGCGATTCACGCTGGTTGACACGAGTCGCGCCGGTGCGGCCGTGATCTGTCGGCTTCGTGACAAGTTCGCTTGCCTGGACCTGGATCTGCATGTCGAGCTGCACCCCTCGGGTGTCGCCACCTTTCGAGCGACACTGCTCAACTCCGGCAGCGACGAGTACCACCTTGCGGCGCTCCGTTTGAGCTTGCCGATCTCGATCTCAGCCGGTGAGGTCCTCACGGTCGGCGGTCGGCACCTGCTTGAGTTCGGCCAACATCGCACTCCGTGGCAGAACAACTGCATCACGATCGAGAACCGCCACGGAAAGACCTCTCACGAGCGCCTCGGTGTCGTCTTCGCCGGGACTCCCGGCTTCAGCGAACACTCCGGCGAGGTGTGGGGTTGCCACGTCGGGTGGAGTGGGAACTACGAGTTGGTCTGCGACTCGATCAGCGACGCCAGACGCTGCGTCCATGCCGGCGAGTTGTTGGTGTCAGGTGAAGTCGTGCTCAAGCCGGGTGACCGATACGAGGCTCCGGTGGTCTTCGCCGCCTACTCGTCAACTGGGCTGAATCCCGTTTCATGCGCCTTTCACGACTATCTACGGGCGCGGCCGAATCACCCTCGTTTACCGCGACTGATCCACCTCAACACGTGGGAGGCTGTCTACTTCGACCACGATGTCGATCGGCTCAAGCAGCTTGCCGACGCCGCCGCAGCTTGCGGGATCGAGCGCTTCGTTCTGGACGATGGTTGGTTCCACTCGAGGCGCGACGATCATGCCGGTCTCGGCGACTGGTGGGTCGACCCGGATGTTTGGCCTGACGGGCTCGGCCCGATCATCGACCACGTCAGAGGTCTCGGTATGGAGTTCGGTCTGTGGTTCGAACCAGAGATGATCAATCCTGACTCGGATCTATATCGCTCCCATTCCGACTGGGCGCTGGTGGACGATCGGTATCCACACGTGCTCGGCCGCAACCAGTTGGTGCTCGACTTGGGCCGGCCAGAAGTTGGCGACTACCTCTTCGGTCAGATCGGCGCGCTGCTCGACACGTACGAGATCGCGTACATCAAGTGGGATCACAACCGAGACCTTGTCTCTCCAGCGTCGGGTGCTGCCGCCGGTGCCGCGGGAGTACATCGGCAAACACTCGGCCTATACGATCTGATCGACCGTTTGCGCGCCGCTCATCCTGGAGTTGAGATCGAGACCTGCGCTTCGGGAGGCGGTCGCGTCGATTTCGGCATCCTCGACCGCACCGACCGAGTCTGGACGAGCGACTCGATCGACGCCCTCGATCGTCACCGCATCCAGCAAGGATTCTCTCTGCTATTTCCGCCCGAGCTGATGGGCAGCCACATCGGCGCTCCCGTCACGCATGCGACCGGTCGTCAACATCGGATCGGCTTCCGGGGAATCGCCGCGCTGTTCGGTTCGTTCGGAGTGGAATGGAACCTGTTGGCGGCGTCTCCCGGCGAACGCCAGCAGCTCGCCGAGTTGGTGGCGTTGCACAAGCGACTGCGTCCGCTGCTGCACACGGGTGACGTGTTCCGCGCCGATCACGCCGACCCGACGGTCGAGGTGCACGGCGTGATCGCTCGCGACCGCGGTGAAGCAGTGATCGCAGTGACGCGGCTGTCGTCCGGCCCGAGCCATCACACGCCGCCGATTCGCGTTTTAGGTCTGCAACCAGACGTCATGTACGAGGTTCGCCACATTCCTGGCGGTCAGGAACCACTCGGACGTGCTCGCCAACAGCCGACCTGGTTCAACGGCAAGCTGATAATGACCGGGCGCCAGATCGCCGCGCTCGGGTTCAGCATGCCAGAGATGCTGCCGGAAAACAGCCTCCTGCTCCACATCGAGGCGAGCGGTCCGATCGGCTGACGACAGTGACCGGTCCGACATCCGACACGCGAATCGACTCGTACCTCGGAACGGTCGTGCACGTCGTACGTTCCCGACAGGGACGACCGAATCTGCCGAACGCCGGTTGCCCGTTCTGTGTCGGCGGGCTCGAAGCGCCCGAACCCTACGATGTCAAGGCGTTCCCAAACCGATGGCCGGCCCTCGGCGCGGGACGGTGCGAAGTTGTGCTGTACTCGGCGGCCCACGACGCCACGTTCGAATCGATCGGCATCGTCGGCGCACGTCGTGTGATCGACATGTGGGCCGAGCGCACCAGCGCTCTCCGAGCGATCGCCGGTGTCGAGTTCGTGCTCGTATTCGAAAATCGCGGTGCCGAGGTGGGTGCCACGATCAGTCATCCGCATGGGCAGATCTACGCCTTTGATCACGTCCCTGACCGACCTCGCCGTCGACTCGAAGCAGGCTGGAGGCCGGACCACAACTCCGGTGACCGGCTGGTGATCGCTACCGATGGCTGGACGGTCAGCAGCCAGTTCGCCTCAGTGCACCCAATCGCGTTGACGATCGCTCCTAACCATCAGGTGCCCGACCTCGTGGCGATGTCGCACGAGCAGCGGGATGGCTTAGCAGCGCTACTCGTTGAACTGTTTGGTCGGCTTGATCGGCTCTACGACACGCCATTGCCGTACATGATGTGGCTGTACCAGGCACCCACTAACTGGGCCGGCCAGACAGAGCCTTGGTTCAACATCGAAATCGTGTCACCGTGGCGTTCGGCCGGGCTGCAAAGGTTCGTGGCCGCCGCAGAACTCGCCTGCGAGGAGTACTTCAATCCAGTCGATCCGGCGGATGTCGCAGCTCGTCTACGTGACGCTGCCGCGTCGAACGCGTTCATGTCGCGATGAACCCGTGGATACCGTGTCCATCGCGACTTGAACGGGGGTTCGGTCGACGCCCAACCACGTAGTATGGGCTTCATCGACATCACTGTGCTTCCTCATGGTTTTCTCAGCAATGAAGCTCTCAACATCGATGACTTCGTGCAACTGTGCGAAACCGAAACGTCGCTCGACGACTATCCGTTTGCGGAGCAGATCGTCAAGCGTGTGCCGATCTACGATGGCGACCGCATCCGGTCGTCGCTCGATGATCCTGTAGCGGTGCGGGCAATCGCCACCGAATGGTCAAAGAGTTGGGCAAGCGGGCCTGGTGGGATAGCCATTCGCAACGCGTTTGCCGACATCGCGGCCGTCGACCAGATGACCGCTGTGTTCGACGAGATCATCGCCGACGAACGTGAAGCAGCGGCCACTGCGTCTGATCACTATGCCAAGGCTGGAGCGAATACCCGGGCTTGGAACGTCACCCAAAAGGTGGCGTTGCTTGCTCCCGATGCATTCGTTCGCTACTACACCAACGAAGTGATCGCCCTGGCGGCGCGGGCATGGCTCGGGCCGTGGTATCAGATCACGGCGCAGGTCAACGTGGTTCATCCCGGTGGGGCGGCCCAACATCCACACCGCGATTACCACGTCGGCTTCATGACCGAGGAAGATGCGCTCGAGTTTCCCGCCCACGCCCATCTGCTGTCACAGGTGCTCACATTGCAGAGCGTGATTGCACACAGCGATATGCCGATCGAGTCCGGCCCAACGATGATCCTGCCGTATTCACAACGCTTTCTGCCGGGCTACATCGCATGGCGTGATCAGCGTTTCGCCGACTATTTCATGGAGCACGCCGTACAACTCGATCTCAACAAGGGCGACATCGTCTTCCTCAACCCTGGCCTGCATCACGCCGCAGGGGCGAACCGCACCAGCGATCGCCAACGATACGGAAATCTGCTGCAGATCTCGTCGGCGATGGGGATCGCGATGGAATCGGTCGATCGCTACGCCATGGCGAGGGCGACCTATCCGACGCTTGCGGCGGCGAGTTCGGCCGGGTCATACACGCAGCGCGAGATCGAAGCGGCGATATCGGCAAGCGCCGACGGGTATTCGTTCCCGACGAACATCGATACCGATCCCCCGGTTAAGGGATTGGCAACCGAATCAGTGCAACGGATGACGTTGCGGGCGCTGCTTGAAGGTTGGCCGATCGATCGGTACAACGCCGAACTCAGTGATCACAGCGCCCGCCGCGCACCCTGATCGTCCCCCCACGTTCATGTCGCGTTGAACCAATGCATGCCGTGTTGAACGCGACATGAACGGGGGGTCGCCGACGGTCAGCAGGCTGCGCGCCACCGTGCCACGAGTTCGAGGTGACGATCGGCTTGACCAACTTGGGCGACGACCTTCAGGTGGGTGGCACCGTGGGCTCGGTAGGCGTCGGCGGTTTGCCTCCACGTGTCAGGGTCGTCGCTCGCCGAGATCGTCGTGACACACTCGATCCCCAGCGAATCCGGATCGCGACCTGCGGCACGTGCGTATCCGCGAATCCTTTCGAGCAGCTCGGCAAGTTCGTCACCGGGCGGCATTTGCGGAAGCCATCCGTCGGCCATCCGACCGATCCGTTCGATCACTCGCTCCGACGTCCCGCCGACGAACGACCCCATCCAGATCGGAATCGGCCGTTGCACAGGCATCGGATTGATACCCACCTCGTCGAGATGATGCCAGCGGCCCTCGAACGTTACGAGCTCCTCGCACCAGAGCCGACGCAGCACCTCGATCTGCTCCTCGATCCGCTTGCCACGCGTCGAAAAGTCCTCGTTCAGCGCTTCGTACTCGACGGCGTTTCGACCGACGCCGACGCCGAGTCGAAGCCGGCCGCCGCACAGGTTGTCGAGCAGGGCAGTCTGCTTGGCGACGAGCGCCGTCTGGCGCTGCGGCAGGATCAGGATCGACGTGGCGAACTCCAACCGCTTGGTCGCCCCGGCGATGAAACCGAACAGCACCATAGGGTCGTAGTAGGGCTTGTCAAAAGTATGAAGCGGCGGCCCGACGACGCGGCGTGGGTGCGTTCCCACGACGTGTTCGGGTGCCGACACGAAATCAATACCCTGCCCCTCGAGCCCCTGCACGTAGTCGCGCAAGACGACCGGATCTACCCCCACCTCGCCGAAGCTGAGCATCACACCGAGTTTCATATGCAGCGGCCGAAGTCTAGATCCCGTCGGCACCCGTCACACTACGTCGCGGACTCACCGTTGAACACACGGAGGTGAAGGGCGAGCAGCGAGTAGTGGCCGACGATCGTCGTCAGTTCGTAGAGCGTTGGTTCGCCGAGCGATTCGACGACCGATGCGTAGGTCGAGTCGTCGAGGTTCCACTCGGAGAGGAGCCGCTTGACGACATCGACGACGGTCCGCTCGCGGAGGTCACCGAGCTGAGGTGACCCGCCTGCAGACACGGCCGCAATCTCGTCATCGGTCAGGCCAACCGAACGTGCAATCGCTTCGTGTGCACGTCGTTCAAAGTCGCTGCCCCACGAGGCGGCGACGAGCAAGACGGCGAGTTCGCGCTCACGGTGGCTGAGCGTTGTACCGAATCGCAATGCCGCGCCTAACGCTTGGACCGCCATTCCGACCGGCGGACTCAGCAGCATCGAATTAAACGGTCCGAGGAGCGATCCGTCGTCGGTTGTGAGCGGTTGACGTTGCGGGCCACTCGCACGGGGGCCGCCGAGGATCGTGTCGTACAAGCGACGCTGTTCGACATCAAGGCTGTCGGGAGCGATCGGGGCAAGCCGTCGGTTTTGCGAAATCCGCCGTAGAAACCCGATGAGTACACGGTTGAAATCGTCCGGATTCTCGATGTTGCACAGATGCCCTGAATCAGGAACCGTTTCGTGTTGGGCGTCGGGGATCTCCTCCCTCATCCGTCGCATCACGTCGGCTCGACCTCCGCCGGAGTCGCCGCTGGCGCTGATCAGCAACGTCGGGGCGACTATTCGATGCAGGTCTCTCGACCAATCGATGGTGGCGAATGCACGGGCGTGGCCCACGTATCCGTTGGCACTTGTGCGTCCAGCCATCGCCCGGACCGAAGCCATCCGATCGTGATGTCTGCCGGCGAACCCGTCGGTGAACCAACGCGCCACCGTCGCATCAACAACGGACGCGACTCCGTGTGCCGCTACCTGATCGGCCCGGTCGTTCCATGCCCGGATGAAGTCGTCGGTCATCACTGCCCGGCAGCAGCAGGCGGTCAGCGACAGCACGCGTTCGGCCCGTTGGATCGCGAGACCAATCGCGAGTGACCCCCCGAAACCGAGGCCGACGACGTGCGACCGTTCGATTCCGACGGCATCCCACAGGCCAACAATGTCGGCCATCAGATCGTCGAGGTCATAGTCGCACGACGGTGCAGTGCTGACGCCGTGCCCACGCGGGTCGAAACGCAGGACACGAAACTCTGAGTCCAACGCCGAGCATTGAAGATCCCAGAACATGGCGTCGTTGGTGATTCCGGGTATCAGCGTCACCCATGGTGCGTCGCCCAGGCCCGACGTCTGGTAGTTCAGCTCGACGTTGCCGATCGTTGCCCGCATGACTGCCACAATCAGATCTTCGGGTCCGGGCAGCCACCGCCGAAAAGCACCTCGCTAAAGAGGGTCGATTGCACATCCCACGTGAGAGCGACGTGTTGAGCGACGGCGTGCACGTCACGCCACGCCCGTTGCACCGGATCGCCGATGTCGAGCCCTCGGGCGCCCAGCAGGGGAACGAGTACGTCGACGGCTTGAACGAGTTGTTCGGCGGCGTAGCCGAGGTTGAGGCGGCACCTCACCTTGTCGGCGTCGGTCGGCATGACACCGTTTCTGGCGTCTCGATTGATGCGGGCTGCCATATGGGACAAGGAACCCTCAACTGTGTCGGCGATCGCCGTCGAGCGGGCGAGTCGCTCGGCGGCATTTCGTGGCACCGGTGGCCGGACCGCATTACTGGAGGCTTTGATCGAACGGGCGAGAATCTCGTCGAATGCCGCTCGAGCAGCGCCGAGCGCAGTACCGATCGTGCAGTACGGGAAGACCGTGAACAGGCCGAGACGATACAGGTGGCTCTCGTTCACGGCGCTTCCCGGAGTTGGCCCGCCCCGCAGCGCGGCGACGGGGACGATGCGGTGGGATGGCACGACTACCCTGTCGGCGAGGATGTCCTTGCTGCCCGTTCCTGCGAGGCCGGTCGCGAACCAGGTGTCGTCGACCGTGACGTGCGCGATCGGGACAAGCATCATGTGCGGTTCGGGTGAGGCTCCCGCCGCTGTCGGCGCCTGGGCCATGATGATCACCCAGTCGCAGGCGTCGATTCCACTCGAAAATTTCCAGCGGCCAGAAATCACCGCACCGCCACTAACGCTCCGCTCGACTGATTGAGTCTCCGCGAAGAACCCAGTCGACACCAACGAATCAGAGCCGTCACCCCAGACGTCGGCTTGTGCATCGTCGGGGAACATGCCCAGCAGCCAGCTGTGCGAGGCAAGCACGCCATACACCCACGCACTCGACGCACAACCGCGTGCGAGTTCGGAGGCGATGCGCGTTTGAGTGCCGTAGTCGAGTTCGAGCCCGCCGTAACGACTGGGCTGCAGAACCCTGAAAAAGTCGGCGTCGGTGAACGCTGCGACGATCTCGTCACTCACCCGACGATCGGCCTCGTTGGCGGCGGTTCGGAGACGAAGCCAACCGACCATGTCACGTGCCCGATCGACAAGGTCGTCGGCACCAATTGGCGGGCTCATGTCGGCCTGCTTGCGGCGATCGGCATCGACGATCCGACATCGGTGCCGAGGTTGAATTTCCATTCGGTAAAGATGTCTGGTGACATCTCGTACTCGCCAGGTTGCCATGCCTCAGAGACGATGTCTTCGTCTGCGGCATACTCGAAGGCACCTCCGAGCGGACTGTGGAAGTACCAGAAGCAAGCCGAAGACAGGTAGTGGCGGCCAGGTCCCGCCTGTGACTCCCAGCCGCGAGACACGATGTGCTGTCCACCGCCAATCACTTCATGGATGTCACGTACTTTGAACGCGACGTGGTTGAAGTGAGGGCGACTGTCGGCGCTGTTGAGAACAAACAGGTGATGGTGGTTCCCGTTCGGAGCCGACCGAAGGAACACGGCGCGTCCGCGATACCGGTCGGAAACGATGAATCCGAGCCGTCCGACGTAGAAGTCCTCAAGCACGGAGAGATCCGCGGCACCGAACACGACGTGGCTGACTTCGTAGGGCGCAGCCCGAGTGTAGAACGGGGCGCGTGTGTCGACTCGGGCGGTGGCCCCAGGTGCGTTCGTCTGGGTCCGCACGTCCTCGACCGATCGACGTTGGGTGAGCCGGAACGAGATCGCCAAACCCATCGGATCGGTCGTTCGAATCGTGCCGTCGTCGGAGACCTGCACATCACCGGCCAGCGCCGCCGCGATCTCTTCGAGATCGGAGGGACAAGCGACCCCCCACACGACCTCGCGAACAGTGCTGCCAACGTCGATGGCGGGCGGGAGGTCGTCGGCCACGGAGTCATGCACGACGATCTGCGTGTGATCACGTGTCAGGAAACACGCATCATCATCTTGATCGGCCACCAATCCCCAGTCCCCGAGGAACCGCTTCGCAAGTGGGACGTCGGTGACGCCGAACACGACTGCATCAATCCCGGTGATCCTCATGAGCGCGCTCCTGCTGCGACGATCGCTTCCCAGACCCGCCGAGGCGAGGCCGGCATGTCGATGTGATCGACGCCGAGCGGTCTCAGGGCATCGAGCACAGCGTTGATGATCGCCGACGGAGGGCCGATCGGGCCGGACTCACCGACCCCCTTGACCCCGAGCGGGTTCGTCGTCGCGGGGATCTCGGCGAGTTCGAGATCAAAACGAGGGATATCGGTGGACCCGGGGAGCAGATAGTCGAGCAATGTTCCGGACACCAGGTTTCCAGACTGCGGGTCGTAGCTGACCTCCTCGAACAGCGCTTGACCGATCCCCTGCGCCAGGCCACCCATGATCTGGCCCTCGCAGATCGTTGGGTTGAGTGCGTGACCGACGTCGTCGACCGCCGCGTACCGGGCGATCATCACCGCTCCGGTCGTCGGGTCGACTTCCACCTCGCAGGCATGGCACCCGTTGGGAAAGTTCGGTGGTGTCGCTTCGTGGAATCCGACACCGTCAAGTCCGAGGCCGAACTGCGCCGTGAACCCCATCGGGGCGTAGAAGGCCTTGGCCACATCGATCATCGACATGCCACGCTCGAGGGACCCGGCAACGGCGAACCGCCCGCTGTCAAACACGATGTCGGCCTCGGCGGCCTCCATCAGATGGGCAGCCATGCCCTTTGCCTTGTCGATCACGGCGTCAGCCGCAGCGTGCAGGGCGACGCCTCCCAGCAACGAGGATCGAGCGGCATACGTGCCACGACCGAATGGCACCAGATCGGTATCACCTTGGAGATACCGGATCGATCCAATCGGTACGCCAAGACGGTCCGCAACCAGCTCGCCGAACACGGTCGCATGCCCCTGACCATGTGAGTGAGTACCAGCAAGGATCGTCACGGCGCCGCTCGGATCGAACCGAATCTCCATCCGGTCGTTGAAGATGCCACCAAACTCGATGAAGAACGACACCGCTCGACCGCGCAGCATTCCGGCCGCCTCCGACTCCGCGCGGCGCTCGTCGAATCCGGCCCAGTCGACGAGCTTCAGGCAGCGATCGAGCAACTGCACGAAATCACCGCTGTCATAGACGAATCCAGTCTTCGTCACGTAGGGCATCTGATCGAGGCCAATCAGGTTGCGGCGCCGAATCGCGACCGGATCGATGCCCAGTTCGGAGGCGGCCCGATCGAGGAGTCGTTCCATCAGATACGCCGCCTCGGGGCGCCCAGCGCCGCGGTAGACCGACGTCGGGTTGGTGTGCGTAAATACGGCCTTGGCGGTGCCATGAAAGGCAGGCACGTCGTACACGCCGGGAACGAGCCGAACGGAAAGGATTGGCGGTTGCGCCCCGGCTGACACAATGTAACTACCGATGTTCGAGCGCGAGTCGACGCGAACACCAAGGATCTTGCCGTCGCTGTCAATCGCCAGTTCGCCGTGAACGACTTGATCGCGGGCATGGTTGTCGGTCGCCAAACTCTCGGAGCGGGTTGCCACCCACTTCACCGGTCGTCCCGTGCGACGCGCCGCCCACAGCACGAGCGCGTCGTCAGGGTAGGCGTCGGCCTTCATGCCGAAACCGCCGCCGACGTCGGGAGACACGACCCGGAACTTGGATTCCGGCAGATGGAACACCGCGCCGGCAATCATCTGACGCCAACCGTGGGGGTTCTGGCTGGTGCAATACAACGTGTAGTGGTCACCGGCCGCGTCGTAGACGCCGACCGCCGCCCGCGGCTCGATCGCGTTCGCCGACAGTCGCTGGTTTCGCACATCGATCCTGACCACGTGAGGAGCAGTTGCGAACGCCGCATCGGTGGCGACTCGATCGCCGAATGCCACTTCGAAGCAGACGTTGCCAGGGTTGGCGTCGTGCACCGGCGGAGCGCCCGGCGACAACGCCGCGGCGACGTCGAGAGCGGCCGGCAGTCGCTCGTACTCGACGACGATCGATTCGGCTGCGTCACGAGCCTGGGCAGCGGAGTCTGCGACGACAAATGCGACCCGCTCGCCAACGGATCGAACCCGATCGTTGGCGATTACAGGTCGGATTGTGCGGTATCCGCCGGAACCGAGTCCGATGTCGGAGGGCATGAACAAGGGCGGGAAACCGCCGAGACCGTCGGCGACGGCATCGCTGCCTGTCAAGACGCAGCGCACGCCAGGTGCGGCGAGTGCCGCCGACACGTCGATCGAACGGATCATCGCGTGGGCGTACGTCGAAAGCAACGCCGCCCCGTGCCCCATCCGCGGCAGTTCGATATTGCCGACGTAGTTCCCCGACCCGACGAGAAACCGCCGATCCTCAACTCGGCGAAATGCCTGACTCTCACCAAATGCCATCGCAACCCCCGAAAAAGCAAGTATGGACTAAATGGTACATTCAAGCACACCGGACAGATCACACTCCTAGTCAGGCATCAGTGCACATACAGTCCAGGTGAGACCAACATGACGCAACGCGACCCCGACCGAATGCAAAAAAAGATCCTTGCGGCAGCGGCGAAGGAGTTTGCTCGCCACGGCCTTGCAGGTGCCCGCGTCGACAGCATCGCCTCACGCGCCAAGGCAAGTAAGCGAATGATCTATTACTACTTCGCCTCGAAGGATGGATTATTCCGTACGGTGCTCGCTGAGAAGTTGGCGGCCCGAACGCACGCTGCGGTCGGCTCACACGAAGGGATGATCGACCATCTGATCGCTGCCCAACGAGTCACGCTGCAGGACCTTGACTACGTCAGGCTGCTCCAATGGGAAGCGCTTGAGTCGCCCCATCGCCGCGCCCCAGTTGACCCAGAGCGCACGGCTGTGTATACCGACCTTGTCGACGCCGTCCGCAACGACCAGCAACGCGGATCGTTACCGGCCAATCTCGATCCCCATCGTCTCGCCCTCTCGTTACTCGCGGTTGCGTTGTTTCCGTTCGCGTTCCCACAACTGACTCGCATGTTCACATCGCAAGAGCCGACCGAACCCGGATGGATTGACACCCAAGACGACTTTCTCAGAGCGTTCGCCGCTGAACTACGCGAGTGATCCGGTTCGAGTCTCGTCAGGCGATGTGGGCGTAGCGGGCGGCACTGCCGGCACCTTCGACGCTCAGGTCTGCGTAGGGGTTCCGGCGCACATCGGTAACGATTCGATACAGGTTGTACAAGGTCGGCAGGAACACGCCCCAGTTGCCGATCTCGGTCGAAGCGTGGGCGGCCCATACCTTGCCCTGCGCCTCGTCCTCCAGTTTGCGTGTGCCGATCGCTGAACTCCGCCCCACGACACCGTTGTCGCTCCGGCTCCACTGGTGGATCCGATACCCCATCGGGTCACCTGCCAGCATCTCCTCCTCGGTCAAACCGAGCCCCGCAACGATCATCACGTGTTCGTGTGTGATCACGTCGCGAATGTCAGGTCGCACATCCTCGAACCGCTCGAAACGGATGTACAGGTTCTGACGTCGGCCGTCGTCCCAGGTCTGCGGGGCGTTGTGAATCGCGCCGAGCGGATCACCGTGCTTGGGAGGAACTGGCCACTCCATCGGCTCATGCTGTTCGGGGTGCCAGAGGATGAACCCCTTTTCCATGTTCAGCCAGAACCAGTCGATCATTCGCGGCGTAACACCGTCGAGTGTCCAGTTGAAGTGCGTGCCGAGTGAGTCGAATTCGGTCGTGATATCCATAGCGAAAGCCTTTCGGGTGTTACGAGACTTGGTTCCAGCCGCTCAGGCCCTGGCGGTACACGGCCGCTTCGAGACTGTTCGGATCGAGCACGGCAGGGCGTTGGCTGCGCTCACCGTTCGGCAAGGTGAAGTCGTAGATCACTCGCTCGGCGGTCACCATCGAGAAGCTGCCCGTGGACTCGACGAACGAGGCTTCGCTGGAGGTGATCGCTTCGAAGATCGACCGGTTCTGGCGCAGCGTGCGGAGGCCGTCGAGCGAGTCGAACCAGTACTCCTCGATACCCGAGAACTGACCGACTCCACCCATTTCGAAGAGTGTCCCTGTGAGCAGCGCCGCATCGAGTGGACGGTGCCGGTTCTGGACGTATTTGCGAACCAAACCGGACGTTGCCTCGGTGACCACGTCGGCGTGCCGAGTGCGCCAGACCTCGGCGAACTCCTCATGTGACAGGTGTGGCTGCTTCCTCAAGTAATTGATCAACTTGATCCCGCCAGACGTGAAGTCGGGTGCCTGGTGGATCACATCCATGTCGGACACCATCACCACGAAGTTGTGGTCACCGAAGCGATGCGGCTGCATGCGTGCCACGTAGTCGGGGTGGTAGAGCAGGATGTCGAAGTCGGCTTCGCTTTCGATCCAGTGTTCGGCGTAATTGTCCCAACCCATCTCGGAGAGCGGGTGGATCAACATCTCGTCGGTGATCCCCGGTATCGAGTAATGCTGGACGTACCGCCTGAACACCTCCATCACGGCTGGTGTGGTGAGCATCAAGGCAACGTGAATGATCCCCCACTCGTAGAAATACTTCTCTTGCGAGTCCTCGGGTTTACGACGCGCTGCCAGTGAAAAGTTGATCATCGGTTGCGAATGTAGGCGCTACGCCGCTTCGCGACCTAGCGCCGATCGAAAATTCCCGACAGCCCGTGCCGCCTTTCGGCTAGTCGATCGCGGACTTGCCGCCGTCGATGGCGACTACGGCACCGTTGATGTAGGCCGCATCATCGGAGCAAAGAAATGCCGCCAACTTGGCGACCTCGTCGGTTTCGCCTGGTCGACGCGACGGTGTCGATGCGAGTACCCGATGCAGGGGGTGATCAGGTTGATCGAGGAACTGCGCCGTCTCCGGCGTGCGAATCATCCCTGGGCTGATCACGTTGGCCCGAACACCAAGGCCTGCACCTTCGGCAACGAGGTGCTTGGTGAATGACAACACGCCACCCTTGGCAGCTCCGTGCGACACCATCGGGACGAAGTCGACGCCGTGCGTCGCCGCAATCGAGGCGACATTCAGCACACAACCTTTCGAAGCGACGAGGTGCGGCCACGCCGCCCGAGTGCAATGGAACACGAGGTGCAACTCATTCTGGATCGTGAAGTACCAGTCGTCGATCGGGATCGTGGCAACAGGGCCATGCCGGAGCGCAGAGGCGTTGTTGTAGAGGATGTCGACGCGACCGTGAGCGTCGATCGCTGTCTGCACCCACCTATCGGCGCCGTCTTGATTCGAGAGATCGACCGGTGCCAGCGACACCATCTCACCACCTGCGGCAGTAGCCAGCTGAACGGTTTCGTCAGCGGATGGAGCGTCGAGGTCGCACCCAACGACCTTCGCTCCAAGTCCGGCGAACAGTAAAGCCGCTGTGCGACCCATGCCACGACCGGTCCCGCTGATCAGTGCCACCTTGCCATCGAGTCGACCCAAGCTGATCACAAAGCCTCCCAATGGTTCGTGTTCAGCGGGGCGTTGTCGGTCGTGAGGTAGGACACGAATCGACGATCGGGATCTCGGTCGTTGCGGATTTGTTGCAACCTGGTGAACGAGTCGTCGGTCATGAACTTGACCTGACGATTCAGAAGGTCAGAATCGCCGAGGTATTGACCGACGGTGACCGGCTGCATATCGGTCATCGCCGAGTCGACCCATTCCCGAAGTTCCTCGTCTCGATCCGGATCGGTGGAGACGACATACGTGGCGACATAGACATCAGTCTGCAACGACAACGCCATGTCGGGCAGCTCACGTTGCGGTGCCATGCTGAACCAAATCGTGAATGATTGTGCTGTCGGCAAGTCGATGAATGCTCGGCGCATTGCCGGCACCACATCGCTCGCCTCACCAGCCAACCAGGCATTGTCGACCCGGTAGCGATGACCCTCCGGGTTGGCGATCACCTGACGAACTCGGAGATCGTCGAACGAGACCGGAACGGCATCGATACGAACGATCGCCTGATCGATCACGGGGCACCGTGCGAACGGTTCGAGCGCTGCTCGGGCTTGCTCGGGTGTGTCGACCATTGCCACTCCGGTCACAGCCAACACGAACCCATCGTGGCCTGGAATCGGCTCGGGCGACGTGTTGGCGATGACGACGATCTCGACGTCGCTCGAAAACGTCTGGTGCGTGTCGTGCAGCCACATCATCACTTCATCGAACAGTTCCAACGGATAGAGATGCACCGTCTCTGCGACGTACCCGGGATGTGCCTGGGTCGCCAGATGAAATCGCACGATCACGCCGGGGAACGACGGTCCGGCCCCCCGGGCCGCCCAGTACAGGTCGGAGTTCTGATCGGCATCTGCTCGTACCAGCGAACCATCGGCGGTGACCACATCGATCGCCACCACGGACTCGGCGGCCCAGCCCCAGCCCCTGCAGTTCCAGCCCATCCCGCCTTGCAGCAAGAACCCACCAACGCCAACGGTCGGGCAATGCCCGCCAGCGAAGAACCGCCCGCGCTCCGCAAGAAACGGCGCCAGTTCGCTCCCACCCCGAACAGACGGCGTCACCATCGCGATCCCGGTCGACCCGTCATAGGACATCTGCCGGAAATCACCCAGATCGATCAGCAATGTTCCGTCGCGAACGCTCCACGCCGCCCAGCTGTGGCCACCAGCCCGGACGGCAACTTCCCAGCCGCGTTCGATCGCCAAGCGGACGCCACCAACGATGTCGGATTCGCTCGCAGCCAGCAACACCGCAGCAGGTTGTCGTTCAGGTCGGCGAGCGTTGAAGACTCGCCCGACCCGCGCATGATCGAACTGCGACTCGCCATGCACAATCAGTTGTCCGTCGAAACTCATCTCAGATTCGGTCATCGACGCGATTCTTGTACGAACTCAGCCCCAAAGTTGCTTCGACGCGATCTTTGCACCCAACGCGAGATGTGAGAACTTCGGCCACACGACGGTCGGATGCACTTCTGGCTTGTACGAGGCTCGTGACGAGAACCCGCAGTCGGCACCCGCGATGACTCGTTCCTTGCCGACGATGTTGGCGTACTTGATGATGTACTCGGCGATCAGCTCTTCGTGCTCGACGTAGTTGTTGGCGTGGCCAATCAGGCCGGGGATCAAGATGCGGTCGTCGGGGAGCTTGGTCTCCTCCCAGATCTTGTACTCGTGCTGATGGCGGGGGTTGGCGACCTCGAACGAGTACGCACCGGCGTTGACCCGCATCATGAACGGTGCCACCTTGCTCATTGGTACGTCGGTGAGGCGCGGGCCGTGGTTCAAGCCGTAGCACGTATGGTGCCGGATCTTGTCGAGCGGAATGTCGCGAAGTGCATGGTTGAGCGCATCGACGTGCTCGTTGCAGCCGCGCATCCGCTCGTCCCAATCGTGGGTCGGGTCGGTGAGGTACTCGATCAACCTCGGGTCGTCGACCTGCAGAATGAAACCGGCATCGATGATCGCCAGGTACTCGTCGCGCATTGCTTCTGACACCGCTGCGAGATACTCGCCTTGCGTGCCGTAGTACTCATTACGTCCGAATCCACTCGGTCCCGACGATGGCATGAAGACCTCGGTGACATTGAGCCCTTCGCATGCGGCCTTCAGGTTGGCGATGTCGGTCTGCAACAGATCCTGGCCGATGTAGGTGATC
>JANPLQ010000126.1:0-32183 GCA_031422395.1 Ilumatobacteraceae bacterium | reverse complement strand
TCGTCGTCGCGGTCGGCGAGTTCGTTGGCGAGGTTTCCGATGGGGCATCCGTGATGTCCGGTGACTTCGGTCTGGTCGACGAACATGTCGAGCCATCGGCGGATCGCAGCCCAGCTGTCTAGCCTTGCGAGGAAGGGCGCCTGGCCGCCGATGACCTGGTCGAACCGGCGTGCGATCACGGCGCGGATTAGGTCGTCCTTGTCGGCGAAGTAGTGATAGAGCTGGCTCTTGCTGGCGCCTGCTGCGGCGAGGACGTGATCGATCCCGGTCCCCTCGACGCCCCTTACAGCGACGAGGTCGGCTGCCGCCTCGACGATGCGGTCACGGCTCTGCCGCCCGCGTTCCGTCGTCGGTTCCTTGGGCATGCAAGAAATCCTAACACAGGGACTGGACAGATTGGTCCAGTATGTTGTATGTTGACTGGACAGATCAGTCCACTCACGGATTCGAGGACGGGATGAACCGGTTCATGAACAACGCCATCCAGCCAGCCCACTACGAACCGAGGCTCCACGTGTCCGTCCCTGCCATCGAAGCCCACGAGCTCACCAAGCACTTCGGTGATCTTGTCGCTGTCGACCATCTGTCCTTTTCGGTCGCACCCGGAGAGATCTTCGGGCTCCTGGGCAGGAACGGCTCGGGCAAGTCGACCACCGTTCGCATGCTCACGACGCTGCTGCGCCCGACCTCGGGCACGGCGGCCATCGCCGGCTACGACGTCTCGACGCGTCCGAGCGACGTCCGCCGCTCGTCCGGTGTGACCCTGCAGGAGGCGGCCCTCGATCCGAACATGACCGGCCGCGAGCACCTAAACCTCATCGGGCGGCTGCTGCTGTTCGGAAAGGCGAAGGCCGCGACGCGCTCAACGGAGATCCTCGACGCGTTCGGACTCGGCGACGCCGCCGACCGGCGCATCGGCACCTATTCCGGTGGCATGCAACGACGCCTCGACATCGCGACTGCGCTGCTCTCACAACCGAGGGTGCTGTTCCTCGACGAACCGACCACCGGACTCGATCCCCAGAGCCGACGAGCGCTGTGGGACGAGATCCTGCGACTGCGATCCGAGGGCACCACCGTGCTGTTGACCACCCAATACCTCGAGGAGGCAGATCAGCTCGCCGATCGCATCGGCGTCATCGATGGCGGGAAGCTCATCGCCGGAGGCACCCCACGCCAGCTGCGCGCCGAGCACGGGCTCCGCACGATCACCGTCCCCGGTGCGCAACACACCTCGGCCCTGGCGGTTGCCTTCACCGCCAGCGCGGTCACCGCCCGCGATGGCCTGACGATCCTCGAGGTACTGCCCGAGGCCAGCCTCGATCAAGCACTGACTCAGATCCGCTCGATCACTGGGACGCTCGAGGACGTCACCGTCACCAAGGCCAGCCTCGAAGACGTGTTCGTGCACCTCACCGGCGTCGAGATCAACTCCGCGGCGACCCGCCTGACCGAAGGCGCTGTGGCGTGAACACCCGCGCGGCAACGCTGGGGCCGAGCTCGGCCGTGTTCACCCGGTCCGTTCGCGAAGGCTTACGCGATCCCGGGCCGGCCCTGTTCCTGCCAGCCCTCCCACCGCTTCTGCTCGTCATCGCAATGACATCGCTCCTCGGGCGACTCAACGGCGTCATCGAGTTCCCCACCGGGTCCTTCAAGGAGTTCTTCGTGCCCGGCGCCGTCCTCATCGTCGCTGTCGCCGGTGGCGGCTTCACCTCCGCCCAAGTTGCCGAGGACCTGCGATCCGGGTTCATCGACCGACTCCGGCTCCACGTGCCCAACCCACGCAGCCTCCTCCTCGGGCGGTTCGGCTTCGAGGCGATCCGCATCATCCCCGGCGTCGTCGCCGTCCTCGGCGTCGGCTTGCTCTTCGGCGGAGCGCTCCCGAACGGCCTACCCGGAGCGATGGCGGTCACGCTCCTCGCAATGCTGCTGTCGGCGGCCTACGCCGGCATGTTCTACATCGCCGCGATTATCACCGAAGACCCGCAGACACCGCTCAACCTCAACCCGGTCGGCATCCTCGTCTCGTTCCTGTCGACCACATTCATCCCCCGGACCGCGATGCCCGGCTGGGTCGACACCGCCGCCGGACTCAACCCCGTGACAATCATCGTCAACGGCGCCAGAGCCGCCATGATCGGCGACCTCACCTCCAGCACCGTCGCCGCGGCCTTCACCGTCGCTGCCCTCGGTCTCGTGGCCTCAATCGTGGCCTCCGGCGCCGTGCTCACCCGAAAGCTTTCGAGAGGATGACCATGTCCGCCACCCAGCTCATGTTCACTCGAACCGCGCGCCAGGCACGACGAAACCCCGGCGTCGCGTTCGGTCAGCCCCTCATCCCGTCCTTGCTCATCGGCACGATCTTCACCGCCCTCTTCGGCGCCGTCGACGAGATCCGTGGCTTCCCCCTCGCCACCTACGACGACTGGGTACTACCCGGGACCCTCTTCCTCTCCGCCGTGGTCGGCGCCGGCTTCACCGCCGCGGAGCTCCTCCGAGACATCGACACCGGCTTCCTAGATCGGATCCGACTCACCCCAGCGAACCCCGCCTCCCTGATCGCCGGCCGCGCCGGCTTCGAGGCCGTGCGCGCCGTCATCGCCGCCACCGTCATCTTCACTATCGCCATGCTGTGAGGCCTCACCAACAACAACGGTGTCCTCGGAGCCCTGGCCGTGTTAGCGCTGACCGCCGCCTTCGCCACGGCATGGAACGGGATCTTCTTCCTCTCCGCCATCAAGACCCGCAACCGGGCCGCGGTCCTCGGACTCCAGCCGCTGTTCTTCCCCATCATGCTCTTCTCCACCTGGTTCGGCCCGCGCTTGCTCATGCCCGCCTGGTTCGAACAGGTCGCCCGCTTCAACCCCGTGACCTGGTACCTCGACGCCACCCGATCGATCCTCTCCGGCCACACCGACTGGGGCCTCCTGGGCATCTGCGTCGCCTTCATCATCGGGCTCGCCAGCGTCACCTTCGGACTCTCAATCAGCGCCTACCGGCGCCTCGCCGTCGAATAGCCGGTAGACCCACGCAGGAGATGACCATGAAGCGCCAACGACCAACCCGCTCGTCATCGACCAGCACCGACGAACCGAAGACCCTCCCCCGACTGAGACGTCCGAGCGCTCCTCGGTGAAACATCGCTTCGACGCGAACGCGTACAATCGCTGGCTCAAGCCTCACTGTCCTCGGCACGAATGATCGTTGGAACGAGCTCGCTGACTATCTCGTCGGGCGCAGTAGTTGCGTCGACAACGACGTCGGCTAGGGCGTGAAGCTGCGGTTCGCGGCGCGCGAGCAGTCGTGTCAGCTCTTCGTTCGACAGGTCTCGTCGATGGGTTCCCTGGTCCATGCGAGTTCGCAGGGCCTCAGGGGAGAGCCGGAGCCACACCGCTGTTGCAGTGCGGTGGATTGCCTCTCGGCATCGAGGCGATTCGACCACCCATCCTGCTGCAGAAACGATGCATAACTGGTCCGATGCGAGCGCGTCGAGGAGGACTTCCTCCTCGAGGCGGTGGAGTTCTTCGACGCCATCATCTGTTGAGATCTGTCGACCTGTCCGGCCGGTCCGGATTTGGATGTCGCGGTCGGAGTCGCGATGGGGTCGATCCATCTGTCGCGCGAGGAGGTCGCCGACGGTCGTCTTGCCGGCGCCCATCATTCCGAGGAGGACAACGTGCTTGGTCGTCATGAAACGAAGTCGAGTTGAACCTTCATCGCTGTCGGCTGGCATGCGAGTTCGAACGCCGCCGGTGCGTCGGAGGCGTTCATGGTGAGAGTGTGCAGCGGTGAAAGATCGAGTCCGCCGGAAATCAGTGCGACGGCATCGACGAATTCGTTGTGGTTGAAGCGGAACGATCCGATGAGATCTAGCTCCCGGGGGACCGCCAATGCAATCGGAACGGGTATGGGAGCGCTGTGCGGCAGTCCTACGAAGACGGCGCGACCACCACGACGGACTCGTGTCACGGCGTCGGAGATGGCAGCCGCCGAGCCGGAGGCTTCGAACACCAGGTCGAAGTCTCGCCCGAGTTCTTCGACGCCGGCCAGCACGGTGGTGTCCGCGCCGACCAGAGCGGCTCGTTCGAGCCGTGTTGGGTCGAGGTCGGTGACGACAATTTCGTCGGCGCCCATGCGTCGGGCCGCGGCGACGAGGATGCTCCCGATGGGCCCGGCGCCAACGACGAGGATTCGGGCGCCCCGGACTCCGCCGGCACGGTTGATTGCGTGCACGGTGACGGCCAGGGGTTCGGCGAACACCGCCATGCTCGAGGGAACATCGGCTGGAATGCCAACGAGGTTTGCCACGTTCGCCTTGACGAACGACATGAAGCCCCCGTCGGTGTGTGGATTCGTCGATGCGCTCCCGAGGAAGCTCGGGCGCTCGCATACGTTGCTGCGACCTTCTTGGCAACGCGCACAGGTTCCGCACGGCGACGACGGATCGACCACGACGCGGGACCCCTCGTCGACGCCGGCGACCTTTGTTCCGGCGCCGCGAACGGTCCCGACGATCTCGTGGCCGAGCACCATGGGTTGCAAGACCCTGAAGTCCCCGACCGCGCCTTTCCGGTAGTAGCTGAGGTCGGAACCGCAGATTCCTCCGAGCTCAACAGCGACGACGACTTCGCGCTCGGCAGGCTGTGGGATGGGCAGTTCCTCCACCCGGACATCGCCTGCCCCGTGGATGACGACGGCGTGGTTGTGTTCGCTGTTCATGGGTTCCTTTCGTGCGCGGTTGTCACACCACAGCGGTCATTCCACCGTCGACGTAGAGGATCTGTCCGTTGACAAAGCTGGAGGCCTCGCTCGACAGGAACACGACGGCTCCTCCGAGTTCCTCCACGTGTCCCCAGCGCCCGGCCGGCGTTCGTTGGGCGACCCATGTAGAGAACTGCTGGTCGGCAACCAGTGCCGAGGTGAGTTCTGTTGCGAAGTATCCGGGAGCGAGAGCGTTGACCTGAATACCCAGCGGGCCGAGGTCGGCACACATTCCGCGTGTGAGCATCTTCAATCCACCTTTGGTCGCGGTGTACGGGGCGATGGTCGGGCGGCCGAGCTCGGATTGGACGGAGCAGATGTTGACGATCTTGCCTCGACCACGCCCAACCATGTGCCTGGCGACTGCCTTGCCCACGGTGAACGCTGCAATCAGGTTGACTTCGATGAGCTCGCGGAAGTCCTCCACGGCAAACTCGAGCAGAGGCGCCCGCCGCTGCAGTCCGGCGTTGTTGACGAGTACATCGATCGGTCCGATCTCGCGCTCCACCGAATCGACAGCGTGGATGACCGCCGCCGGATCGCAGACATCGAACGGGAGGTCGTGGACCGTCAGACCCTCGTCGCGAAGGATGCCAGCGGCGGCGACGAGAGCACCCACGTCCCTGCCGTTCAGGATCAATTCCGCCCCAGCCTGACCGAGCGCCCGAGCGAGCGCGAGGCCGATGCCACGGCTTGAGCCCGTCACCAGCGCACGCCGCCCCGACAGATCGAACGGCGACGGACCGCCGGTCATCCCGCACCGCAAGAACTGAGCGTCGCCCGCAAATCGTTCAGCATGCAGTACAAGATACATGGTACTGTACGACGGTGCAATCGATCCCACCTTACGGAGTGACCGGAACCGCATGACCATCGTGCGGTTCGATGATCGCCTGAACGATCTGGTGCCCGCTCAAGCCGAAGTCGTTCAGCTGTGTACGGGTGCACAGTGGTCGGAAGGCCCGGTCTATCTTCCGGCGGAGGCCGCGGTCGTATGGAGTGACATCCCCAACAACCGGCTGCTGCGGTGGTCTGCTGTCGAGGGTATGACCGTGGCCCGTTCACCGTCGGTGTTCACCAACGGGAACACGTTGGATCGTGAGGGTCGGATCGTTCACTGCAGCCACGGTCAACGAGCGATTACACGCACGGACGTCGATGGAAACGTCACGGTGCTCGTAGACCGCTGGCATGGCAAGCGGCTGAACTCACCGAACGACGTGGTTGTGCATAGCGACGGCAGCGTGTGGTTCAGCGACCCGCCCTACGGGATCGTGTCGAACCGAGAGGGATACCGAGCCGACAGCGAGATCAACGCAAACCACGTCTACCGATTGGACCCGGCAACCAACGACCTTCGGGTGGTCGTCACGGATGTCGAGGAGCCAAACGGTCTGGCCTTCTCACCCGATGGCGACTCTCTCTACGTGTCAGACACCAGCGCCGCGCTGCGCAGCGACGGAACCGGCAACCACCATATTCGTCGCTATCGCATCAGCGGGTGCCGGGCACTCGACAGTGAGGTGTTCGCAGTCGTCGAACCGGGCCTGCCCGATGGCCTCAGGATCGACCGGCACGGCAATCTGTTCACTTCCTCGGCTGACTCCATCCAGGTCTACGCGCCTGACGGCACAAGGCTCGGCAAGATCGGAGTCCCTGAAAAGGTTTCCAACTGCTGTTGGGGTGGGCCAGAGCGCAACGTGTTGTTCATCACAGCCTCGACGTCGTTGTATTCAATTCGTCTGTCGACGAGCGGGTCGGGACTTCATTGGTGAATGGGCAGGTCCGATGAGCGTCGACGTCGGTGTGGTCGGTACCGGGCTGATGGGGGCGCCGATGGCGGCGAGGATGCTCGCAGCGGGGCATCGGGTGTTCGTCTGCAACCGCACCCGAGCCAAGGCTGAGGCGCTCGCCGGTCTCGGCGCGACTGTTCTCGACACTCCGACGGATGTGGGAAGCGAGTGCGATCTCGTCATTCTTGCACTCCCAAGTGGACCCGATGTGGAAAGCGCGCTGGACGAATTGCTCGCGGTGCTCGGGCATGGCGGACTGATCGTCGACACGTCGACGATCGCTCCCGATGAGGCCAGGCTTAACCATGAACGGTGCGCTCGTGCAAATGTCGGCTACGTCGATGCACCAGTGTCGGGCGGGCCCGTGGCGGTGGGCGCGGGGACGTTGTCCGTCATGGCCGGCGGACACCCTGCAGAGCTCGATCGCGCTGAAGCGCTCTGTGCTGCGTTCGCAGGCAGGTTCGTGAGGTGTGGAGAACCGGGCGCGGGACAGGTTGCCAAAGCGTGCAATCAACTCGTGGTAGCCGCAACGATCGAGATCGTCGCCGAGGCACTTGTCTTGGCGCGAGCGGCCGGGGTCGAACCTGCGCTGGTTCGCGAAGCGCTACTCGGTGGGTTCGCCGCGAGTCGGATCCTCGATCTTCACGGCGAGCGAATGCTCAAGCGCGATTTCACACCGGGTGGAAAGGCTCGTCTGCAATTGAAAGACATCGAGATCATCCGCGGCGCCGCCCAGCAGGCTGGTCTCGACCTTCCGGCGTTCGAGGCCGCCGCCGCTCAATTCGAACGCCTCGTAGAGGGCGGCGGCGGAGAGCTCGACCATTCGGCAGTCGTCACCGTCCTGGAACGAGAGTCGGGTTCGATTGTCTCTGGTATTTGATCATGCAACTCGCGTTCAGCCCAGTGAACGGTGTAGGCTTGCGCCGTGACCCTCCCGGCCCTCGGTAGCGATAGTCCCTCGCCGGCGCCGGCGGTCACGCGAGCCGCCGCCCTGCTTGACGAACTGGCATCGTCTGACGAGCCGCTCGGGTTGTCGGATTTGGCCCGACGACTCGGTCTGGCCAAGTCGTCGCTGTCGAACCTTTGCGTGGCGTTGGAAGAGGCCGCGCTGATTCGACGGGTCGACACGCGCTACACGTTGGGACACAAGCTCGTCGAGCTCGCCAGCTCATACCTGCGCAAAGTCGATCTGCTAAGCGAGTTCCATGCTCAAGCTCGCGAACTCGCGACCGCCGCGCACGAGACGATGTTGCTCGGTCTGCTCGACGGTGCCGAGGTGCTGTACCTCGCTCGCCACGATGGCACCCAACCCATCCGCCTAGCGTCTGACGTGGGCAGACGCATGCCAGCCGTGTGTACCGCGCTGGGCAAGGCGATGCTGTCGACACTCTCGACCGACGAGGTGATCGCCCGAGTTGGATCACTCGATCCGTTTCCCGTGCTCACATCCAGGGGAGCACAGAACCTCGACGAACTGCTCGAGGACCTCGAGCGGACACGCCAACGCGGCTTTTCGATCGATGACGAAGAGAACACCGAAGGCGTCGTCTGCTACTCGGTTCCGTTGCCCGGACAGTCACGACCGCCCCACGCCGTCAGCGTCACCCTGCTCAAGGCCCGAGCCAACGAGCGCCTCCGCGAGCGACTCCTCGACGACCTCCGCTCAATCGCCAAAGGCCTGCCTCAACGTCTGGATCTGATGCCTCCGAACTGACTCACAGCAAACATTGGGGCTTGCCATACGCAGAACGCCGTTCTATACTCTGAACGATGATCAGCATGCTGGCTGATCCTCAAGGGGGGAACGTGGGGGAATCAGCTCGAATCGCGCCCGAAGTCTCACCTCACGTTGACCGCCCTGTTGTGGGCTTCGAGCGAGTCGTCAAGGTCTTCGGTGGCGTCCGAGCGGTCGATGACGTCAGCTTCTCCTGCCATGGAGGCGAAATCGTTGCGCTGCTCGGCGAGAACGGTGCCGGAAAGTCGACGCTGATCAAGATGCTTGCCGGGGTCTACCGGCGAGACGGCGGCACGATCACCTTCGCCGGGACCGACGTCGACGAACCTCATGGCCGAGACGGACTGGCCTTCATCCATCAGGACCTCGGTCTCATCGAATGGATGACCGTCGCGGAGAACATGGCGTTGGGGTACGGCTTCGGAAGCAGATCGCACTACGCGCCATTCTCGAAGAGCGGTCTCGACGACCGAGCTGCAGCAGCTCTCGAGATCATCGGCGGTGGAATCGATCCACGGACCCGGGTGTTCGATCTCACCCGAACCGAGAAGAGCCTCCTGGCGATCGCCAGAGCTCTGGCAATGAACGCCAAGTTCCTCGTGCTCGACGAACCGACCGCGAGCCTTCCCCACGCCGATGTCGCGGCCTTGTTCACGGTCTTACGCCAGCTCCGCGACCGTGGCGTCGGAATGATCTACGTCTCGCACCGCCTCGACGAGGTGTTCCAGATCGCCGATCGGGTCGCGGTGATGCGCAACGCCCGGCTCGTCGGGCACCTGAACGTGAGCGATGTGACACAGGGCGGTCTGGTCGATCTCATCGTCGGACACGAACTCGATCGAGTCCCGGCTGCAGCCCCGCCTTCCCTCGACGCACCGACCCGAGTCGAGCTCGACTCTGTCTGCGTCGGCGACGTCGGGCCGGTCACCCTGGCGGTCAAAGCCGGCGAGATTGTTGGTCTTGTCGGGTTGCGAGGTGCCGGCCAAACCACCATCGGTCGGGCCATCGCCGGAGTCGAGACCGTGACACGCGGCCAGCTGACCATCGATGGGCAAACACGCAGCTTCCACTCCACGCGCGCAGCGGCGTCGCGGGGAATCTCGTTCGCCACATCGAACCGCGAGTCCGAAGGGCTCGCCAACGGACTCTGCGTCCGCGAGAACATCTTCGTCAATCCACGACTGTGGGGACGACCGCTGTTCCAATGGCGAAGCCGGCGTGATGAACGCCAACTGGCCCGCGACGTGATTACCCGCTTCGGCGTGCGACCGGCCGACACCGAAAAGATGGCCGACACCCTCTCCGGCGGCAACCAGCAGAAGATGATCCTCGCGCGATGGATCGGCATCCCCCGTGTAGCGCTGGTTCTCGAGGAGCCGACGATGGGCGTCGACGTCGGCGCCAAGGCCGACATCTACACATTGCTCGCAGGCGTCGTTGCCACCGGTACATCGGTCATCATCGTCAGCACAGATTTCGAAGAAGTCGCCGCAATATGCCACCGCGCAATCGTGTTCAGCAGGGGTCTCGCAGTGTCCGAAGTAGCACGCGACGACCTGTCCATCGCCACACTCCTGGCCGCAGCCTCCGGCACGAGCACCGATGAGGAAGCTGCATGAGCGGCACCTCGATACGGTCGACCGCCCTCGAACCCGGCCCGGGCACACCACGCGCGCAACGGATCTTCACCGTCTACGGCCTCGTCTTCTTACTGTTGATCCTCGTCGGGCTGTTCAGCATCCTGCAACCCGACACCTTCCCCACCTGGCTCAACTTCAGGCTCACCGCCGGCGGGAAGTCGGTACAAATCCTCGTCGCCCTGGCGGTGACCGTACCGATGATCGCGGGAAAGATCGACCTTTCGGTCGGATACGCACTTGGGCTCTGGCAGGTGCTTTCGTTGACGTTCCAGGTTCGGTACGGAATGCCGTGGTGGGTCGCCTGCCTTCTGGTACTGGTGTGCGGCGCAGTGGTCGGGCTCGTCAATGCGCTGCTCGTCGAGCTCGCACAAGTGGACGCGTTCATCGCCACGCTGGCCACTGGCCAAGTCCTCTTCGGCATCACCTTGTGGCACACCAAGGGCCAACAGGTCGTCGACAAGGCGAGTGACCGCGGCGAGTTCTTCGACAAGCTCGGCACTTGGAGCATCGGGGGTGCCAACGGGATCCCCGGGCCATTCGTGATGGCGGTCCTCATCGGCGTGTTGATGTACTTCATGCTCGAGTACCTGCCCCTCGGTCGCTACTTCTACGCCGTTGGTGCAAACCCGCGCTCAGCCGAGCTGTCAGGGATACCTCGCCGCAAATACGTCGTTGGGGCGTTCGTGACCTCCGGCGTCATCATCGCTCTCAGCGGGATCGTTCTCGAATCGCGCCTGGGCGGAGTAGCCCAGGCCAACATCGGTCCCGAGTACCTCTTCCCGGCGCTGGTCGCTGCATTCCTTGGCTCGACGACAATCCGACCCGGTCGCGTCAACGCACTCGGAACGCTGGTCGGCATCGCGATCGCGACAGTCGGTCTGTCCGGGCTCCTCCAACAGTTTCCAGGCAAGGACTACTTCCTCGGCCCGCTTTTCAACGGGCTGACCCTCATCGCAGCGATCACGATCGCTTCGACCGCGGGACGGCGGAGGCTCAACGCCTCCGAGCGTCACGCAGCCCGGCGCACCGATGTGCCGGTCACCCCGGACAACCCGGATTTGCATCCTGAAAGGATCGACACAGATGAGAAGTAAACAACCAATGCGTCGGGTTGCGGCCATCGTGCTCGCTGCCGGATCCCTACTCGCGGCCTGCGGCAGCGACTCGGACGATGCTGCTTCCGGAGACTCGGTGGCAGTGACCGTCCCGACCACTGCTGGGTCAGATACCACGGCTGCCACGACCGCCGGCACCGACACAACCGCTGGCGCCACCGATGACATCGTCGCCGAAGCCAAAGCGTTCGTCGAGGCGCAACTGGGTGGAGGCGGTGGATTCGACGGGCCGACGTCCGGACCGAAGTCCGTGGGCGCCAAGAAGATCGTGTACGTCGCCTCCGACTTGACCAACGGTGGAATCACCGCTGTCGCCGCCGGTGTCGAGGAAGCGGCCACTGCCATCGGTTGGACGGTCGACGTCCTCGACGGCAAGGCAACCGCCCAAGGGCGCACTGATGCTCTGAACGCGGCGATCGCATCCAAGCCGGACGGAATCATCCTCGGCGGCTTCGATGCCATCGAACAGGCCACCGCGATCGCCCAGGCCACGGCCGAGAACATCCCGGTCGTCGGCTGGCACGCCGGCGCGACACCCGGACCGATCCCGGATGCAGGGCTGTTCACCAATGTCACCACCGACCCCTTGGAAGTATCCAAGATCGCCGCGTTCTATGCCATCGCCGACTCCGACGGGACGGCGGGCGTCGTGATCTTCACCGACACCCAGTACGAGATTGCCGTCAAGAAGGCCGACACGATGAAGGAGATCATCGAACAGTGCACCGGCTGCAAGGTGTTGTCCTACGAGAACAGCCCAATCGCTGAGGCCGACGCAAAGATGCCACCACTCGTGGCTTCCCTGCTCCAAACACACGGTGATGACTTCACGTACATGCTGGCCATCAACGGCAACTACTACGGCGGAGCACGTCAAGCCCTGAAGGACGCCGGCAAGGACCCTGCTGGGCCCCCGAAGCAGATCGCCGCCGGCGACGGCGACTCGGCAGAGTTCAAGCGCATTCGCGAAGGCGACTACCAGACAGCAACCGTGGCAGAACCGCTGTACCTCCAAGGCTGGCAGCTCGTCGACGAACTCAACCGCGCCATCGCCGGCGAGCCCGCGTCCGGCTACCTGGCTCCTCCCGGCCTCGTGGTCCAAGCGAACGTCGGCGACGGCGATGTCTTCGATCCGGCTGCCCCATACCGGGACAACTACAAGAAGATCTGGGGCGTCTGAACCCCAGCGATGACGCGGTCGGGGCCAGGACGTCCCGGCCGCGTCGTTGCTTCACGTACGCAACCTCCCGACAGCTCCGAAAGGTTCACGATGAGTTCCCCGTCGACCCCCCAGAATCCACGCGCCCGCGTCGCGGTCAGCCGCGGCTCTCTGCCGGGTGATTCTGTTGCCAGACTCTCCACCCTGTTCGACGTACGGGTGTGGCCGGACGCCAACCCGCCAGGCCCCTCCGACCTCGCAGCGTTCATCGGCGACGCCGAAGGTCTGCTCGCTGTCGCCAAGGACCTGATCGACGATCAGCTGCTTCATCGATGCCCTCAGCTGCGAGCGGTGGCAATCGCCAGTACGGGCTATGACTACGTCGACATCGAGGCAGCACGCCGACGGGCGCTGCCGGTGACCCACACGCCCGGTGTGCTCTCGGGCGCCGTTGCCGACCACGCATTCTTCCTGATGACCGGCGCCCGGCGACGCGCCCACGAACACACCAGCATGTTTCGCTCGGGCGCATGGGACCACCACCTCGCCCTCGACGAGATGCTCGGCCTCGACGTCTACGGTTCCACGCTCGGCATCGTCGGCTACGGCCAGGTAGGCAAGGCCATCGCTCGCCGAGCGGTGTGCTACGAGATGACCATCCAGGAGTACTCACGCGGACCTCATGACGACCTCGCCACGCCCGTCGATCTCGACCACCTGCTGCGCACCAGTGACATCGTCGTCATGTGCCTGCCTTTTCTTCCCGAAACGACACACCTCATCGCTGAGCGCGAGCTCAGACTGATGAAGCCGACAGCGACCCTGGTCAACGTTGGCCGCGGGGCAACCCTCGACGAGCAGGCGCTCGCTACAGCACTCAAAGAGAACGTGATTCACTCCGCCGGCATCGACGTCTTCGAAAGCGAACCAATCAGCGACACAGCGCACCCCCTGCTCGAACTCGCCAACGCATTCGTCACACCGCACATGGCGTCAGCGACCCACGCAGCACGAGCGTCAATGGTGTCGATGGCCGCCGATGACCTGCAGGCAATGATGGAACACCGCCCGCCACAATACCTACTCGCCGAACTTCGACACGAGTAGCCACTCACGCGCACGTCACCAGACGGTGGTGGTAACCAGGCGGAATTGGCCGACCGACGGCGAAGTTCTCACCTCGACGGAGCCGAGGAAGCCGGGTTCCCCGCCAGTCGGGAGCAGCTCCGGGACCGACGCCGGGCATGTAGATTGCATGGCACGAACCAACCTTGAGGAGCACCCATGCGCATGCGATCCGTATCAGTCCTCATCGCTCTGCTCGTCGCGGTGCCCCTTACGGCGTGCGGCGACGACGGGGCCGACCTCGGGCCCTACGTGGATGCGGTCGCCGCCGATCTCGCCAAGCCGCCGGACGACGACAGTGTGCCGCTCTCCGAGGAGCAGGCGCGCTGCGCCGCGGAACGGGCGGTCGACGCGATCGACGAGGACATCATCACCGGGTTCGATACGCCGGAGGATCTCGTCGCCGCCACTGAGGAGAACCTCGCGACACTCGATCTCGACGACGCGACACTCGACAAGATCGCCAACGACTTCGTCGCCTGCTTCGGAGGCGTGCAGTTCTTGCTGGACTTTCTCACGGAGTTCGGCGTGAGCGACGAGCAAGTCGACTGCGTTCGCGACTCCATCACCGACGATGAGGTCGTCGGCAGCGTTCGGGCCGATATCGCCGGGGAGACCAACGAAGAGTTCGACAATGAGATTGGCGCCTGCCTCGGAGAATGATGCCGTGAGCGCTTAGCCTGCGCCGCCCCGACCGGCGAGGCGGCGCAGGCTGGCATCGGCGTTGATGCCGGCGAGATCGAGCCGGTGACCAACCGGATCGGCCGGGATCGGTGATTGTCCGGCACCGGATCGACACGGGAACGCCCGGTCAACTCGTCGAGACGGATGAGCCAGGCGCTGAGCCGGAAGCACCCATTGACCTCCCGACACGAGCGCGCCGCCCCTACGACTGGATCGCAGGTAGTTCCAGGCCGCTTCGAGAGGCGCCTGCGCGCCATCACCCTGGGGTCGCGCCGCCGAGTTATACCGCCAACCCGGCCTTGTACGTCGGAGGCAGTGGCCGGGGACTCGCTCTGGATTGGATCTGTTGCGACGCCGAGTTCGGTTACGGGAGGCGGCTGATGACCGTGGCCCGAGCCGGAGCAGCCAGCAGATCGACCAGCGGTGCGTACGCGCCCGTTGCTGCGGCTTGCTGCATGTGCACGTCGCGCGCCTCGGCCGACTCCCAATCGGCGATCTCGACCAGGACGGCGGAGCATCCGCGGGTCCATGCACGATCAACATCAGAACCGTGCTGAGTGGTCTCTCCGACCGCGTAGAGGCATTGGGTGGCCGTTTGCGCATCGAATCTCGGGCCGGCTTTGGCACCAGCGTCGAGGCGATCGTGCCGACCGCATTCGTCGGCGCACAGCTGGGGTAACTTCAGGAGCCGAGGCCCGGTGGGTCACTTCATGAGGAGGTGCAGTGGCGAGACCAGTCATTCTGACCGTCGACGACGACGTGGCGGTCTCGCAGGCTGTCGCCCGCGATCTTCGGGTGCGGTATGCCGAGCGGTACCGCATCATCCGCACGACATCGGGTGCCGAGGCGCTGACGGTGCTGGACGAGCTGGGTCGCCGAGACGATCCCGTTGCACTGATCCTGACTGATCACCGCATGCCCGAGATGACCGGGATCGAGTTGCTCGAACGCGCTCGACCGATTGCACCGGGCGCCAAGCTGCTGCTCCTCACCGCCTACGCCGACACCGAAGTGGCCATTACAGCGATCAATGAGATCGGTCTCGATCACTACCTGATGAAGCCGTGGGCCCCGCCCGAAGAGCGTCTCTATCCCGTGCTGGATGATCTGTTGGACGAGTGGGACAGCGCCAACAGCCAGCGATTCGAAGGCGTCCGTGTGGTCGGCAACCGGTGGTCGGAACGCAGCTACGACACGCGCATGTTCCTGGCCCGGAACTACGTGCACTACCAGTGGCTCGAGATGGAGTGCGACCCCGAGGCCCAGCGACTGCACACTCTGTTCGGCTCGTCGGAAGGCGAGCTGCCCCTCGTGCTGTTGCCGGACGGCACCGCGTTGCACGGCGCCAGCACACTCGAGCTCGCCGGCGCACTCGGCCTGCACACCACCACCGACTCGGCGCTGTACGACGTCGTGATCGTCGGCGCCGGTCCCGCTGGTCTGGCGGCAGCCGTGTACGCGGCTTCAGAGGGATTGCGAACCGCCGTCATCGAGCGCGACGCGCCGGGCGGGCAGGCGGGCCAGAGTGCGCGCATCGAGAACTACCTCGGCTTCCCCAACGGGCTCAGCGGCGCGAATCTGTCGCATCGAGCCGCGACACAGGCGCGGCGTCTGGGCGCCGAGATGGTGTTGGCTCGCAACGTGCAGGCGCTCGAAACACGCGGTTCGGTCCATGCCCTGCGTTTCGACGACGGCACTGAGATCGAGGCCCGCGCCGTCGTCGTCGCCACCGGTGTGTCGTACCAGTTGTTGACCGCCGACGGGCTGGCCGACTTCACCGGCAGAGGCGTGTACTACGGCGCCTCGGCCAGCGACGCCCGCACGACCGAAGGCGACGATGTGTATTTGGTCGGCGCAGCCAACTCGGCCGGCCAGGCCGCGCTCCACCTCGCGCAGTACGCACGCCGGGTGGTCATGCTGGTGCGCGGCAGCTCGCTGGACGCCTCGATGTCCAAGTACCTCGTCGATCGAGTGCACGCCTCCGACAACATCCAGGTGCGGCTGCGCACCGAGATCGTGCGAGGCGGTGGCTCGGACCATCTCGAGTGGCTGACCCTCGTTGATAGAGACACGGGCAGCGAGGAAGACGTGAATGCGAACTGGTTGTACGCCTTCATCGGAGCGAAACCGCGCACCGATTGGCTGGGCGAGGTGATTGCGCGCGACGAGCACGGGTTCATCTTGACGGGCCCCGACGTGGCCGCGCTGGTTGCCGCCGACCGTGCCGATCGCGCCGGATGGTCGCTTCGACGACCGCCCTTCCTCCTCGAGACCAGTGCACCTGGAGTGTTCGCGGCAGGCGATGTTCGCCGGGCCTCAATGAAGCGGGTGGCGTCAGCGGTCGGTGAAGGCTCCAGCGCGGTCAGCAACGTGCATCTGTACTTGGAAACCGTATGAGTCTGCTGGACGATCTCAGGAGAGCGTCAGTCACTGCCGAGCTGGACGACCAGCAGCGCACCCAACTGATCGATGCCGGACGCGAGGTGCACTTCGCGCCCGACGACGAGTTGTTCGTCGAAGGTCGCCGGGCCGACCTGCTGTGGATCTTGCTGGAGGGCCAGATCGAGCTGTCCCGTCGGATCGCCAATCGAACCATGGTGCTGATGACGATGGCCACGCCGGGTCAATGGGCCGGTGGGCTGGCCGCCTGGGGCGATGGGGACGGGGTGTACCGCGCGTCGGGTCGTGCGATCTCGTCGGGCCGATGCCTGGCCGTGCCCGCCGATGCGCTCGGTTCGCTGGTGGGAGCGTGGTGTCCATTTGCCAAGCACATGGTCAACGGGGTGTATCAGACCGTTCGCAGCATCGACGCAGCGGCCCGCGAGCGCGAGTCGCTTGTGGCATTGGGAACGCTGGCCGCCGGCCTGGCCCACGAGATCAACAACCCGGCCTCGGCGTCGATGCGCGCCGTCGAAGGTCTGCGCAATGCCAGCGACTACATGTTGTCGTCGCTGGTTGCTCTGGCCGAACAGGGCATTGCCGCCCATCAGTTCCTGCAACTGGACCGTGTGCGCGGCGAACTCCAACAACGGCCCGACTGTGACGACGGTGCGCTGCAGCGCGCCGATCGCGAGGAGTTCATCGGCTCGTGGCTGGAAGACCACGATGTCGGCATCGCCTGGCATCTGGCCCCCGTTCTTGCCAGGTCGGGCGTCGACCGCGTCTGGTTGGAAGAACTCGTAGCCATCGTCGGCCCCGACGGGCTCTCGGCCGCGGTGCGTTGGATCACCAGTGCGGTCGGGATGATGTCGATCCTGTCGGAACTGGCCGACGCCACGTCGCGGATCTCACATCTGGTCGAGGACGTGAAGACCTACTCATCGTTGGACCGTGCCGAGTTCCGTCGCATCGACGTGCCCGGTGGGATCGACAGCACGCTCACAATGCTCGCTGCAAAGCTTCACAACATCGAGGTGGTTCGCGCTTATGCGGGCGACATCCCTGAGGTCGAGGTGCATGCAGCCGAACTCAATCAGGTCTGGACGAACCTGATCGACAACGCCATCGATGCAATGGACGGACACGGCACCCTGCGCATCGCAACGCTGTGCGAGGGAACCAACATCGTGGTGGAGATCACCGACAGCGGGTCGGGCATCGATCCGACGGTGCTGAACCGAGTCTTCGAGCCCTTCTTCACCACGAAGGACGTTGGCAAGGGCACCGGGTTGGGGCTGGACATCTCTCGTCGGATCGTCGACCGTCACGGTGGCGAGATCACCTTCGATTCACACCCCGGATCAACCACAGCTCGGGTTCGTCTGCCGATCACGCGCTAGAGCCGGGCCGGCGACGGAGGCTGTCCGCCAGTTGGCTACGACTCACCGGGCCACGAGGGCGAAGCTCGATGAGTCGCTGGACCACACCCCAGGGTCGCAACCGAAGCATTGTGCGCGACGGGTTGTCGACAGTCAATTCAACCATCTGTCACACCAGGTGGGGCTTGCCCGTTCAGGTCGGCATTTCCCAGGGGTTCTGCGGGAGCGGCTTGCCGGTTTCGATAAACGTTTTGAGGTTGGCGAGGACGGCGGACCAGCCGTGGGCGGCGTTGGCGAGGTCTTCTGGGCTGACGTCTTCGTGGGTGACGGTGAGGCGGGTGATGTCGCCGAACGCGGTGATGTCGAACGTGACTCGCTCGGTCGTTGTCTCGTCCTCGGGCGCTGCCCAGGTGGTGACGAGGCGGTGGGGCGGTTTACTTTCGATGACGGTTCCTACGACGTCGGCGATGTTGGTGCCGTCGGTTCGTTGGTGTTCCCACCGTGAGCCGATCCTCCAGTCCGACACGTTGGCGTGTCCCCAGTAGGTTGCGGTCATGTCGGCGTCGGTGAGCGCGGTCCACACGATGTCGGGCGTGGCGTTGATGTACGTGACGTAGACGAACGTCGGTTTCGTTGCGGTGTGTTGTCTCATGGTGTCCTCGGCGTTTCGTTTCAGGTCGGCGAGGCTTCGCATGCGCGAGCGCTCGAAGTTGTCGATCCAGCGGATCTGGATCTCGTGCAACGGAACCGGGTTGAGGTAGTGCCGCTTTTCTCGACCGCGCCGCACGGTGCTGACCAAGTTGGCTGCCTCCAAAATGTCGAGATGCTGTGACAACGATTGGCGCGCCATCGAGGCTTGTCCGCCGAGCTCGCCGAGTGTCTGGCCGTTCTGGCGGCGGAGCTGATCCAGCAGGTCCCGACGGGTGGGGTCGGCGAGCGCTTTGAAAATCCGGTCCGTGTTCACAGGGTCACAGTATGCAGGTATATACCTGCATATCAAGTGGTTCAGCTCACCCGATCCGACTCGAATGATCCAACCCGCAGCCAAGCATCTTGCCGACCGGCCGCACGTTCCCTACTCGTCGAGCGCGGCTGGTGCCTGCATCACGCCATCGAGGGTCACGTGGTTGACGACGGTGACGGTCATGTGGGGCTTTCTTCATCGTGGAGGACTTTATGAGCCTTGCGGTTGATGCGGTCGAACTCGTCCTGGCTGAGGTTCCCTCGCTTGCGCTGCAAGCGTGACAGTCGTATCGCGCTGATGGCGTGGCCACGATCGGGGATCGGGTAGTTCCCTGATTCCTTGCGCGCTTTGGCGGTGCGGGCCTTCTCGGGCAGGCCGAAGGCACGGGCGGGGAGCTTGGCTCGAAGTTTGGCGGTGAGCTTGGCCATCGGGCTCCTTTCATCGATTGCGGGTGCTTCGGATCTCTCGGCGGACGACCGTGTCGGTGCCCGGCTGCGTGCTAGTCCTTCGGGAACCGCCATCGGGTCTGGCTGAAGGACTCGCCCTTGCCGAAGCCGAAGGCGGTCGCTGGTGCGACGCGGTACAGCAATGAATTCCCGGAGCGGATGGCGTCGTCGAGTCCGAACCAGGTGCCGGAGGGCTCGGTGAAGTCCTTTGGATATTTCGAGACGTAGGCGTCGGCGACGCGGCCGAGCTCCGCTTTATCGCTCACTTCTCGGGCTTTGCCTTCGACGACAATGTCGAGTCCGTCGAGGGTGTTGCGCCCGGTCGTGAGGATGCAATGGGGGTTGTGGGCGAGGTTCTTGGCTTTGCGTTCGGCCGGGCCGGTGCAGAAGTACAACGCGTCGTCCGACCAGACGGCGAGGAGTGGGGTGACGTGCGGGCGTCCATCAGGGCGAACGGTCGACAGCCAGAACAGCTCGGCGACCTGAAGGTGTGCTTTCGCTCGTGTCCACGCGGTGGGACTCGCGCCGCCGCTACTGAATGCGCTGAGCTCGGTCTCGGGCTCAACCCCGTCGTCGATCGCTTGCGCCTGTTGGCTGGTGACGGTCATGTGCTGGCCGTGGTGATGACGGAGAAGATCCCGCCGGTCGGATCGCTCAACCTGGCGACGCGACTGTTCTCGTAGGCAGTCATCTCCATGGATGTCTCCTCCTTCAGGGGCAGACCAGCGGCCAGCCGCTGCTGTACCTTACCCGCGTGGCCGGAAGGCAGTCGGGGTCGCACGATGCCGCCGGTCGCGACCTTTCGTTCCGAGCGGGTCGCACCAGCGCGACTCGGTCACTGCGCTACGCGCTGGGGCGGTTGGCCCAGCATCACCCAGCTGTCGCCATACACCTCAAGCACAGTGTCAACACCGGGACATATGGCTCGTACGGACGTGATCCACTCGCACCGATCCAGTGGCACATCTGACATCCGCGACTTGTGTCTGAGTGAGGCGGTGGTCGACGCTCCAACACCCAACGAGAGGCCGTGAGGCGACTCGCTCGCGAACGCGGGCTATTGGGGGGTCAGGACACAGAACTCGTTGCCGTCGGGATCGGCCATCACCACCCAATCGACGTCGCCTTGGCCGATGTCAACTCGTGTCGCTCCGAGGGCGAGGAGACGCTCGATCTCGGCCCGCTGACTGCCCCCGGCGGACGGAGCGATGTCGAGATGAAGCCGGTTCTTGCCGAACTTCGGCATCAGCGGTGGACCACTCCAGGTGATCATGGGACCGGCGAGGTCGGGCGCACGAATCGCGGTCTCTTCATCGTGATCCCAGACCAATGGCCATCCCAGCGCCTCGCTCCAGAAGTACCCGACCGCCCGCGTGCCGTCGCAGTTGATCGATCCCAGACGTGGGCAAGTCGCGAGGAAGTTGTTCTCCGGCTCGATGATGCAGAACTCGTTGCCTTCGGGGTCGGCGAGCACCACATGCCTGTCGTCGGGGCCTTGACCGATGTCGATGTGGCGGGCGCCCAGGCCGATCAACCTCGCGACCGTTTCGTTCTGGTCATCGATCGATGCGGTCGTCAGATCGAGATGCAGACGGTTCTGCCCCGACTTCTGACTCGAGACCGGCTCGAAGAGGATCCCGAAGGTCGTGCCATCGGTCGGCAGGAGACCGACCTCATCAGCGGTTTCGTCGTCGATGTTCCAGCCGAGCGCCTCGGCCCAGAAGCGCGCCTGCGGCAACAGATCGTTCGCATCGAAGCACAGCGATATGAGCCGCGAGGTCACCCTGCTACCAGCGCCGTCCGTGCTCTCTGTACCACTCCTACATCGTGCCACCACAGCTCGGTCCGGTCGCGACCGGATTCCCGGAGGGGTCGAGTTCATAAATGAAGCTGGTGACGGCGCGATCAGGATAAGGAAGAAGTCGCCCGGATGCGGTAGTGGAGGTGGACCACGCCGTTGCCGAATCGCCGCTCGTCGAGGAGTGCCAGGTTCAGTTGGACGTCGTGGGGCAGTCCCGGCTTGCCGCCGCCCACGATCACCGGGAACACGAAGAGATGGATCTCGTCGACGAGTCCTGCTCGGAACGCATGTTGCGCGAGGCCAGGGCCGCTGATGCTGATGTCTCGGTCCGCAGTCGCCTTCAAATGTGCGACGGTCTCGAGGTCGAGGGTGTGTTCGAGCCGGGTGCGCGGCGTCCAGATCGACTCGAGCGTTCGGGAGTACACCACCTTGTCCAGAGCCCGCCATTGTTTGGCGTATTCGGCTTCGGCCGCTGGGAGCGTGCTTTCGTCAACGGTCTGCCAAGCGGCCATCGTCTCGTACATCCGGCGGCCGTAGAGGTGGGTGCCGACGGTCGCCTCGAGATCGTTGATGAATGTGTGCACCTCGGCGTCCGGTACCGCCCAGTCGAACCGGCCGTGTCCGTCTTCGATGTAGCCGTCGAGGGAGGTCAGTGCGGCGAAGATCAGTTTGGACACTTGTGCCTCCGAGCCGACGTGTTGTGAGCGTCAAAGGCCACGGGTTGGACGCTAACGCAATCGGGTGGCTCACCTGTTCGCCGTGAGGTCGACTGGTCGTTGGAGGTGACGGTCGGGCATCCGCTTGCGAACTGAGTGCTAGGTTACTCGACGGGTTTCTGAGAGCTTTCCGCAATCGGCCGTGACACGACGAGGCTGACTTGATCAACAAGGGGGTTGGCGTGGGAATCAAGGTGATCGTCGAGTTGAAGGCGAAGCCGGGGCAGCGGGACGAGCTCCTTGGTGTGATCGAACGAATGATGACGGACGGACCCCCGATGCCCGGATCACTTGGCGCTACCTTCTACAAAGCGGTCGACGATCCAGACATGCTGGTCGAGATCGCCGATTGGGAGTCAGCCGAGGCGAGGGAAGCGGTCTTGAAAGAGGGCGAAGCCTCCGGCGCGTTTGCACCGATGTTCGAACTCTTGGCCGCCCCGCCCAGGGGTACGCTGGTCAAGCCGCTGCACTGAAGGCGGGAGACCGCCCGCTCGTGCCGGTTCGTGCCGACGCCGATCGAATTCCCTTCAGTCACACGGTATCGAGCGCTTGTCACGGGATCTTCGGTGACGGTTACACGGCGCCGACACACCTACTGACGACCGAGGTCGGACAGCCAGACATCAAGTTGAAGCGCCGCCAACGTGTTGAACCGATGTGGTCGTTGGTGGTAGTCGATCGTCGAGCGCAGATCGCTCACCCTCCATGATCAGAGCGGATGCTCAGTCAGCTCCCGGAGAGTAGCAGCTCGGCGTATCGGGCGAGGTAGAGGGTCCATCCGGCGTCGTCGCTGACACCGGCGTGAACGCCTTCCCATCCGGGGCCATGTCGCTCGATGTTGCGATGTTCGAGTTCCAATCGGGTGCGCTGCGGAGTCTCCGCGACGAAGCGGATCTCGACTTCGCTGGTGTGGTTGGGGTCGGTCTCGATCTGCCAGTACGGGCTGATGTCCCAGCTGACGACGACGCGGTCTGGTGGCTCGAACGCAAGGACGCGTGCCCAACGGCACTCGGTGCCGTCGGTGCCGCGGTCGTAGATGTGGCCCCCGACGTGGGATTCGAACACTGTTTCAGCGATCGGGACACCGAGGAGATTGTGTTCCGGTGGTTTGAAGTCTCCGAAGCGTCCGGTGAACACGGCAAATGCCTGCTCGATTGGTGCGGCGACGGTGACCGCGCGGCGAACGATAGTGGCTTCTGGTTGGTTCATGTGTTCTCCTTGGTCGAATCATCGATGACGTCTTGGTAGCCGGCCAAAGCACGGTCCCAGAAGGTGTCGAGTTGGTCGCGCAGTGCGGTGAGACCTGCCTCGTTGAGCTGGTAGATCCGGCGTGTTCCTGCTGCGCGTTCGGTGACGAGGCCGGCTTCCTTGAGGACCCTAAGGTGCTGTGAGACAGCGGGCCGGCTGATCGGCAGCGTCGCCGCGAGTTCAACGACGGCCTGAGGTCGTTGAGCCAACTGCAAGACGATGGTGCGTCGGGTGGGGTCCCCGAGGGCCCCCCATCCGCCCTCATCTCGGTAAGCCACCATGAACGGTAAGTATACACTTACGCATTGGTGAATGTCAACCACTGAACGGCCCCCGTACTGCCGTGTCAGATCGTGCTCGACGATCCGGCAGGTAGCGGCTGGTCTGTCGTCGATACGCGATCGATACGCGGTCGCTACGCCCGGCATCGGCCGTCCGTTCACCGCTTTGAATCACCGTGTCGGCCGGCTCGCTATGCTTGTCATGGATCAACTCTGTCTGCGCCCGTCGGCGCTGGGTGAGTACGGCAGGGTGTGGGCTGGCTGTCAGAAGTAGGGAACTAGGGTCGCGTCGCTTGCAATCGGGAGGTGTCGATGCGGTGGGCGAAGTTACTGATCGTCGGGGCTGTTGCGGCGGCGGGGTGTAGTTCGGGCGGCGGCGGGTCCGAGACCGGCGAGTCCGCTAGGCCAACTGCGGAGACTGGCTCGACGACCGCGGAGACGGGCACGCCACCTGGTGGCGATGTGATCGATTCCGGTCCGATCATGGTCGTCGCCACCGCCCATGACGTGGGTCAGGATGGCGTTCCCGTCGATCCCGCGCTGGAGTTCGGGTCGAGTGATGAGCAGATCACGGTGGTCGTGCTCGTCGGCGAGGTCGAGCCCGGTGCGGCGCTCGCGGTCGCCTGGACGTGGCTCGATGGACCCGACGGTGAACAGTCGCTGTTCGAACATCAGATCGACGTCAGAGTCGGCGACGCTGCGTACTCGCGCGGCGTCGCCTCGGGTCCGCTCGCCGCTGGCCGCTATCGGGCCACGGTTTCGCTCGGTGCGTCGACTCAAGACGCTGTGTTCGCGGTGCGGCCCGACCCGATCACGTTCCCCGAACCGATCTCGGGCTTCGCTCGAGCCCCAGACCCGGAAGAGCCCGCCCCACCTTCGAGCGGCCCCAGCGGCACCATCCCGGCACCGCAGGAGAACACGACCAGTGGCGCCTGCCAACCGTGGGTCCAGGCAACTTCGCTGTTGGCGATGACAGGAGCCGACGGATGCGGCGACAACGAGTTCGAGGTCACGGCCTGGGTCGGTGACAACCCGCCCGTTGGCTACGGTCGATGGATCGGCGATTTCATCAAGCCGGTCCGAGCCGACCCCTGCGATCTCGGCGGTTCCGACCTTGAGACCGAACCCATCTCCTACGCGGTGACCGCTATCGCCGGGCCCGAAGTCGGCAAACTGTTTCGCGAGACTGGACCAGCGCCTGAGCCCGACACGAACGTCCCGATGGCGTTCCTCGCCAGTCAACCGCTGCCGGGTGCTCAGGTCAGCGCCGGCGATCTCATCGCCATTGAGATCACAGCTGACGACAACTCCTCGGCTGATTCGATCGTCACGGGAATCGCGTCGGTGACGCTCGCGACCGACACCGGCCAACAGGTCGACGGCTGGGATTTCGAGGGTCCCGTCGCGTGCGACAAGACTCGATTGAGGCGCGTGGTACACCTCGAGTATGAAGTCCCCGAGAACCCACCCGAACTAGTGAAACTGGTCGCGACCGTCAGCGACTATCAAGGAAACGAAACAACACTCGAGGCGACCTATCCGACAGTCGGCCTGTGGACCGGCTACATGGACGTCGTCGGGGGAACTTTCACCGCCATCACCATCGGGGGCGCTTCGGTTCGGTGCACGACCGGTTGGGAGTTCAGAGTGGTCGTTTTCGCCCCCACGTCGGGAGAACTCTCTGGCTACGCCGAAGGGATCGTTGAAACACCCCACCAGTGCGACGCTCCCTACGCGCCGTTCGATTTCGGGGTGGAGAACCTCGGTGTCACGGGGACGATTACGCCCGAGAACATCACCCTTCGTTTCGAGTACAGGACCGGAGGTTCGTACGGGATCGCGATGTTCTACAAACCGCCTTTTCCAGAGATCGTCCTGACACGGTCGGGCAACCTTGCGTACGGCGACATCAACCTGAGTGTCACCACGGAAACCCCCAACAACAGCTTCACCGAGGATCTGACGGGACGAATCGACCTCGGGTGCGACGAGTGCTGACAGGTACTGCCCGTTCGGAGCCAGGTGGGCGAACGACTTGACATCGTTGTGCCTTGCACACCCTGCACACCCTGCACACCCACCTGCGTGAGCCGGCCACCCAACGCGATGAGCGATGAGTGGCCAGACACCGCAGTTTGCTCATCGCTTGGGAACGTCCGATGTACGTGCTGTTCGACGACGTCGGGCGTCGAGCGCTCAGGGAGTACCGATCAGGGGCGTTGGGCGACCGTCACGTACAGCACGGACCCGTTGATCATGTTCGAGTCCGCCGGGGGGGCTTGGGCGAGGACGGTCCCGGCGGCGGTAGCCGAGTCGGTCGGCTGCTCGATCAGCGTCCAACCGTTGGCGGCGGCGTCGCTTCGAGCTTTGGTGATCGGACCGTTGATGTAGCTGGGGTTCGGGACGATGTTCAGCTCGTCGATCGTTGCGTTGGCGGCGTCGCGTTCGCTGATCGTGGTCTGCAGGGCCGCTTCGGTCTGCGTGACCTTCTTGTTCGCCGCTTCGAGGTCGGTGCGTGCTGTGTCGAGTTCGCTTTCGAGCGTGGCGATCCGGTCGTTGGCCGCGTCGAGATTGGACTGCTGGTCAGTTGCGGCACCGTCGGAGTCTCCGGCCTGCGCGGCGAGCGCGTCGCGTTCGGCTGTCATCTCGGCAAGGGCAGTTTCGAGGAATGTGACCTGGTCGGTGAGACCGGCGGCCTGCTCTTGGGCGGCGGTGAGCAATTCGACCTGGCCCTGCAGGTCTCGGGTTGCTGCAGCGTTGTCGATCTTGGTGATCTCGTCGAGCTGCGGGTACTCGCTCGGCGTCAGGTACTCACCGTCCTCCCTGGTGCGGGTGAGGAGGAGGTCGAGTGTCTCTGTAGTGTCGCCTGCCGGTGCCGCCGCCGGGGGCGGTGTGTCATTGTTGTCGCCTGCTGCGCCGAGCAGGAACCCGACGAGCCCGCCGGCAAGAAGTGCTAGGACGGCGACGAAATACGGCCATACCGGGAGCGGATCGTCGCTGAACGGCTCTTCGAAGGTGTGCACCGGTGGAACCGTTGTGTAGGTGACTGGCTGGACCGCTGGCTGTACGACGCGGACGGCTTCGGTCGCGACGTTGGCGTACGGATCAGGGGTCACGTATTCTGGAACTGACGTGGCCGCGACAATGCGCGGGTCGAGCGGGTCGACACCAGCTGGTGTTGGTGAAGCTAGATGGCCGTTCTGATCCATGGCTGTGAGTCCTCCCTGGCGACAAAGTTGTGACGCGCCTTAGGAGTATCCGTTCAGGTGCAGAATCAAACACTGACACTGCCGACACTGACACCAGAGCATGGTGATGTCGGTAGTGCGTCTCCTGTCGATCTCTACTCCGACTTGCCGGCGTCGTTCTAATGGGTGCTGTGTCGCAGCGGGATTGGATCGGCCATCGACGCGCCGCACGATCGAGTGCTGAGCTCGGCGAGCCGCCTGCCCGGCTGGTCTGTGGTCAGGCTGACGGTGGACCGAACTTCGAATAGTCGTTCTCGACCATCGTGACGTAGGTCCACACGCGGTAGTAGTAGTTGCCGACCCGCACCCAGGAAGTCGCGCTTGCCCTTGGGCCATGCGCCGGTGAACAGCACGGCGAACCAGCTCGGCCCACCCGACAATCGCGAGCGGGGCGCGTTCAGGTGCGGACGTATGCCGCGAGGTGCTCGCCGGTAAGGGTGGAGCGAGCGGCGACGAGGTCGGCGGGCGTGCCCTCGAAGACGATCCGGCCGCCATCGTGGCCGGCGCCGGGGCCGAGGTCGATGATCCAGTCGGCGTGCGCCATGACGGCTTGGTGGTGGGCGATCACGATGACCGACTTGCCGGAGTCGACGAGCCGGTCGAGCAGGCCGACCAGCTGCTCGACGTCGGCGAGGTGGAGGCCGGTGGTCGGCTCATCGAGGATGTAGACGTCGCCCTTCTCAGCCATCTGGGTGGCCAGTTTGAGCCGCTGCCGCTCGCCACCCGACAGTGTGGTGAGCGGCTGGCCGAGCCGTAGGTAGCCGAGCCCGACGTCGGTCATGCGCTTCAGAATCGCGTGGGCGGCCGGCGTTCGCGCCTCGCCGGCGTCGAAGAAGGCGAACGCGTCTTCGACTGGTAGGTCGAGAACGTCGGCAATGTTGAGCCCGCCGAGCCGGTAGTCCAGCACCGCCGCCTGAAACCGTCGGCCCTCGCATTCCTCGCAGATCGAGGTGACGCCGGCCATCATCGCCAGATCGGTGTAGATCACCCCGGCGCCGTTGCAGGTCGGGCAGGCGCCCTCGGAGTTGGCGCTGAACAGAGCAGGTTTCACGCCGTTGGCCTTGGCGAACGCCTTGCGGATCGGCTCCAGCAGGCCCGTGTATGTCGCCGGGTTGCTCCGCCGCGAGCCACGGATCGGAGTCTGGTCGACCGACACCACTCCGGTCTGGCTCGACACCGAGCCGTGGATCAGTGAGCTCTTTCCCGACCCGGCCACGCCGGTCACCACCACCAGCACGCCGAGCGGTATGTCGACGTCGACGTCTTGCAGGTTGTGGGCGTTGGCGCCGCGCACCTCCAGAACTCCCGACCGCGTCCGTACCGATGGCTTCAATGAGGCGCGGTCGTCGAGGTGCCGCCCGGTCAGCGTGCGGCCGGCCCGCAGTCCGTCGACGGTGCCCTCGAACACCACCTCGCCACCGGCAGTGCCAGCGCCGGGGCCGAGATCGACGACGTGGTCGGCGATGACGATCGTCTCCGGCTTGTGCTCAACGACCAGCACCGTGTTGCCCTTGTCCCGCAGCCGCAGCAGCAGGTCGTTCATCCGCTGGATGTCATGAGGGTGCAGGCCCGTGGTGGGCTCGTCAAAGACGTAGGTGACGTCGGTGAGCGACGACCCGAGGTGGCGGATCATCTTGACGCGCTGAGCCTCGCCGCCCGACAGCGTGCCCGACGGCCGGTCGAGTGAGAGGTAGCCCAGGCCAAGCTCCACAAACGAGGCGAGCGAATGCTGCAGCGTCGCCAGCAACGGCGCTACCGACGGCTCGTCCAGACCACCCACCCATTCGGCCAGGTCGCTGATCTGCATCGCGCAGGCGTCGGCGATGTTGATCCCCTGAATCTTCGAGGAACGGGCGCCCTCGCTCAGCCGGGTCCCGCCACAATCGGGACAGGTGGTAAACGTCACCACCCGCTCCACGAAGGCTCGGATGTGCGGCTGCATCGCCTCAACATCCTTCGACAGCATCGACTTTTGGATCTTCGGGATCAGCCCCTCGTACGTCAGGTTGATGCCGTCGACCTTGATCTTGGTCGGCTCCTTGTAGAGCAAGTCGCGGAGCTCTTGCTTGCTGAACTTGCTGATCGACTTGTCCGGGTCGAAGAAGCCACAGCCGCCGAAGATCCGGCCGTACCAGCCATCCATGCTGTAGCCGGGGATCGTGAGCGCACCCTCGTTGAGCGATTTGCTGTCGTCGTACAACTGAGTGAGGTCGAAGTCGGTGACCGAGCCCCGGCCGTCGCAGCGTGGGCACATGCCGCCGGTAATGCTGAAGCTCCGCCGCTCCTTCGTGGTGGTGCCGCCGCGCTCGATGGTGACCGCCCCGGCGCCCGAGATGGAGGAAACGTTGAACGAGTACGCCTGGGGCGAGCCGATGTGCGGCTTACCGAGCCGGCTGAAGAGAATCCGCAGCATCGCGTTGGCGTCGGTGGCGGTGCCGACCGTGGAGCGGGCGTCGGCACCCATTCGCTGCTGGTCGATGATGATCGCCGTCGTCAGCCCTTCCAGTACGTCGACCTCTGGCCGCGCCAATGTCGGCATGAAGCCCTGCACGAAGACGCTGTAGGTCTCGTTGATCATCCGCTGCGACTCCGCCGCGATCGTGTCGAACACCAGCGAGCTCTTGCCCGAGCCGGAGATACCGGTGAACACAGTCAGCCGGCGCTTCGGGATCTCGATGCTGATGTCCTTGAGGTTGTTCTCTCGCGCGCCGTGCACGCGGATCAGATCGTGACGGTCGGCAACGTGCGGCGCGGGCGACTGCGTGTCCGTCCTCGTGGCCTTGCTCATGGTGTCTCCATCTGTGAGTGGGTGACGCCGGTCGATTGCGTCTCGACGCCGTGTAAAGCCCGCGTCGCTACCTACATGCTCGTCAACCGGCAACGGTCGGCCACAATCGATGAACTGACGGGTCTCCCAATGATGGTCCTCTCAGACGGGCAGCGATAGCAGACCGCACGGCTCAACCGACGCCGCACGTGGCACGAAGGCTCGGTCATATCGGAGCCTCGAACGCTCACGGTGCGGGCGGGTTCAGCTCGGACCGGCGCCGGGCGCGTTGTTTGATGGCGATGACGGGAAACATCAGGAACGGAAGGCCAAGCGCCAGCAACACGATCGGTAGGACCAACGAGCGGCTGTACGCGACGTCGTCGCGCACGGTGGCGTCCACGGTCTTGCCGACGTCGGATTTCCCGTTGCCGCCCTCAAAGCCACCAACCACGAGGCGGCCGTCGATCGTCCATTCGGCGATGCAGTCCGTACGGAACGTCGATCCGCCCCGGATGATGGAACCCGACGAGTCGCATTCGAGCACGGTCGCCTCGACGCGTGTCCCAAAGGCCCGCTGATTCAGCAACCACCCTCCGCCGCCGACCAACGCCGCCGGGATCGCGAGCACCACCGCCCACACAGCGACGCCACTCATCGCACTTCCGACCGATCGATGCCGACGTCGTGCCGGCTCGGTTGCGCTCAGTCGTTCGGCCGGACTCCTGGTGATCGCACGGTCCACGAGCAGCGGGATTCCCTGGGTACGCCACCACTCGACATTTACGCTGCCGCCGGACATCCCACCGTGGTCGAGATGCTGCCGGAACACTTGTGGTTCGTCGGTGTGGTCGATGTCGACATCGGCGACCCGATTGAGCGCATCCACGAACGCCGCTCGGACCGCATCGGCTGTCGGCGGGGTTGGCGTGGAGGCCACCAGCTCACGCATCGCGTTCCAGGCGTGGGGGTCGCCGCGCAGTCCCCACTGGCGGTGGGCGATATCGAACGCGTCGCCGAGCATGCCGCCTCCAGGTTCGTCGGTGCGGTACCCGCACGACGGGCACCGCAGCACTCCTGCAGCGTCCGGAACGGGTTCGAGCTGCCGCCGATCGCGGGTGCAGACATAGGCGGCCAACCCGTATCCATCGGCTGCGGCCAAACCCTCCACGGCGAAGACGCTAGTCAAACCGGCGCACCTTGGCCGGAGCGAGCGTACGTCACCGCCACTTTGGTGTTGGCTCCAAAACCAGGCTGCGACCGACGGGTCTCGATCGCGTGGACGACGTCCACCAGCCCGACATCGACATTCGAAACACAGGCGACGCCCAGGGACACAGTGCAAAGCGCGCGGGCGCCGGGCAAATACGCGATACGGGCGACGACGGAGCAGTTCGAACTCGACGCCCTGACGCCGTCGGCCGGATCCTGATCGGCGCTGAATGATCACACATCGGGAACCGTGGCGGACAGACTCCAGAACTCATCGGTGAGCCCGAGACCGTTCAGGATTGCCTGGTTCTGCTGGCGCGTGTGCGGCTTCCAGTTCGGGTCGATCCGGTCACCCCACCAGGCGTACGCCAGCTCGCAGAGCTTCGTCACAGGAATCGTCGCCCCATGGGCTCGCGTGCCGAGCCAGCGGACGATGTGCTCTTCCGACCGGAAGAGATTCATCGTTCCTCAAGTGAAGACGATGTCGTCCCACCATCGAGCGGCGGGGACCACGCAATGGAACAGCAAGGTGACATCATCCGGTTGTTCATCGCGCACCTGCACCGTGATCGGCTCACCGCAGTCGGCGCACGACGCGTCGATGCGACCATCGACGTGCAACGCAGCACAGACTCCGAAGGCGTCCCACGCGCAGTTCGCGTACCACCAACGATCGTCAGCGAACACGCGGTAGGCGGTTGGTGCCGCCGAGAACGGGTTGGCCATGCGCAGCTCGCGAGTCTGCGACTGGAGCACCAATGCATGATCATCGTGCAGCCGCTGCCAGCCGGCCCAGACATCGTCGGGAGTCACGCCGATGGCAGTCGCAGTGTCGTCGACTGTCGGCGCCCGACCTAACTCGACGAACAGTCCGTACGTGAGGTTTCGCAGGGCAATATCACCTTCGTCCATGACCGAACGGTAGTGCGATCCTGAACACGGAGCGGACGGTCCGGGGTTGACGCAGCCGAGATCGCGGGTGCGGCGCGGAGCAGCCGACAGGCTGGTCACCCGGTTTCGGTCACCGATCGTTACTACCGTCGAGTACGAAGACGTCGGAACAAGCACTCCTGGTCGCCAATGCTGCCGACCTGCGGCGGGTCATGCGGCGGGTCATGTGGGGATCGGCGATCACCGACATTGGTTGCGGTCAGCGCAGCCCGATGGAATGGAGGCGATGCCGTCTGGTCGGTGTGGCGCTAGCCGGTGGTGGGATGACTTCGAGTGGGAAGGGTTTGGCCTCGACGGTCTGTGGCTACGAGGTCGCCGAACTCGAGTAGCGAGCGGGTCGTTCGCTAACGGTATCGCCGGGGTCGACCATGAAGGCTGCCGACCGTTTCATTGGCGAGTTCGTTTGCTACTCGTCCAATGCGAGCGACCGTTTATCGGTGCCGCTGCGCAGGTTTGGGCGTCGATGTCGAGCATGGTCCTACTGAGCGCCTGTTGGTTCCCGGCTTTGCTCTGGCCGCACGCCTTTCGGGCCCCTGTTTGCTACGGCTCTGAGTTGCTCGAGTTGCCAGCCTGTTCGCTGCCTCCTCTACAGAAAACTTGACATATTCCTAACGTACACATATTGCGAACTGTTGATTTGTTCGATATGGTTGCTGTCAACGAATCAATCTTGGGGAGGTTGCACGATGGATGACAACGGAGTTCGCAACACACTCGATTCGTTGTTGGCTGGTGATCCTGATGTGATGGACCGCGATCAACTGGCAGGGTTCGTGTCG
>JANPLQ010000125.1:0-57544 GCA_031422395.1 Ilumatobacteraceae bacterium | reverse complement strand
AGACGTCGCCGGTGGCGAGCGAGAATCGGCCCCCACGAGTCTCCAGGCTCTTGAATCATGGGAGCTGCGAGTCACATATTTGATAGTGATCGGGTCGCATAACTACTAGTGTTGCGGTCGCACTGTTGATGGCTGGAGTCGGTTGGCGCGATCGTGATCGAGGACCCGCGAGGCTGCGGCAAGACCACCACGGGGGCGCACCATTCAGCGACGGTGACCCAGGTTGACAGCGCTGGAAGCCTTGCGGCGGCTTCGATCGATCCGCGCTTGCTGTTCGGCGGGGCGCATGGATCGGGGTCGAGGTCAAGATGGGAATTGACCACGTCGATGAGGCAGCAACCACATTGCTACGGCTCGCGAACACTCGCATCACCAGACCACCATCAGCACTTGATCGTCGTCACCACCACCGAGTACGCCTACACCCGCCCCGACGGAGTCAGTGTCGTCCCGCTGGGGACACTCACCCGGTAGTTCGATACATCGACCGCAAGATATGCTGCAATGTGTGGAGTTGTCGTTGTCGCTAGTGCATTCCGGCACGGTGTCACGGCTGATGACGCTCTTCACGCGCTCCGCAACGCTGTCGATGCATGGTTGGAAGATGAAGACCGGTTCTCGATGGTCGTTGGTCCTGATACGTCGGGCAGGTTGATTGAGATCGGCTACGTCGATTCGAGCGATGCCAGAATCATTGTCCACGCGATGCCCGCCCGCCCTAAGTATTTACCGAGGTGAAAAGTATGGCTCCACGAACCACTGCAGAAATCATGGCGCAGGCAGATCAACTGGCTGACCGGTTTGAACGCGGCGAGATCCCAGGCCCGAGCGCGAAGCACGTTGATGGTGCGATTTTTCGCTCGATCTTCGCAGCGTTCGAGCAACGCGCCCACGCTGACGCCGAGTTGGTTTCGGCGATCGATGCTGCCCGTTTGGCGGGAGCGTCGTGGGCCACGATTGGTTCGATGATCGGGCTCACTGGTGAGGCGGTTCGCTCGCGATACGGATTAGCGCGGTCTGGCTAAACGGAACGTTTGGCGCGGCGATGCGCCCCTCAGGTGTGGAGGGGTTGCATCGTCTGGTCGGTCTGTTTGACTCGTTGTCTGGCTTTGAGTCGTTGGCGTTCGGGTGGTTTGCTGGAGTGGAGTTCGCCGTCGGGTCGCCAGATCATGATTGTTCGGTCTGGTCCGATGGTGAGCGTCCATCCGCCTTCGTGAACGTTGTGGTGGTGTCGTGGGCAGATTGGTGCCATGTCGGCGAGGTTGGTTTCGCCGCCATGTTCCCAGGGGTTGACGTGATGGATTTGGCATTTCTCGAACGGTGTGTCGCAGCCGTCGAAGGCGCAGGTCCGGTGGATCGCTCGTAGTGCTCGGCGCTGGTCGGCGTTGGCGAGTCGTTGTGAGCGTCCGAGGTCGAGTGGGACGCTGTCGCCGCCGAGCACGACCGGGATGATGTGGGCGTTGCAGGCCAGGCGTCGTGCCATTTCGACCGGGATTGTTTCGCCGTCGCCGAATTCGCAGGTCGAGTGTTCGTGTAGACCGTTGGTGATTGTGTCGAGATCGATGTGGACGACGATTTCCGTGGCTGCCGGCCGGATTGCTTGGTGTCCGCCCGCAATCAGTCGTCCGAGTGCGTGGGCGGCGAGGTGGTTGCGATCGATCTGGCCGTCGTCGTCGGCGTCTTTGCGTTTGGCGATCATTGCTGCGACTTCGGTGTCGAGTGAGGTGAAGATCCGATGTCCGAGTTCTGGGTCGAACTCACCGCTCAGTCGGTACATCCCGGTGCGTGGGCAGATCGACCGGCGCACTGTGGTGTCGCGCCGTTGTCGTTCGGAGCGTTCGATACCTTGATCCTTGGCGATCCGGTCTTTCAACTGTCGGCAGTGACGTGCGAACTCTTCCGGTGTCGAATGTGTTGCCTGATCGAGCAGTGACGCTTCGTGTTCGAGGAACAGTTCCTTGGCGGCGTCATCGAGTCGGGCGGTGGCGTTGGCGAGCGCGTCGGTGTGGCCGGATGAGACCACACCTTCGGCGAGTGCATCGCTGAATGACGGTGCTTGCTCGAGGGCTTTCGAGCGTCGGTCCTTGGCGCGTGCCTCGGCAGCGGAGATCCCGGCGTTACGCGTCAACACATCGGCGGCCGACACGTTGAGTTCGTTGGAACGTGAAGCGATCTGTGTTTCGAATCGGTCAAGCCAACCGCGGACCACTCGCATCGACTGCACAGCCGATACGACATCGGTCATCGTGAACACCGAAGCGTCAGCATGCACCAGTGATCCAAAGATCTGTAGTGGATCGACCGGCCGTGACATGAGATAATCATATCAGACACACGTACGCAACGCAACACCAGCCGAAGAGATTTCAGAGTTTGTTTCTTGCCGATCATGGCACCGCAAGCCGAGATCAACTTGGGTGCCGATGCATGTGGCGTTGCGATGCGGAATGACGTTCAACGCTGTCGCAGCGACCCACGCCTACGCCGCAGTTCTCGAGAGTCCGTCCCAACCGGCAACCTCGCGTCCATGCTCGACCGACCAACTGGGGAAGAACGCATCAGCAGCTGTCCGCGAACGTGTACAAACGTGAACAGGCCGCCCAACTCCTCGCGGACCACCTGAAATCCATCACGACCTCGCCAGCTCGACAGCAACAGAACGGGCGAGCAATCCGATCCGGAGTCCTCGTTACCACAACCGACGGCGTGCGATGTCAGCCCTTCGATCTGCTCGCCGATCGTCGATTCGATCGACCAGACGCGAGTCCGGAACTGGTCCTAACAACCGCCCGGTTCGCAGACCCGCCAGGACTCGACAGCGACTTCACCGGTAGCCGGCCGATAGTCGGCGACGACTCTGACTGTCGTCTCTCCGCCACTGGTTAGCTGCGTCGCCGTCGACTCAAGAAGCAACTGGTTGTTTCCCGCGGCACTCGAAACCTCGATGACGAATCCGGTTGCGGCACCTGAGATCTTGCCCACGAGACGGGCGATGACGGCGCCGCCTCTCAGGGCGGCTGCCTTCTTCGTTGGTATGGTGTTGAAGATCAGGGCTGACTCCGGTGCCCAGATCAGCCCATTCAACGCTATCTCGCGCCCCCCGCCGTTGCCCGATACGAAGAGGCCTTCGGAGTCAGGATCAAGCGATGTGGCCAGGACGTGAACAGCGACGACGGAGCCTCCCTGCTCGCGCCCGGCGATCTCTATGCCCGTGTCTGTCTTGTCCATGTCGAACTGCGTGTTGCCGGAGACGTAGACTGTTGCACCCGTTGTGGCGTCACTACCGCGTGGTCCGTCACATGGTGTGTTGTCGATAATCGGAAATCCCGGAAACAGCGAGTTGCCAAAGGTCGCGATCTGTTTGTTGAACACCCACGGGCCGATGTCGTCGAAGTGGTAAATCCCGGACTTGAAGTAGTTGTTATTACCCAGTGCCGGCGCAACGTCGTAGTAGCCCGGTTCCCAGACTGTGCAACCGCCAACAGGTGTCGGGCCTGAGGATGGTACCGCTAGCCCACTCACGGAACCATCCACTGGAGGCGCATCGAAAAGTTGATTCCACGTTCGATTGACGCAGTAGTAACCGCGTGTGAGCGTTGGTAGAAAGCTTAGTTGGTTGACGGAGATCGTCGACCTAGCGAATGTCGTCGCGGCCGCCGTACCCGTCGAATCGGCACACGGTGTGTCTGGATACCAAAAGTCACCCTCGACAATCGTGGTGGGTTGTTTGAAATCGACTCTCCCAGGATCGCTGACAAAGATCGGGCCGTCGATCTCCGGCTTGTCCCCATTGTTGAACTCGAGCAATGTGAGCCCGGACGAAACGCCTTCACCGGTCACCGCCAACGCGAAGCCTTCTGACGTCGGCAGCGTGCCGCCAGTCAGCTCGCAATGGACGGTTACATTGGCGTCGTTGATGGTCTCGGGAAACAGGTTTGAGACACCTGTGCCAGTGCCGGCGTCAGTCGCACAGACTGAGATTCCGTGGCGAAGGGACAACTGCTCGATGGCATCATCCATTGCGGCCTGGCTTGCGGCGAGGCGGTCGCTCCGAGATTCCACGACTTGGCCGTATCGGAGAGTGGTCGTTGCATACCTCGCCGTTGCGACCACCACCGCTCCGAGCACCACGACAACTACAAGCACAATCGGCAGAATTGACCCGCGGTCTCGAGCCTGATGACTTTTCATCAGGTAACCACCAGCGTTGAGGTTGCAAAGGTCACGTTCGTCCCGGCGTCCCTCAAAGTGAGAACACGAGACCCGTCCTCCCAGCGTTGAGAAGCGAGAGACTGAAGCACTACAACCGAACCGCCACCGAACGTGTCGGACTCCAGCGAGCCTCCCGTTTCGCGCCGATACTCCAAGCGAAGGTCCGAGCAGTTTCCAGACCGGCTGATCGTCACGGTCACTGGAACGCTCAGCCTGGAGATCGTGTTGTTCGATCCGTTGTTCTTCGGCTCGTTTTGAACTGGATTTGGAACCACAGAGACGAAACTCGCGGAGCACGGAATCGTCGTGGTGGTCGTGGTCGTCGTAGTTGTCGTAGTTGTCGTAGTTGTGTCGATCGTCACGACGATGTCCAGCCAGCCATCGATGTTGTACTGGGGTGCGTTGTCCAGCACACGGTACTGAAAAGTGAACGAACCTAAATCGCTGCTGTTTGATTGAAAGGTCATCACATCACCGATCGCGGACGGGTTCCAGCCGCCGGGAGCGTTCTGGAACTCCACTGTCAATGGCCCGGTCTCGGGATCGTTGATCGGCAGGGTGTAGGTGGTTATGTCACCGGCAACAGCGGTCATTGCGACAGCCGCCGCGGTCGGTGGGAGATTTAGGACGGTCGAGGTTGTTGACGTTGTCGATGTCGTCGACGTCGTGGTGACGACAGGGATCGTGCTGAGCGTCTGATTGAGACTGTTCGAAGTCGCGTCGACTCGGATCGTGTCGCCTTGTAACGTGGTGATCGACATTTGGGCACCGATGATCTCGTTGATCGCGGTATCGGTCACGAGAGCCACGGTCACCGGAGATGTGGTTGCATCCGGGAGTTCCGCCGTAAGGTTGATGAATGTGCCAGTGCCGTCGTTTGCACACGACACCCGCTTGATTCGCCAGCCGCTGTCGTCGACGTACCGATAGCTCGCCTCGTACGTGATCGTGCTACTCGTTGTCTCAGACCAGCGCAGTTTGAGGAGGTTCTCACCGACGGTGCCTCCTACGCAACCGGATGAAGCCGTCGGACTTATGTCCCATTCCGGGCCCGGAGTTGATGTCGGCTTTCGAGGTGTTGAACTGACGTCTTCGGGGAAGTAGGTAGTTATCCCGAGTAGTGATCTGGAATCGTCGACTCGTGCCGCAGTTGTCGGTGTCGTCCTCACTATCACTGAGAAGACGGCCGCTAGCACCGCAGCGACGATGCCGACAACAACCGTGACGATCAGCAATTCGGTCAGAGTGAATCCTGAGTCTCTGCGCTCAACCATTTTTGACCACCTGGACTGATTCGATAATATCGCCATCGGGACTCGTGACCTGCATAGTCACAAGTTGAAGTTCGTAACCGTCGTCATCGAAGCAGTTTGCTGGTGCGGACAGGTCGTATGGATCCCAGTATCGGGTGCCATCCCAGACCTTGACGGGCTGCACCACGGTGATCTGCGAGTCGGCCCAGCCAGGAGGATTCTGGACCAGTAAGCGGATCTGCTCTTGGTATTCGCCACGTACCGATGCCTCGCCTGAAGTATATCCGGCGAGTATGACGTCACAATCGAGTCGATCCGTTGCCTGCAGTGCTCCGACCGCTGATTCGAGCCATTGTTGCGCCCTGGAGTGATCTCGTTCCAACCTTGTACCGATGACAGTGGCTCGCATGGCCGTCAAGGTCGCGACGACGGCGGTACCGAGCAAGACGATCGCGACTAGGACCTCGACGAACGACATGCCTCGGTCGCGGCGCGGCCTGAGTGCTGGGGCCTCGTCTTTCGCCTTCATCAGTTTTCCGGTCACCGCCATACCTGCTTCGTGGTCTTACGGGTGACGGAAACTCGATAGGAGCCCCGTGTCCGCCACACGCTTTGAGAGAACACAGTACCTCTACTGCATCCTGCTTGTCTCATGAAATGTTACGCGTTGAGTCAATAACAGCGTGATTGGCCGCTCTGCGCAGTGGGTTGCTCGCATGGCGTACTGTTCCTTTATGGAATCTTTCTGGAGGAAGACCGCAATCGCGCTCGGGAAGCACTGGACCCGGGTCGCCGTCGTTCTGGGAGTTATCACGATCCTGCTCGGGATCGGCGCGACCAAGATCCAATTCGCGACTGGCCAAGACAGCTACCTGAACCCCGACTCGCAGGTCGCCATCGACAACCGGGAGTTCCAGGGCAACTTTGGTGGCGAGACGGTGATCCTGCTGTTCACGGCGAACGAGGCCGACGCCGACGTCGCCGACCTGTTCGAAGGCGACAACCTGAGGACGCTCGGCGAAGTCACGGCAAACCTCTCGAACGTCGCCGGAGTCGAGTCGGTGATCACGCCGCTCACCTCGATCAGCTTCAGCGACCCGCTCGTCAAGGGTCCGGGAGCCAACGCGTTGCTGCGCGCGCCCGCCCGTGACGAAGCCGGCGCAGAGGCGCGCAACGCCGACATCACGATCAGCCTCGCCCGTCGCGACGCGATCGAAAGCGAGCAGCGCGACATCGGCAACCCTGACTGGAACGACGTCCTGATTTATGGCAACGACCGATTCCAGGTGATCGAGGGGCAGGCGATCGCGCCCGCCGACGCAGACCGGGCGATCCGTTTGTCACTGCTGTCCACCTTCCCGAACCAGCGCACCGCCGTTGGTGGCGTGATCCTGCGCGGCAACGCCAGCCTCGACGAGCAGTCACTCGGCACAAAAGGCGTGCTCGAAACGCTCGACGGGGTCGAGTTCGACGGGTTCGATCTCACCGTCACCGGCTCGCCCGTCTACCTGAAGGAGATCAACGACTACCTCAAGGGCGGAATGCTCAAGCTCGGCCTCGCCGCAATCGTCGTGATGGCGATCATCCTGTGGCTGATCTTCCGAGTCCGCTGGCGACTGCTGCCACTGCTGGCAGTCCTGATCGGCGTGCTGTGGAGCTTCTCGCTGCTCGGCTGGTTGGGTATCGATTTGTCGCTCGTGACGATCGCCGGCCTGCCAATCCTGATCGGGCTCGGCATCGACTTCGCGATTCAGATCCATAACCGGATCGAAGAAGAAGTCGTGCTCGACAAGGCTGAACACCCAATTGGCGAAACGCTCGCCAACCTGGCACCTCCGCTGATCACCGCCACGATGGTCGGCGTCGTCGCCTTCCTGGCGCTCCAGATCTCGAAGGTGCCGATGATCCGCGACTTCGGAGTGTTGCTCGCCGTCGGCATCGTGATGCTGGTAATCGTCGGCATCGTCGTGCCCGCTTCAGCGCTCGGCATCCGTGAATACATCATGCCGACCACCACCGAAGACAAGGACCCATGGGTCGAGCGCTTCATCGTCTGGCTCGGCAGCGTGCCGACCAAGATCGCACCGATCCTGGCGATCATCGGCGTCGGTCTATTTGTCGGCGGCGTGCTCGTCGAGGAAGAGACACGCATCGAAAGCGACCCGATCAAGTGGATCGACCAGGGCAGCCAAGTCGTCAGCGACATCAACAAGCTCGAAGACGAGACAGGGTTCTCGAGCACGCTCGGGATCCTGGTGCAGGCCAACAACGTGTACGACCAACAAGTCATCGACCTGATCCACGGGTTCACGCTCGACGCCGAAGCCCGCGACGAAGTCGCCTCATCGTCGAGCCTGGTCAACACGATGGGCAAGATCCTCGCCGTCGAAGGTGCCACCCGGATCGCGCCGAGTGAGACCGACATCTACGAAGCCGCTGAGGTGATGCCCACCGACATCCGCAACGCACTCGTCCACTACGAAGATCTCAATGGCACCCCGACCGACTCGACCGACGACGTCGCCACCGCCACCCAGGTGAACCTGCGCCTGGCACCCGCCAGCCTCGAAGAGCGTGCTGTGCTCGTCGCCTCATTACGGGCCGACCTGGAGCAGCGGATCAAGGCACTCGACATCGACAATGCCAGCATCCTGATGCGCGACCTGCCAGACGGTCAACCAGCCGTCCGGGCCGTGCCAGCCGGGCTCGCAACCGTCGGTATCGGGCTCCTCGAAAACCTCTCGTCGAACCGGGCTGCGCTCACCTATTTGGCTCTCGGCCTCGCCGGGCTGTACCTCGTCCTGCGTACCCGCAGTCTCGGCCGGGCGCTACTCGCCTTGGTCCCCGTGTTCCTGGCGATCGGCGTCTCGTCGCTTCTCGTGTGGCTGCTCGACATCTCGCTCAGCCCGCTCACCACCGTGTCCGGCCCGCTCGTCGTCGCCAGCGTCGCCGAATTCTCCGTGTTGATCATGGGTCGCCACATCGAAGAACGCCAACAGGGCCTTCCACCACGCGAGGCCGTCGACACGGCGGCGCGCCGTACCGGGAGGGCCTTCTTCACGTCGGCACTCACGATCATCGGCGGGTTCGCCGTCCTGATCTCATCGTCGCTGCCGCTGCTCCGCAACTTTGGTTTGATCGTCACGCTCAACGTCACGATCGCCTTACTGGCCGCCCTGGTGCTGATGCCGCCGATGTTGGTGTGGGCAGATGAAAGGGGCTTCCTGAACCTGAACGATCAAGAGAACACGCCAGGGTCACTGCGACTGGCTGCCTCGATCTCGGGTTCGGCGACACCGTTCGCCGCCGTCGGCGTGCTGGCGTTCGGTGGTGGCGCGGCAGCCGCATACGTGTCAGCCGACACGGCCAAGGGTGAATCGACGACGGTCGAGTACGCAGCCGCGGCGACAACGACCACCACGACCACCACGACCACGACAACCACAACGACACCGCCACCAACGACGACACTGGCACCGGGGGAACAACCGGCACCCACCACCGAACCGGCCGGCCCGCTCGTCGATCCCGCCGGTTTCCCGACCGAACGCCCAGCAACTGCGATCGCCGGAATTCTGTTCGACCGTCTCGTCGAGCAGAACGTCGAGCCGAACGTTGCCAACTGCGCGATCACGACCGCCTACGAGACCGCCGACGAAGCAGCGCTCGTGGCGATGGGAATTGCCGAAGCCAACCCTGAAGCGATCGCGATCGTCACCCAGGGAGCGCTCGACTGCGGTGTCCCGAAAGACGTCGTAGACGCCGCCATAGCCGCCCAGTTCGCCTGACACCCCCAAACACCCCGTTCAAGTCGCGCTCAACCCCCGTATTCCGTGTTCACCGCGACATGAACGCGAGGTTGGGGGGGCGGGTGGCGGATGGGGACTCGTCCCCATTTCGGCTCTCCGCGTTTCTGCTTACCGTGACCTTCGTCCGACCACTCGGGTCGACACACGGAAGGGGAACACATGAGCAACTTCACCGGTATGGATATCCCGGCGGTCCGCACGCTGTCACGTCAACTGCAAACCCGGGCCGACGAGATTCGCCAGATCACTCAGCAGCTCACCGGACAACTCAGGTCGACCCCCTGGGTCGGACCTGACCGTGAACAGTTCTTCGGTGACTGGACTGGCCAGCACACCGCAGCCCTCAACACCGTGGTCCAAGGTCTCGAAGCGGCCTCGACCCGCGCCCTCCGAAACTCGAACGAGCAAGAGCAGGCGTCGAGCCGCTGATGTCGTCGATGGTCGGAGCCGACATCGCCGCGCTCCGCTGGTTCGCCTCGTCCCTGCTTCGACGGAAGCAGGAGATCGAGGTCACTCGCCAGCGGCTGGCGGCGACGATCGGCGCCCTGGCATGGTGCGGCGTCGACCATGATCGATTCGTCGAGCAGTGGCAACGAGTCCACGATCCTGCGCTCGTTGCCCTGATCGGCGAACTGTCGGACGACGCCAGACAGGCCAACAACTCTGCCAACCGACAAGAGCAAGCGTCACGGAGTTGGTGAGCGATGGCCACGACGATCGTCGGCGCCGATGCCGACGAACTCGAACGAGCCGCCTCGCAGCTTCGGTTGTCGGCCGACGAACTCGATGCACACGGCTCGTCGCTGACCACGATCCTGCGATCGGTCGGTTGGATCGGCGGAGTGGCGACCCGGTTCCTCGCCAACTGGAACGGGATCGCCCGACCGCGGCTGTCGGCGACATCTTCATTTCTTCGCCAAGCCGCAGCCACGCTCGAACAGAACGCTCGAGATCAACGAGCGGTCTCGGCCCACACCCCCGCTGAGCCGATCGATTCCACAGCCGCAGCGCCCACTTTCGCCGACGAACCGCTCGGCCTGATCGAAGGTGTACTCGATGGCCTCGGTGAAGCGCTGAGCGTCGGTGAATGGCTCGCACACGCAGCGCCATCGTTGGCCCAGATCGGTCTCGATGACGATCTGATCGATTTCATCACGAGCTCGAAGTTGATTGACGCCTTGAACCTGCTCGACAGAGGCGTCGACGTCGGCGGAGTACTCGTGAACTTCGTCCAGGACCTCGTTCAGCATCCGGGTCTCGCGGCCGACGAACGGATCGTTCACGCGCTCGCCGACGCAGCCCTTCGATTCGGTGTCAGCGAGGGCATCGATCACGGTGTGACCTGGTTGACCTCGGCGATCGGGACCACGGTCCTGCCCGGTCTTGGCACGGTTGCCGGATCGATGATCGGCCACGTGGTCGGCATGGCGGCCGAGACCGTGATCGGCGACGCAGTCGATGCCCTCGATGACGCAACCGATGTGATCGACCACGCTGCAAACCTGGTTGTCGACGGCTTCGCCGCACTCAAGTCCACGCTCGGGCTCGTCGTCGATATCGCAGCCGGAGCGAACGACGCCGGCCAAGCCGTACTCAGTGGCACGATCGGCGGCGTCGACGACGCAGCCGGAGCGGTGCTTGACGCAGGTAAATGGCTCGTCGGCGCCTGACGCCTCAGGAGCGGGGGCGCGCCCTTTCCGGATATTGGGGCTGGCAGACTTGTCATATGACTGACCCACGGTTCGGGCCGTCCCAACAGATCCCCGGCGAACGATGGAACGTCAACATGCCGGCGATCATCGGAGTCGTATTCGTCGCCTTCATCGGTGTCGTGATTTGGGTATTGGCGAGCGGCTCGGGCGATTCCGGCTCGGCATCAGCGTCATCGACAACGACGCTGGCACCCGCCAACACCGACGTTTCGGGTGCCACCACACCGCTGCCGACGACGCCGCAACCGATGCCAAGCTCGACGTTGCCGGTCACGATCGATCCCAATGCCACGACGCCAACGATCACCACGCTCGCAGTCACCTCAACCACGACGCCGACCACGACGCCGACCACGGTTCCGGTTACGGCCGCACCGAGCGCCAATCCTGATGCCGTCCCGGGTGACCTGGGCGTCGCCGCCCATCCGATGCAGCAGCCGAGTTGCGACGGTGGTTTCATCACACTCCTGGCTTCGGCTATCGGCGATCAAGCAACCGCACAAAGCATCGCCGCGGTGCTCAGGCAGTATCCCGGTGCCAACTACCTCCGCACCGACCAGAGTTGTCCATCGTTGACGCAATCCGTCAATGGTGAACCGGTCTACATCATCTATTTCGGCCCGTTCGTGCTCGACACCGACGCTTGTGCCGCTCGCGCTCAGGGTCCAGACGGCGCCTATGCCCGCCAACTCAGCGATCAGCTGGGGCCGGACCACACCGTCGTCTGCACGTAGAGGCCCGGCGGATAGGTCAACGTTGATCGTGCCGTAGTGTTCATTTCACCTGCTCCGCAGGCGAAATAGGGCGACGTACCGATTGGTCGCCTCGCCTATCGGCTCAGCTTCTTAGAGGCCCGGGGACTTGTACCCCTTCCCTCCCGCCACATTTGTCTTCACGCTGGCGGCATGTCCGCTGACGCGATTCAACATGACGGTGGGTTCGACGACCTGTTCGGTTCCACCGTCGCACGTTCCATAGAAGGCGCAGCTGTTCGTCAACCGGTGAGCGCCCGCCGGTCGGCTCCCGAGCCGGAGCGGCAGCCCGTCAGGGTATTGATCTTCTCGACGGGTGACCGTGTGATCGTCGATCGCCCGTGCGTACTTGGCCGGAATCCGAGACCTCCCGTCGAATCCGGCCAGACACCTCCCCGCCTCGTCATCGTCGCTGGGCACCGGGTATCGCGTCAGCACGCTGCGGTCACGATCGATCGATGGCAGACGATCATCGAGGATCTCGGCTCGGCGAATGGCACCGAGGTCACCATTCCGGGCGAACCGACCCGACGACTTCAGGCAGGCCAGCCGCTCAGTCTGGTTGTCGGCACACGGGTCGACCTTGCCAGCGACGTGTCGTTCATGGTCGAGGAAGTTGCGTGAGCAGTTTCCCTTTTCGGATTCCGGCGACCCTCAATCCGATGTGGACAACAGGATTCCCGAAATCGAGTTCTGCGGTGACGTCACGAACGTCGATCACCAGCCGTTCACGATCGGCCGTGATGCCGACCTCGTGATCGATGACTGTCGATTTCTGCACCGTCGGTTTCTCAGCCTGTCGTCGCGACACGGGATCTGGTTGCTGACCAACGTCGGTGCCCTACTGACCGCCGCCGTATCGGACGTCGGTGGCCGACTCGAAGCGTTTCTGGCACCGGGCGGTGTGTTGCCGTTGGTCTTCGACGAGACGATTGTGCGTTTCAGCGCTGGGCCGACGTCCTACGAGTTCTCGATTCGCGTCCCGAACGCAACCTTCGAAGTAGGCCGCACGGAGGAGAATCGATCTGGGGACGCCACCGTCGGCCGCGTCGGGATGACACCCGACCAGCTGCGCTTGATTGTCGCCCTCGCTGAACCCGCACTGAGCGGGACCGGTAGCGGGCATATTTCAGTGCCGTCGGCGACCGATGTCGTCCTGCGGCTCGGCTGGACCAAGACGCGCTACAACCGCAAGCTCGACAACGTCTGTCAGAAGCTGGCGGAGCAGGGAGTTCGCGGGCTGCACGGGGGACCTGGACGGCTAGCCACGAACCGCCGTGCTCGGCTCGTCGAGTACGCCCTTGCGGTCCGCCTCGTGACTCGCGCCGACCTCGTATTGCTCGACACATGGCACGACCGAGATGGGTGTGACCTGAATGCGCGGGACCTGGAGGCTGGTCCAACACGATGCGCCTAAAACTTCGCCTAGTGACTGACGGTAAGGCCGACGACATCATCGCCACGGTCGATCCACTCACGACGATCGGCGAGTTCGCCGAAGCGATCGAGCTCGGACTACCGGGGATCATCCGCGAGGATTTCAGCTCGCTCGGACTGTGCGTCGGACCCGACACGCCACACCGCCGGATCATTCAGCCCGACACAACAATCGGCGAGTCGGGCCTGCGTTCTGGCGAATCGGTCAGCCCGACAAGTGCGCTTCCAACGCCGATTGTCGAGGTGCTCGCCCAGGCGACCAATCAAATCGCATTCAATCGATCGCCGCGCCTCGACCCACGTTTCGACGGAATCGAATTCGTCGCCCCCGATCCGCCACAACCACCACTTGCACATCGCTTCCCGATCGTTTCGATGCTGATCCCGATCTTGATCGCAACGATGGTCTATGCGGTGACGAAGAGCCTGCTGTCAATTCTTTTCGTCGGGTTGAGCCCGATCATGATGTTCGGAAGCTGGCTGGAGAATCGGATCGCCGACACGAAACTGTTCCGACAGGCCGTGACTCACTTTCGGGTGGCGATCTCAGATCTGGCCGTGCAACTCGAGTACGCCCACGGAGTGGAACGTGATGCCAGGCGTCGGGAGCATCCCTCGCTGGTCGACTCGCTGGTCGCCGTCGACGAGCTGTCACCGCTGGTCTGGACTCGGCGACCGGAACACGGCTCGTTCCTGCAGGTGCGACTTGGGCTCGGCACGCAACCATCGAGGAATACCGTCCGGATGCCGTCGACGAATCGCGTGCCGCAGCTATGGAACGAGCTGGCGGCGGTTGTCAGCCGTTTCACCCATGTGAGCTCGGTGCCGATCGTTGCCGACCTACGGGTGTGCGGGAACATCGGTGTGGCTGGGTCGGAAGTAGCAGCGCCGATCATGCGCGGTCTGCTGGCTCAGTTGGTTGCCCTGCATTCGCCATCGGAACTCGTCGTGGCCGGCATCGGGGTCGGGGTCGGGGTCGGGGTCGGGGTCGGGGTCGGGGTCGGGACCGAGTGTGGCGGTTCTGAGCTGTGGGATTGGATCAAGTGGTTGCCGCACGTCGGCTCGCCGCATTCACCGTTGACGGGACATCACCTGGCAGCCAACGCCGCTGAAGCGGGTTCGCTTGTGGCCGCCCTGACCTCGTTGATCAACGAACGCCTGGCAGCGCGTCAAGGGGATTCGTCGCCCGACCCCGTCGAACTTCCTGTCGTGATCCTGTTCGTGCACGACGATCCGTCGGTCGATCGCAACCTGCTTGTCCAGATTGCCGAGCGTGGTCCGGCGGCTGGTGTGTTCGTGGTTTGGTATGCACCGTCGCTCGATCGGTTGCCGGCGGCCTGCCGAGCCTTCATCGAGATCGATCCGACAACACACCGTGCCAGAGCAGGGTTCGTGCAAGGCGGTTCGTCGGTGACCGATCTGCAGCCGGAACCGGCCGGCGCGGCGGCAGTCGAGCGCCTCGCTCGAATGCTCAGCCCGGTCGTCGATGGCGGTGCCGCGATTGGTGCCCAGGCGGGTCTTCCCGACTCGATTTCACTGCTTGAACTGATCGGCCGCGCGCTGGCCGAGTCTCCGGTGGCGATCATCGATGGATGGCGCGCCAACCGATCGCTTCCGTCGGCTACCCCTCAACGCGCCGGTCGGATCGACAACACGCTGCTGGCCGTCGTCGGGCAAACCTCGGAAGGTCCGTTGACCCTCGACCTACGTTCGAACGGACCGCACGCGCTGGTCGGCGGCACCACCGGATCTGGAAAATCCGAGTTCCTGCGGAGCTGGATCCTCGGCATGGCGGTCAACCACAGCCCGCATAGGGTGACATTTCTACTGATCGACTACAAGGGTGGCGCGGCGTTCGCCGATTGCGTCGACCTGCCACATTGCGTTGGCCTCGTCACCGATCTCAATCGACACCTCGTGCGCCGCGCCCTCACGTCGCTCGACGCCGAAGTCCGCTATCGCGAACAGTTGTTGCACGACAAGAATGCCAAGGACCTGGTCGAGTTGGAACGGCGCGGTGACCAGGATTCGCCACCGAGTCTCGTGATCGTGATCGACGAATTTGCGGCACTCGTGGCAGAGGTGCCCGAGTTTGTCGAGGGCGTGATCGGCATCGCCCAACGAGGGCGTTCGCTCGGGCTGCATTTGATCCTGGCGACGCAGCGCCCCGCCGGTGTTGTGAACGACAACGTGCGCGCGAATACCAATCTGAGAATCGCGCTGCGGATGGCCGACGAGGCCGATTCGAGCGACGTCACCGGCTCGGTGTCGGCAGCCAGTTTCAGCCCGGCAGTTCCTGGCCGGGCGGTCGTCAAGTCGGGACCGGGGCGGGTCGCGACGTTTCAATCGGCATACGTCGGTGGGTGCACGCCAGCCAGTTCGGTTCACCTTCCGATCGGGATCAGCACGCTCCGTTTCGGTGCTGGCGAGGCATGGGATCTCCCGACGCCGATCTCGGCACCGCCGACACTTGGTGCACTCACCGATATTCGTCGGATCGTTCGGACCGTGAACGCCGCATCGGCTGACCTGGCGATCCCGAGACCTCGCCGACCGTGGCTCCCGACACTTGCTCCCGTCTATCGCCTCGAAGCGTTGCCGACCGACCGGACCGACCGTGAACTCGTGATCGGTGTGGTCGATGACCCGAGCACCCAGTCCCAGCGCCGAGCAGTGTTCTGCCCGGACTCCGACGGCAACATGGCTGTGTTCGGTGCGAGCGGGTCCGGCAAGAGCTCGTTTCTCCGATCGCTTGCGGTCGCCGCGTCGGTTTGCTCCGCACGCGGAGGGCCCTGCACGATCTATGGAATCGACTTCGGCTCGCGAGGGCTCCAGATGCTGGAGGTGCTCCCGCATGTTGGGTCGATCATCTCCGGCGACGACCACGAACGGATTGCTCGTCTGCTCCGCCAACTCACCGGGACGATCGACGAGCGGGCGATGCGCTACTCGAAGGTGAACGCGGCAACGATTCACGAGTACCGACAGATTGCTGGTCGCTCCACCGAGCCGAGGATGATCCTGCTCATCGATGGTGTTGGCGCCTTTCGTCACGCATACGAGGGCGGAAACCGCACCCGCTGGTGGGATCTGTTCCAGACGATCGCGGCGAACGGTCGCGGTGTCGGTGTGCACATCGTCGTAACAGCAGATCGCCCGTCGGCCGTCTCGCCGGGCCTTGCATCCACGATCCAGCGTCGTCTCGTGTTCAGACTCGCCAACGACATGGACTACGCCCTGGTCGATGTGCCGAGCGACGCCTTCGCAGCTCCGACCCCGCCTGGTCGCGGGTTTCTCGATCGTGACGAGGTCCAGATCGGTGTGGTCGGGGGAAGTCCCAACGTGGCGGTCCAGGCCGCCGCTCTCGATCAGTTGGCGATCTCGATGGAACGCGCAGGCGTTGTGTCAAGCCGGCCGATCGAGGCGCTTGGCGAACACATTCGGTTGAGCGAGCTACCCGGATTGGTCGATCACCGCCCGGCACTCGGCGTGTGTGATGACAACATGTCGCCGATCGGGTTCGAAACAACTGGTGCGGTTCTGGTCACCGGCCCGCCGCGGAGCGGCCGCAGCACAACCGTCGCAACGATGATCAGATCGATCGCCGCCGCCGAGTCGAGGTCGTTCGTGCTGTTCGGAGCGGATCGGTCGCCACTCTCGTCGATGGTGGCTTGGACTGCGGCCGGATTTGGAACGATCGACATCGCCCGTCTCGCAACCGCGTTGAACACTGAGGGAATATCAGAGCGGATCGTTGTCGTGATCGAGTCGATCGGCGACTTGCTGAACACCGACGCCGATCTACCGCTTCAGGACCTCCTGCGGTCGTGTCGCTCGGCCGGCGGACTCGTGATCGCAGAAGGTGAAACGAGCAGCGTCGCCGGCTCGTGGCCGTTACTGCAATCTGTCAAAGCCAATCGCACAGGGATCGTCCTGCAGCCCGATCAGATGGATGGTGAGACGTTGTTCAAGACACCTTTTCCACGGACCACCCGCGCCGAGTTTCCGGCCGGCCGCGGGCTCATCGTGTGCGGTGGCGTCGTCCGCAAACTGCAGGTGGCGTTGCCAGAATGATCACGGTCAACGGATACTCGAACCTCGAACCAATCGGTCAGGGAGGCGTCGGCGATGTGTACCGGGCGGTGAACGAACTGACCGGCACGACGGTCGCAATCAAGGTTCTGCGTGACGTGTCGGACAAGTCCGTTGCGTGGCACAGAACACGACGTGAGTTCGCCGCTCTGAAGGCGCTCACTGGGCACCCGAATGTGATCCAGCTGATCGAGCTGATCGAACTCGAACAGGGTCCGGCCCTGGTGATGGAGTTCGCGCCGGGCGGGTCAGTCGCCGACGTGATGCGATGTCGCGATTCGGCGTTGTCGACTGCCGAAACGGTGCAGATCGGGTGTGACACGGCGACAGCCCTCGTCGCCGCGCACGAGCAAGGAATCGTGCATCGCGATATCAAGCCGCAGAATTTGCTGTTCGACGCCGACGGGAGAGTCAAACTCTGCGATTTCGGCATCGCTGCGTTGGCGCACTCCGAGAAGTTTCGGGCCCGGACGAATGCGCTCTCGCACCGCTATGCCAGCCCGGAAGATCTCGACAACGAAGGCGAGATCGGGCCTTCCTGCGACGTGTACTCGCTCGGTGCGACGCTGCTGCACATCGCCCGTGGCGCGCCACCGACACTTCGCGAACGGCTCAAACCTTGGCGACCGCCGGCCGGCGCCAGCGTTGATGTCGCAGCCCTCGACGCTGTGATCGCGGCGTGTCTGCGACCGAACCCAAAGCAGCGTCCGACGGCGGCGCAGGTGTTGACCGATCTCGCCTTGATCAACATCGAACCTGGTCCGGTCGAGGCCGTGGGGTTCGATGACCGCACCCTCCGATCCGTCCAACCGATCGAGCAACCCGGTTCTCCTGATGCCGTCGAGCAGCCTGCGGTTCACCGACCGCCACAGGAACCCAAACCCGCCGTTGTGCGACCCGCACCCGCCCGACCCGCCGCTCGATCCAGACGTCGGGGGATCGCCGCACGATGTATAGGCGCCGCCTCATTGCTGGGGATCGCGGTTGTCGGGTTCGTCGCCCTCAACCAGGGACAACGATCGGGCGACGTGTTGTCGACACGGAAGGTCAAGCTCACGACGCGACCGACCAACCTTCCAGAGCTGACTGACATCTCGTGGCCGTTCGGTGATGATGGCGTGTGTCTCGTTCAGTCCAGCGGCGCCGACGAGTTGGTGCCGGTGGCCTGCGACCAGGCTCACGACGTCCAACGATTCGCAACTGCCACACTCGACAAGACGCTGTTCCCAGCGAGTGCAGTGTTCGATTCAGAAGTGATCGATAGGGCGGTTGGGGCGATTTGCACGCCGCTATTCGAGACGTTTGTGGGCGCTCAGTATCGGTCGAGTCGACTTCAGATCTCGATCACGAGGCCGTCGCCGGGCACTTGGCGAACTGCTGATCGCGTCTTCCAGTGTTTGCTTGGCGTTGGCGGTCGGCGGGTGATCGGCGACGCCCGCAACTCCGCTTCGTGATGACGAAAACCGGCGCCGATGCCGACGAATTGCGCACAATCGCCCGCCAGTTCGACGAGGCGTCACACACCCTGAGTCGTCACCGGACGGAGCTGACCCGGATCCTCGAGGCGACGCTCTGGAATGGCAATGACGCCGACACCAGCCGAGCTGAGTGGCATCGCAATGCCGCCCCGGCGCTGGCGCGGGCGGGTGTGTTCATGAATTCACTGGGTCAGGCGCTGATCGACCACGCCGCCCAACAAGAAGATGCGGCGGCGGCGTCGACCGAACCGGGTCTCCTCGCGCGTCACGGTTTCGTCTCGTCACCATCGCCCACGATTACCGGCCTACGCACTGAACGTTTTGGCGAAGACAGAGATGGGCGCGCCACTCTCGTTGCGTCGATGGGTGGCTTGGTCGATGAGCGCCGGATCGGTCCTGACGAGATCGAGATCCGTGCGCTCGCCAACGGTCGCTACATCATCGTGTTGCCGGGGGTGACCGACCTAACAGAGGGGCTCGGCGCGTTCGCCAGCCGACTGAGTGATGAGGGTCCGTTCGGTGTTGATGACGGGCTTGGCGACGCGCGACACGCCTGGGCCGACAACGACGAGCCAACGGTCCGCAAGACGCGGTACGCGTACGAAGCGGCGCTGTACGACGACACGACGGTGAACGAGTACTCGACGGCGGTGATCGTGGCGATGCGGCGGGCAGGCCTGCCGATCGGGGCTGACGTGATGTTGGTCGGTCACAGTTTCGGTGGATACACGGCGATCGATCTCGCCGCTAACCGGTCGTTCAATGGTCCCGGCACCCGGCCCGGCAGCTATCACGTCAACGTCACCCATGTCGTTGCCGCCGGGGCAGAGGTCGATTGGCGATTCGACGAGGTGTCGGCAACCACCCACACGCTCGTGCTCAACAACCAATGGGACGCCGTGTATCGATCGGAAGATGTCCTGCACGACAACGCCCGACCGACCGCGCCCTCGCATCTGGAGAAGATCTTCTGGGGCGGTCGTGTGGGTGTCGGACACGACGAGCAGAACTACATCGACTGGATCCGGGACGCCACCGACCACGAGGACCTCGCGGGCTGGCTGGCCGGTGTCGACGAAATCTATTCGTCAGGAGGCATCCGAGTCAGCGTCAAGGTCCCTGACCCAGCTCGGGCCTGAGGAGACGAGCCGATAGACGCGTCACAGACAAAACACAGACGCAACACAGCGCTCGCCGAAGCGAGGGCTGATGAAGTGGTCGAGCGGGGCGTCGATCCCCGGACCCCACGCTTTTCAGGCGTGTGCTCTGCCGACTGAGCTACTCGACCGTGATATGCACAACCGCCTTGCAGCGGTCATGTTGGCGGTCCCGACGGGGTTCGAACCCGCGACCTCCGGCTTGACAGGCCGGCGTGAACTCCACTTCACCACGGGACCAGATAGATCATTGCTTGGCACCCCCAACGGGATTCGAACCCGTGCCGTCACCTTGAAAGGGTGATGTCCTAGGCCACTAGACGATGGGGGCATAGGGGGCCTGTAACTCGTTGAGAGCGAGCAAAACCTAGCAGCAACCACCACAACATCCACCACAGGATCCACGACAGACTCCGGCGTTCATGTCGCGGTCAGCACGCTATGGAGGGGTTCAGCGCGACATGAATGGTGGGTTGGGTCATGGGGCGAGCACCCTGACGCAATCTTCCAGGAGCCAGCTGAGGTAGCTGTACAGGGCGTACTCGGTGGAGTCGGCGTAGGCCGGTGCAACTTCGTCAACCGCCGGATCGTCGGACACGCCGACCAGCGTGCCGAGAACCAGGCGTAACGAGTTCAAGGCCTGCATGAACGCCATCAACTGGCCCTCATCGACGCCGCCGTTACCTTCGAGCGCATCCTCGACGATCGCAATCGCCGCCAACTTCGATTGCACCAAGTCGGTTCGCATCCATCCTTGGTACTCGGCTTCGAGCTTCTCGTCGTGAGGGTGGGCAACCGGGAACAGCCTCACCATCAGGACCTGGGCATCGCTGGTCGGTTCCGGGTCGGTCAGCAGGGCTCGCAACTCGCCGATCAGACGCAGCACGAGCGAGGTTTCGTCACGTCCCAAATTGATCACATACGAGTCGCCCTCGCGTCGCACCGGCGAAGCGAAGCGGCTCACGGTTGTGCACTCGTTCGGCAGATGTTCATTCGGCTGGTCCGTCTTTTTGCATGGTGGCCCACAGGCCGTGCTCGTGAAGCCGAAACACGTGCATCTCAGCCTGCTCGCGAGTGCCGTTGGCGACCACCGCTTTGCCCTCGTTGTGGACGCCGAGCATCAGTTCGGTCGCCTTCTCCAACGAGTACCCGAACAACTTCTGGAGCACGAATGTGACGTAACTCATCAGGTTCACCGGGTCGTTCCAGACCAGCACGATCCACGGATGATCAGGAGTTACTTGCTCGTCGAGCGAGGGATCCATCACCTCCGTTGGTTCGAGTGTGGTCGGCATATCTCCATTCTGCCGCGCATCACCAGCGATACGGCGTTGGCCTGATCGCTCATGCGACCGTACGATGGGATGGCTATGGCCGTCGGCACCCGTCCCCTCGTTCCATCGCGGCTCGCACCGGGCGGCGTGGCGCATGGCACTCGGCGCACGGCGACGACCAAGGTCGGTTCGTACGTCGCTCTGACAAAACCACGGATCATCGAGTTGCTCCTGATCACAACGGTTCCGACGATGGTGTTGGCCGAGGGTGGTTGGCCATCGACGTGGCTCGTGATCATCACTCTGATTGGGGGCACGCTCGCCGCAGGAGGTGCCAACGCAATCAATATGTACGTCGACCGCGACATTGATGCATTGATGGAACGCACCAAGAACCGACCGTTGGTCACTGGTGTGATTGCGCCCCGCAACGCCCTGATCTTCGCCCTCGCGCTCGAAGCGGTGGCGTTTGGCGTGCTGTGGGCGGGTGCCAACCTTCTGTCGGCGGTACTGGCACTCGCTGCGACGGCGTTCTACGTCGGGATCTACACGCTTTGGCTGAAGCGCACCAGCACGCAGAACATCGTGATCGGAGGTGCCGCCGGTGCCGTTCCGGTGTTGGTCGGTTGGACGGCGGTCCAGAACACACTGGCCTGGGCCCCATTCGTCTTGTTCGGGGTGATGTTCTTCTGGACGCCACCGCATTTTTGGGCGTTGGCGATCAAGTACGCCGACGACTACCGAGCAGCCAATATCCCAATGCTCCCCGCAGTCGTTCCGTTCAAGAACGCCGTTCGCCAAATGATTGGGCACACGCTGGCGATGGTTGCCTGCACGCTGATCCTGATTCCGGTTGCCGATCTCGGCTTGATCTACGCCGTCGCCGCTGCCGTGCTTGGGGCAATCTTCATCGGTGCCACCCTGTGGCTCGGAAACCACCCGACAGCCGGTGCATCGATGCGTGTGTTCGGCTATTCGATCACCTACGTCACCGTACTGTTCACCGCGATGACGCTTGACGTGCTGGTCTCATGACACGGGTCCATGACCAGGTTCAGCGTGGGGATTTCCGTTCGAGGTCGGCCCGGCCAGTAGTGTTCGGTCGGTAGTGTCGTGACGACTCTGCGAGCGCTCGAACCATTTCCGAACTCATTTCCGAACTAATATTTACGTCCAAAGGGAACTCAATCCGTCTCATGACGACGATCGATACACGTCCAGATGCCGACGCCGCGCTCGACTCGGTCGGGTCGTTCTTCGCATGCGCGGCCGCCTGGGTCACGTCAACCGACCACAAGCGGATCGGCCGCCTGTACGTCGGTGTTGGCCTGCTCGTCCTCACCGCGGTAGCGGTGCTGGCGGCGGTGCTCGGTTTCGAGCGCGCCGCCGAGTCCGATGCGCTTGTCGACTCCGACGCGTTACTTCAGATGTTCCAGATGTACCGGGTCGGCCTGGTGTTCGGAGCGGTGATCCCGCTCGGACTTGGTTTGGCGATCGCCGTCGCCCCGATGCAGCTCGGCGCACGTCAGATCGCGTTCCCGCGGCTTGCCCTGTTGGGTTTCTACTCGTGGTTGGGCGGACTGGCGCTGACGTTGACGGCGCTCGCCCGGAACGGCGGGATTGGCGGCGGCGACGCCGACATGGTCGATCTGTTTCTTGCCGGGCACGGTCTGATGGCACTCGGTTTACTGGCATCGGCCGGATGTGTGGCCACCTCGGTGCTGACCACACGCGCACCGGGGATGACGATGCGGCGTGTCCCATTGTTTGCCTGGTCGGCGCTGATCGGTTCGCTGGGCGTTCTACTGGCGTTGCCCGTGGCGTTCGGTGGCGTCGTCTACCTGTTCATCGACAACCGTTACGAGCAACTCAACTTTGGTGGGCCAGAAGGAATTGGTGCCTGGCTCGGTTGGGCTTTCTCGGTGCCGGCCGTGATCGTGTATGCGCTTCCGGCGGTCGGGGTGGCGGCGGAGATGATGCCGGTCACGTTCAAGCACCGTCACGTCTTGCGAGGCGTCACGTTCGCCGGAATCGCTCTAGTTGGGGTCGCCGCACTCGCCGCCGTCACACAGCAACTCGTTCACGACGTGTCACTCGACAAGCAGCAGAACACGGGCGACTTCGTCAAGGATCTCGTGCCGATGTTGATCTTCGCCGGGCTTCCGATTCTCGGACTCACGGTCGTCATGGGGCTCGGAGCGTTGACGGCCAGGAGTGGCCTCAAGCACGCCAAACCCAAGATCACCTCTGGTTTCGTGTTCTCGTTCTTCGGGCTCGGCATGATCGCCGTCGGAATGATCGGCAACCTGCTTCAGTCGATCGACAATCTCGAACTGGGCGGGACCGTCTTCGAAGAGGGTGCCGTGCTGTACATCGTGTACGGAACGTTGCTCGGCGTGATCGGTGGCCTGTGCTTCTGGGCTCCGAAACTGTGGGGCAGGGTGCTTTCAGAGAAGCAGGTTCTGCCGTTGGCGCTGCTCGGCGTCGGCGGCACGGTGCTCGCCGGCCTGTCGCTTTACATCGCCGGGTTTCTCGATCAGGCTGGTGGTTTGCCTGCCACCGATATCCAAGTGTCGACGCTGTTGTCGATCGGCGATGTCAACAATGGCCAACTCTGGAACACACTCACGGCGATTGGGCATCTCATGGTTGCGTTGATGGTCGCCGCGTTCGTTGGATTGCTGATCAAGTCGTTCATGTCTGGTCCGCAAGCCGAGCAGAACCCGTTCGATGGCCACACGGTCGAATGGAGCACGTCGTCGCCGGCTCCGGCAGACAACTTCGCCGTTACGCCGACCGTTGCATCAGCTCAGCCACAGTTCGACATGACGTACGAGGGGAGTCTGTCGTGACTGCTGCACTGCCTGCGGCCGCTGTCGCCGGGCCACGCCGTCAACTGTTCGTCGGAACGGCGCTCGCATGCGTGGCGGGCACCATGCTGATCGGTGGCATGTGTGCGATTTGGGTGCTGCTCCGTGACGAGGCGGTCGACGCCGGAGAGCGCTTTCCTGCTGACTACATCATCACCGAAGTTGCCTCCAACGTGATGTTGATGACGATCTTCACACTGTGTTTGTTCGCACAGTGGGCGGTCTACTCGGGCCATCGCGGCGACCGTGCCCATACGGCGTTGGCGTTGGGCGTGGTCGGTGTGTTGGCGATCGCCTTCATCAACGGCCAGGCGTTCGTATGGCATGACATGGGGGTGTCGATTCGTGACGAGCGTTACGGCGCCCTGTTTTACGCCATGACCGGCACCATGACGGCACTCGTCATCGTCGGTCTGATCTACACCGCGGTCACCGCTTTCCGGGCGTTGGGTGGCCGCCTCAACGATGCCGAGATCCTTTCGGCGCATGCCCTGTACTGGTACTTCACAGCCACCGCTTATTCGGCGGTCTGGTTCGTCGTCTACGTCACCAAGTGAGTTCAGCACCACGATGTTCACCACCGGCTCCAAACTTCTGATCGGCTCCGCAATCGCGGCGGCGTTGTTTGCGACGATCTACGGCATCACGCAGGGCGGTTCGCTCGGCACGGTCGGGCTCGTCTCGGCCTCTCTCGCACTCGCATTCCTGGCAGGCGTCAACGTCTTCGTTCGTGACTCCAACGTGTCGGCGCTCGATCACGCCTCGTTCAGTTCCTCGGCTGCTGCTCACGATTCGGCTCGCCCCAGCCTGTGGCCGCTCCTCGTCGCTGTCGGTGCAACGACAGTGACACTCGGCCTGGTCACGCAACGAGCCGTCTTCATGCTCGGTATCGGTGCCCTGTTTGTCGGCCTGCTCGAGTGGGTTGTGCAGGCCTGGAGCGAACGCGCGTCAGGCGACCGTGGCTACAACGACGCCGCCCGCGGTGTGATGGCACACCCGCTCGAACTTCCGATCGCAGCTGCAGCGGGCGCCGGCGTGATCGTCTACTCGTTCAGTCGCGTGATGCTCGGACTCCCATCGAAATCGGCCACAGTCGCGGCGTTCGCTGTGGCGGGTGCGCTCGTGCTTGCAGTCGGAACGCTCGTCGGACTGAAGCGCGCTGTCGGGAAGTCGACGTTGACCGGTGCCCTGTCGATCGCAGCGGTGGCGTTGATTGCCGGTGGCACGGTTGCCGGTTTCAACGGCCGCGAAGTCGAGCGCCACCACACTCCGGCCGACATCGCTGACGACGACGAATGCGGCACCGAGGAAACCGAGGCCGACGAGAAGGCCAGCCAGGCGGTGGCTGGCAAATCGAACCTGATCGCAGAGATCACGTTCAACGGTACCGTGTTGGAGGCCGACCTGATCGGTGCCAACGGCAGGTTCGAATCGCTCACGTTGCCACGCGCCAACCCGAACAACGTGATGTTCCGCAACAAGTCCGGGAGCGAGGCTCGACTCGTAATCGACATGCATCCACGTGCCGACGAGAACGGCAAGCTGCTCGGCCCCGAGCGAATCTGCACGGCTCTGGTCGAAGACGGTGGGTCGCAGTTCCTCACACTGGTGTTTGCCCAGTCGAGCCGCACGCTCGATGACGGGTATGCCTTCACCGTGCCTGGGTCCGATGCCGAACTCGAGGTCATCGTCCCGTGAGCCGCTCGACCTCCCTAGTCCCGAAAGTGTTGACGTCATCAATGCCTGATGTGAACCCCCGCACCCGCCGTGTGAAGCGCGGCCTTTTCGCCGTTGCATCGGTGGTCGCCCTGTCGGCGTGCGCCCAGAACGCCCCGCAAGACACGTGGAAGCCGAAGGGCGAGAACGCTCAGAAGATCCAGGACCTCCAGTGGTGGGTATTCCTCATCGCTGGCATCGTCGGTGTCTTGGTGTTCGGTGCAGTGCTGTACTGCGTGATCAAGTACCGCGACAAGGGCCAGCCGATTCCCGAGCAGACCCACGGCAAGGCGTGGCTTGAGTACCTCTTCATCGCCCTCCCGGCTGCGATTCTGGTTGCTGTTGCGATCCCGACCATTTCGACCGTGATCGATCTCAACAAGACCGACGACGCGACCTGCTTCATCAACGTCACCGGACAGCAGTGGTGGTGGGAATTCGACTACCCGGTCGCGGCCGACGGCACGATCTGTGGCTACGCCCCGACTGGTGATGCGTTGCCGATCGTCACGAGTGGCCAGATGGTGATCCCGGCCGACACCAAAGTTGTGATCCGGGGCACCAGCCGTGACGTGATTCACAGTTTCTGGGTGCCTGCCCTCAACGGTAAGCGCGACATGGTTCCCGGTCGCGTGCACACGTGGCGATTCCACGCCAACGAGCCAGGAATCTTCGCCGGTCAATGCGCCGAGTTCTGCGGTCTCTCGCACGCCAACATGCGGATGGAAATCGTCGCCCTCAGCCCGGCCGACTTCACCTCGTGGCTCGACGGACAGTTGGCTCCGTACCAGGCCCCTGCCGACACGCTGGCTGCTACGGGTGAGGCGACCTTCATCGCCCAGTGCTCTCGATGCCATCAGATCGACGGTCTGACTGACGCCGATGGCGAACCCGTGATTGCGGCTCCCGAACAGTTCGTGTGGAGCGGTGCCGCCCCGAACCTGTCGCACCTGATGTCACGCAACACGTTTGCCGGTGGCACCTGGGACCTGTTGACCGAGGACTGTCGGGCCGACGTCTGGGGAGCATCACCCGAGGAGTTCGGCGCCAAGTACCTCGACGGTGTGTCTGACGAGTGCCTCAACGAGATCGACCTCAAGGAATGGCTGCGAGATGCGCCATCCAAGAAGCCGATGTTCGCCGACCCCGAAGAACTGACGGAGACCGACGGCAAGACCCGCGGTATGCCGTATCTTGCCCTGTCCGAAGACCAGATCAACGAACTGGTCGCATACCTCGAAACGCGGAAGTGATCGCACGATGGCGCTGATCGAACGTCCAGCACCGGCCCTCATCCCGGCTGTCGCCACCCCTTCGTCCTCATACGGCGTGTTCCGACGCCCGGTCGAGACGACAGGTTGGAAGTCGTGGCTGTTCACGATTGACCACAAGAAGCTCGGGATCATGTACGGCGTGGCGGCGCTGTTCTTCTTCCTCGTCGGTGGCGCCGAAGCGCTCTTGATTCGCGCCCAGCTGGCTGGACCGAACGGCACGATCTTGAGTGCTGACAAGTACAACCAGATGTTCACGATGCACGCCACGACCATGGTGTTCCTCTTCGTGATGCCGATGGCGGCGGCATTCGGCAACTATTTCCTGCCGCTCCAGATCGGTGCCCGCGACGTCGCCTTCCCGCGGATCAACGCCTTCGGTTTCTGGTGCTTCCTGTTCGGTGCGATCTTCATCAACACGTCGTGGTTCCTCGGCGGCGCGGCCGATGGCGGTTGGTTCATGTACGCCCCCAACTCGTCGGTTCCATTTTCACCGACCAACGGGATCGACTTCTGGGGTGTCGGCCTCCAAATCACCGGAATTGCCTCACTGACAGGCGCCATCAACCTGATCGTCACCGTGCTCAACATGCGTGCACCCGGCATGAGTTTGATGAAGATGCCGATCTTCACATGGATGATCCTGGTCGTGCAGTTCCTACTGCTGTTCGCCATCCCGGTGATCACGGTGGCGCTGTTCCTGCTGATGTTCCAACGCAGTTTCGGGGCAACCTTCTTCAGTGTGGAGGCGGGCGCTGACCCATTGCTCTGGCAACACCTGTTTTGGATTTTCGGTCACCCAGAGGTGTACATCCTGATTTTGCCCTCGTTCGGGATCGTCTCCGAAGTGCTTCCCGTGTTCTCGAAGAAGCCGCTGTTCGGTTATCCGCTCGTGGTCTTCTCTGGGTGTGCGATCGGGTTCGTTGGCTGGGGTGTCTGGGCTCACCACATGTTCGCCTCCGGCCTCGGCCCGATTTCGGTTGCCGTGTTCTCGATCAGCACGATGGCAATCGCCCTGCCGACCGGAGTCAAGATCGTCAACTGGACGCTCACGATGTGGGGCGGCAAGATCAAATTCACCACGGCGATGCTGTTCGCGATCGGCCTGATCGTCCAGTTCACAATCGGTGGTCTCTCAGGTGTGACCCATGCGGTCGCCCCCTCCGACACGCAGCAAACCGATACCTACTACATCGTCGCCCATTTCCACTACGTGCTGTTCGGTGGTGCCGTCCTCGGCATCTTTTCGGGCCTCTACTACTGGTGGCCAAAGATTTTCGGCAAGCTGTTGAGCGAGCGGCTCGGTAAGTGGAATTTCTGGCTGATGGTGATTGGCATGAACATGACGTTCGGCCCGATGCACGTCCTCGGATTGCAAGGTCAGCCGCGGCGTATGTACGTGTGGACCGAGAACCGAGCTGGTGAGGGTTTCTTCGACCTCGGGTTCTGGAACCTGATCTCCTCGATCGGTTCCGCTGTGCTCGGAATTGGCGTGTTGCTGTTCTTCGTCAACGTGATGATTTCGCGCAAGCACGCACCGGCCCCGCTCGACCCGTGGGACGCCCGTTCCCTCGAGTGGATGACCACCAACCCACCGAAGGAACACAACTTCGATCAGGTCCCGACTGTGCATCACCTCGACGAGTTCTTCCATCGCAAGTACGAAGACCGTGGCACCGAGGATCACCACGACTACCACCAGATCGCCACCGCCGAGGAGATCATGGCTGATCAGGAAGCCAACGCCGACAAGCACATTCATTTGCCGTCACCGTCCTACTGGCCGATGGTGCTGGCGTTCTCGCTGCCGGTGATGGGCTACGGCGTGATCTTCAACAAGTTCATGATTCCGGTTGGTGCCACACTGTTGCTGCTGTCGATGTTCGGCTGGAGCATGGAGCCGCACACCGCATCGGAAGCCGATTACGACCCGCCTACCCCTGAGGGTGGCGCCGAGCTGGAGGTCGTTTCGCATGGCTGACACCGCCGTTCACGACGATCAGGTCGGTCATGACGATCACGGTCATGACGATCACGGGCACACGAGTACCGGCCTGTCGCACAACAAGCTGGGGATGTGGCTGTTCCTCGGTTCGGAATGCCTGCTGTTCGGCGGGCTGATTTCGACCTACATGCTGTACCGCGGGCGGCATTCCGAGAACCTCGGGCCAGATCAGGTCTGGGATATCCCGTTCACGTCGGCATCCAGCTTCGTGCTGCTGATGTCGTCGCTGACGATGGTGCTCGCCGTGTCGTCAGCCAAGCGTGGCGACGATCGCAATACCAAGAGCTGGCTCTCAGTCACTGCGCTGCTCGGCTCGTTGTTCGTCGCCGGCCAGGTCTACGAGTTCACCACATTCCATGCAGAGGGTCTCGGCTTTGGCACCAGCCTGTTCTCGTCGAGTTTCTTTGCCTTGACGGGTTTCCACGGTGTTCACGTCTCGGTCGGCATCATCATGCTGCTTGCCGTCACCGGGATGGTCGCCAAGAACCGGATTCCTGGCGACAAGGCCGAGGTCGTCGAGTTGGTCGGCCTGTACTGGCACTTCGTTGACATCGTCTGGATTCTCATCTTCACGCTCGTCTACCTGATCCCGGCCTGAGGTAACGCACCATGAGCACACACACCGCAGAAGCCCACGTCGAGGAGCACCACGGCTTGACCGACCTCGGCTACATCAAGGTCGCCGCCGCACTCGCTCTCATCACCGGGATCGAAGTCGCCATCAGCTACATGGTCGACGACCTCGGGGCGCTGTTCCTCCCGTTGTTGCTTGGCCTGATGATCATCAAGTTCTTCAGCGTCGTGCTCTACTTCATGCACCTCAAGTTCGACAACAAGCTGTTCACCTTGTTGTTCTACATGGGTTTGTTTCTGGCGGTCGGCGTGTACATCATTGCCCTGTGTACCTTCAAGTTTTTCGGTTCCTGAGGTTCCCAATTGGTCGGCGCTGACCTCATGGTCGACCCGCTGGGATTCCAATGGCACCCCGAAGTGTGGGTGTTGGTCGCCTTTTTGACAGGTGCCTACATCTACGTGGTCAGGGTGATCGGGCCAAACGCTGTGCCCGCTGGGCAACCGGTGGTCACACGCAGCAACAAGGTCGCTTTTGTCGGTGCGATCCTGATCTTGTGGGCCGCTTCCGACTGGCCGATGCACGACATCAGCGAGGAGTACCTGTACTCGGCGCACATGATCCAGCACATGATGCTGAGCTACTTCCTCCCGCCGCTCGTGCTGATGGCGACGCCGACGTGGCTGGCGCGTGTGCTGCTCGGCGAACGAGCGCTCTACAGGGTCGTGAAATGGTTCACCCACCCGGTCGTCGCCGGAGTGTTGTTCAACGTGATGGTGATGATCGTCCACATCCCGCTACTGGTCAACGCGTCAGTCGAGAACGGGCCATTGCACTACATGCTGCATGTGATGGTCGTGACGTCGTCACTGCTGATGTGGATGCCTGTGTGTGGTCCTGTCCCAGAGTTCCGGATCGGGATCGCCGGCCAAATGATCTATCTGTTCCTGCAATCCGTCGTGCCGACAGTGCCTGCCGCATGGTTGACCTTCGCTGAGGGAGTCGTATATCACGCGTACGACATTCCGGTCCGGCTGTGGGGAATCTCGGTGATCGACGATCAACAGCTCGCCGGGGCAGCGATGAAGGTTGGCGGCAGCATGTTCCTCTGGACGATCGTGATCCGCCTGTTCTTCACCCGCTTCTCGAAGTCGTTCGGCAGCGAGCAGAGCTACCGCCGTGGCGCAACCATGCCAACCGCGGAAATTGTTGGTATCGACGAGAATCCACTCACCACCGAAGACGTCGAGCGGGAGTTCGCCCGAACCGCCCCCGCCCCCAACCCCCGCGATGAGCGATGAGCGGCTCTGGACCGCAGATCGCTCATCAGATCGTCGACCACTCGTCGGTGATGAGCGATCTGCGGCCTTAGGCCCCTCATCGCTCATCGCGGGGTTGGGCTCGACCGGTAGCCTCGCTGGCGTGATTGACGTACGCCTGATTCGCAACGATCTTGAGGCGGTGCGTGCCGCACTCGCACGGCGGCACAGTGGAGATGTCTTGGCAGCCGTCGATCGGTCAGTGTCGCTCGATGCCCGACTCCGCGCGATCACAATCGAGCGCGACGGCATTCGAGCTCGGGTCAACGAGATCTCGAAACAGGTCGGGGTGCTTCGACGCGATATTCAGCTCTCGGTTACTGACTCGATCAGTGCGGGCGATGAGGTTTCGATTGAAACTCTTCAGACCGAGAGTAAGGCACTAGGCACGTCTGAGAAGTCTCTCGCTGAAGAACACGCCACGGTCAGTGCAGCACTTCGCGACGAACTGCTGGTGATCCCCAATCTGCCTCATGCCGACGCACCTGACGGCATCTCCGACTCCGACAACCCGGTCGTCACGGGTCCGTTCCTGCCGAAGTCGTTCCCCGACTACCAGCGCGTCCCCCATTGGGAGACGGCAACCGCGCTCGGGATTCTCGACAACGAACGCGCCACCAAGATTGCCCAATCGATGTTCACGATGCAGCGAGGTGCCGGGGCGACGCTTGCCCGCGCGCTGTGCCAGCTGGCGCTCGATCGGAATGCTGACTCGTTCGAAGAGATCCGACCGCCGACGCTGGTCTCGACTGCCACACTGACCTCGACCGGCCAGCTCCCCAAGTTCGCCGACGATGCGTTCGCAATCGAACGTGACGACCTGTGGTGCATCCCGACTGCCGAGGTTCCATTGACCTCGATCTACGCCGACGAAATCGTCGACGAGGCGCAACTACCGATGAAGTTCATGGCGTACAGTCCGTGTTACCGCCGCGAGGCCGGATCGGCTGGTCGCGACACCCGCGGCATGTTGCGGGCCCACGAGTTCGACAAGGTCGAGATCCTTGCCCTTGCGACGCCCGAGCAGGCACCCGACCTGTTGGCGTTCATGGTTGGTCGGGTCGAGGCAACCATTGCTGCTCTGGAACTGCCGTATCGGATCATCGAAATCTGCACCGGAGACATGGGTCAGAGTCATCACCGCAGCTTCGACATCGAGGTCTATGCACCAGGTGTCGATCAGTGGCTCGAAGTGTCGTCGATCAGCTGGTTCAGCGACTATCAGGCTCGCCGCGCCAACATCCGTTACCGTCCGCTCGATGCAGACGGCAAACCGCACAAGGGAACCGCCCTTGTACACACGCTGAACGGCTCGGCGCTTGCCGTGCCTCGTGTGTGGGCGGCGATCATCGAGAACTATCGCAACGAGGACGGATCGGTCACGGTCCCGACCGTGCTCCGTCCATACATGCGAGGCCTAGAAACCATCGAGTTCATGTCGCGATGAGCACGTCATGCGGAGGTTGAGCGCGACATGAACGAGGAGTTGTGGGCCCGTCGTGTGCAGTACGAGACGGCCGGATTGGATGTTGCCGACGTGGATCACGATCCGGTCGAACAGTGGCATCGCTGGCATCGCGATGCCTACGACGCGGGGCTCGCTGAACCGAACGCGATGACGGTCGCAACGGTCGATCAGCACGGCGCGCCGGACGCTCGAATGGTGCTCGTTCGAACGGCAGATCACCACGGCTTTACGTTCTTCACGAATTTCGAGTCGGCCAAGAGCCATCAGCTCGACCAGAACCCAACGGCGGCTGCCGTGTTCGGCTGGCTCGAGCTTCATCGCCAGGTACGTATCCGCGGTACCGTGGAACGCGTTGCCGATGCCGAGAGCGACGAGTACTTCGCCTCGCGTCCGCGGGGCAGCCAAATCGGTGCCTGGGCGTCACCTCAGTCTCATGTGATCCGGGGGCGCGCAGTGTTGGACGAGCTGGTCGCCGGCGCAGAACGACGGTTCGCCGACGTTGACGTCCCACGCCCACCGCATTGGGGTGGTTGGCGGCTGATCCCCAACGAGATCGAATTCTGGCAGGGCCGCCCCAGTCGTCTCCACGATCGCCTGCACTACCGGCACGTCGGTGACGCATGGAAGATCGAACGTCTCGCCCCGTAGACCAGCGATCGATCTATCGACCAATCGACCGACCACTCGACCGACCACAAGTAAACGTCTCGGAAACGTCCGGCGGCGGAGTTTGATCCTGGGTCGGTAACCGAGCACGCTTGGGGCATGAACACGTCTGGTGCACCGACGCGGGTGCTTGTGATTGACGACGAGCCGACCGTTCGCGAAGTTGTGGCCGGCTACTTGCGGCGCGATGGGCACCTCGTGAGCGAAGCTGCAGATGGGCCGACCGCGATCCGGCTGCTCGACTCGGAGAAGCCCGATCTCGTCGTCCTCGACATGATGCTGCCGGGGGTCAACGGACTCGACATTCTGCGCCGGATTCGGGCGTCGGGTGACCTGCCGGTGATCATGCTCACCGCACGTTCCGAGGAGTCCGATCGTGTTGCCGGGCTGGAACTTGGGGCCGACGACTATGTCGTCAAACCGTTCTCCCCTCGCGAGTTGGCCGCCCGGGTCAACGGTGTCTTGCGTCGTGCGGCACCGAAAGTGGTGCCGGTCTCCGGGCGACTCGAGTTCGACGGATTGGTGATCGACAACCGATCCCGTGAGGTCCATCGCGGTGGCGCACTCGTTGAGTTGACGCCGAAGGAGTTCGACGTTCTGGCGTATCTGGCCGCACAACCGCGGCAGGTGTTCTCTCGCGCGGATCTCCTGAAAGACGTCTGGCAGTCGTCGCCGGACTGGCAAGATTCGGCAACTGTCACAGTTCACGTAAGGCGAATCCGCAACAAGATCGAAGTTGATCCAGAGAACCCGCGGTGGATCACCACAGTGTGGGGCGTCGGCTACCGGTTCGAACCGTGACTCAACGTCCGTCGTGGCAGTTGAACCGGCTCGGTCGGCGATTCATGTGGGCCTCGCTAGGTGTGCTGGCAGTGGCCGTCGTCATGATCGTCATCGCAGCTCAGCAGATGTTCATCAGTGATCAGGATCTTGGATTCCTCCTTTGGATCATGATCCCGGCCACTGTTGCGGCAGCGATCGTCGCCTATCTCGTCTCGAACCCGATCGCGAGGGACGCCAACCGATTGAGCGAAGCCGCCGTCAAGGTGGCCGCCGGTGACCTGACTGCGCGCACCGGTGTTGCTCGACGCGACGAACTTGGTGACGCCGCCAGAGAATTCGATCGGATGGTCGATCGACTCGGCGCCGTCGAGAAGGAACGGGCCCTCATGCTGTCGTCGATTTCGCACGACTTACGCACGCCGCTGGCCGCCTTACGGGCGTCTGTCGAAGCAATTCGGGACGGTGTCGCTGAGGACCCTGACGCCTACCTGAAGGGGATGGAACATCAGGTCAGCGCGTTGGGCCACCTCGTCGATGACCTGCAACTGCACACTCGACTGGCGAGCGGCACGTTGGAAATGCGCGCCGTCAGGGTCGATCTAACCGAGTTGGCAGATGAGGCACTCGAGACATTGCGTCCGCTCGCCGAACAAATTGGCGTTTTGCTGGCGATCGAGGCGGATGCCAGAGTCGCGGTGACGGGCGACCCGGCGCAGCTTTCACGGGTGATTCGAAATCTGGTCGACAACGCGATTCGTCATGCGCCGGCCACCACTGTGGTCCGCATCCGAGTCGGCGGAGACGAGGCGAATGCGACCGTGCGGGTGAGTGACGACGGTGCCGGATTCGCGCCTGACCTGCGTGGACACGCCTTTGACGCCTTCACGCGGGGTGACCCGGCGAGAGACGTGCGAACCGGGACAGCAGGACTCGGCCTGGCAATCGCTCAGGCGATCGTTCTCGCTCACCACGGCACGATCGGGATCGTCGATTCGAGCGGTGGTGTTGTCGAGTTCTCGATCCCGCGCTTATCTCGATAGGTCTGTCTCGATACGCGTGCCTACCATTCTGGTATAGTTATTCTATGACACGTATTCCGCCGAAGGGCGTCGTCGGCGAGTCCCGCCCACGCGTCGTTCAGGCGAGAGCCAAGGCGACCCGACTCAGAATCCTGACTCAGGCCGAGATCGCCTTTGCCGAGAACGGGTTCGATGGCACCAGCTTGACGGCTCACATCCTCGATCCGGCTGGCGTCAGTGTCGGCAGTTTCTATCACCAGTTCGAAAACAAGCGAGAGGTGCTGTTTGCGTTGCTCGAGTGGCGGCTCGACGAACGCCGAAATCGAACCAACAAGGCGCTCGGAGCAAGCGCACAAACCTGGGGGTCGATGCTGATGGCGGCGGCGTTGGCATTTATGGACGACATCGATCGGCATCCGAACATTTGGGCGATCCAGTTTCGGGAACTGCAGAGTCCAGACCTCGAGATCAGTGAGGCGATGATCGGTGATCGACAGAAGTGGGAGAACACGGCGACCGAGGTGCTCGAAGGGCTGATCGGCGTAGTTACTCCGAATACTCGAAGCGCTGCTCATGTCGTTACGCTGTGTTTGAACAACGTGTTTCGCGACTATTCCTCAGCGAGCGCTCAGGAACGGGTCGGTTTTCGAGAGCGCGTGCTTCAACCGGCCGTTGAACTGTGCGTAGGTGGCACCGAACAAATTTTAGGTCTCCGACTCTGCTGAGATTGTTTGTGGTGGAGTGACCACATTTTGCAGTGACTTTGCATCACCGGCCTTGCCGATCGCAGGTAGAAAGCCTATTCTGCCTCCAGCGGTGGTACACCCATCGCATCGGTGTCCGACTCCCGCTAAGTCGTCGACACCGACGGGCTCCGCTTGGTGCGGAGGAAGGTCCCGCCGGCCTCCTCCGCACTTCCCGTTTTCCGACGCTTCTCCACGCCGCCGCACTTGGCGGCGACTGCCGCACCCGTAGACTGATTCTCGCATGTACACGTTGAGCAATCCGCCCTCCACGCTTCCGCAGGCCAACGATCCCTGCTGGTGCGCCAGCGGTCGGAAGTACAAGCGGTGCCACAGGAAGGTCGAAGGTCGAGTGCTCCAAGGCGTTGTATCGCCGATGCGATCTGTGCCCGACCACATCGCTCGCCCGCCATATGCCGACACCGGCGAGGTTCCGCATTGGGACGAACCGCGAATCAAATCGCCGGAAATCATCGAGCTGATGCGTCATGCCGGCAAGGTCGCTGCGGAAATCCTCCGACGAACCGGCGAATTCATGCGGCCAGGGATGACGACCGACGAGGTCGACGCGTATTGCCATCAGCTCTACATCGACCACAACTCGTATCCGAGCACGCTCAACTATCACCACTACCCGAAGAGCCTGTGCACCTCCGCCAACGAGGTGATTTGCCACGGGATTCCCGATTCCCGGGCGATGCTCGATGGGGACATCATGAACCTCGATGTGACTGCGTACATCGGTGGGGTACACGGTGATTCAAACGCCACATTCTTGATTGGCGACGTTGACCCGCAGAGCCGGGAACTGGTGCGGATCACCGAGGAGTGCATGTGGAAGGGGATCGAAGCGGTCAAGCCTGGCCGCCCGATCAGCGACATCGGCCGAGCGATCGAGGACCACGCCAAGGCCCATCGGCTGGGTGTCGTCAAGGCGTTCGTGGGTCACGGAATCGGCGAGCAGTTCCACACCGACGTTCAAGTGCTGCACTACTACGACTCTCGGAGTTCGATGACGATGCGGCCGGGGATGACGTTCACGATCGAGCCGATGATCACGCTCGGAACGTGGCAGCATAAGTCGTGGGACGATGACTGGACGGCGGTCACCGCCGATGGCAAGCGGACCGCTCAGTTCGAGCACATGGTTTTGGTAACCGACAACGGTGTCGACGTGTTGACCGGCGGCGAGGGTGCCGTCTCGCCTCACGCGCCGTGGCATCGCTGAGGGCACTCATCCTCGCTGGGGTGCTTTTGTGCGCCTGCGGCAGTGCAGATGACGGCGCGGCCGACGTGGCGCGGGCGTGGGCGCGTGCGAGCGCAGCAGGTCAAACCACGGGCGCCGTGTACTTCGAGCTCTCGGTTCAGGAAGACGACGTGCTAGTCGGTGTTGCGGTATCACCGTCAGTCGCCGCCAACGCGCAGATCCACAACTCGATGACCATGGACGATGGGTCTACGGACGATGGGTTCAGCATGATGCACGAGACGTCATCATTGCCGTTGGTCACCGGGACCCCTGTGGCGTTCGAGCCGGGGGGTTACCACGTGATGTTGGTCGATCTGGTCGAACCCCTGATCGCCGGCGACGTCGTGGCGTTGGTGCTGGAATTAGAGACGGCCGGTCAGATCGAGGTGGCAGCAGTCGTGAGCGACGAAGCCCCATGAGACGATTTGCCGACAGTGCGGTTGCCGTATCAGGTTTGCTTGCCGTATGTGCGTTGTGTTCCTGCGGCTCTGGCGTTGATCAACGGCTACCGAACGTCGAGATCATCTCGTTGAACGGTGGCGAGGCTGGCCCGCTGAACGAGATCGAAGGGCCGGCCGTGATCAATCTGTGGGCCACCTGGTGCGGCCCGTGCCGGCGCGAGATCCCCGACTTCGAAGCAATCCATCTGGCACGCCGCGACGAGGTCACCTTTGTTGGGATCAATATTGGCGACGACCGCGATGAGGCCGTCGCCTTTCTCGACGAGGTCGGTGCCACGTACGACCAATACCTCGACCCGGAAGGTTTCGTCAGCACCGCACTCGAGGCGACATCGATGCCGACCACACTGGTCATCAACGGCGATGGTGTCATCACCACCCGTCATCTCGGCCCGATGGATCAGGACGACTTGGACGAAGCGATCGACGAGGCGTTGGCGAGCGATACAGCGGAATGAATCAGCACGACCAACGCCGACCATTGTCGGCGGGTCATACCGCACCCATTTCGAGGAGCTGTTCGAGATCGGCGGAAAGATCATCGGTCGTGACCCCGAATGGCCAGGTCAGAACTAGGACTCCGGCATCATCGATGGCGTACAGCTGCGTGGTGTGGGCAACTTCGATCTCACCGTTCTCGTTCGTCGTCACTTGCGATGACACACCAAACGGCGCGGCGACGCTGGCAAGCAGCGAAGGGTCATCGGTCGCCAACGCGTGCCCGTCGTCGAAGAAGCTGCCGATGTAGTCGGCCAGTACGGGCATGTCGCGCTCGGGATCGACACTCACCATCGCAACGTCGACTCGTTCAGGGTCATCAAGTCGGCGGCGGGCGATTCGGAGATCTGACATCGTGGTCGGGCAGAAGTCGGGACAGTTCGTGTAACCGAAGTACACCACGAGAAGCCCGCCCGGTTCTGCCCGCAACGCCAACGGTTGGCCGTCGTTGGTGAGCTCGGGCAACGAGAGCTCGCCGACGTTGGGAGCCGGAACACGGTGATAGCCGGACAACTCGCGACCGCCACTCCCGCACCCTGCTGTCAACAAGCCGAGCAGCACCAGTCCCAACTTGATCGACGCCTTCATGTCGTTCCCGCCGGCAGTTGGGCTGTCCACCAATCGACGAGCGGCTGATCGTTCGCGCCATATGCCGCAGCCACGCATTGACCGCATCCAGCCACGTCTCCAGCTTGCAATGCGGCGACCGCACGCGCCAAACCTCCGCGTGGCCACGGGATCGCCGCCAGCACCGACGGGCCGAGCCTCACAGAAGTCGTCGACATGCCGGTGCCGCCCCCAAGCTGCCACACAACAGTCGAGGCGATCGGTGAAGTCAACACCGCGGCCAGTTCCCACACGTCGAACCCGACGTTCGGAGTCACTGTGTTGACTGGGACGCCTGGCAGCCAGGCACCGTCGTAGTCGGCCACCGCCTCGATGATACGAGTTTGGTTGGCGACCAATACCTTCGGCACCAGTTTGCGCTTTGCCCACGCTGGAAACCGACCGATCAGCTTGCTGACATCGACGCGTGGATGTTCGAACGACCGCTTGGCGAATCGAACAGGCTTGGCTCCCCAGAGGCACACTCCGGGGTCAATCAGGCCACTGGTGACGAGCGGAGGACCATCGCCGTCATCGCTGACGGCGGGTACGAGGGCGTAGTACTCGTCCCTGAAGTTGGCGTTCAGTTGGGCTCGATCTCCGAGCGTGCCTGCGGTCACCAGCGAGGCAAGGTCGACGGCGGGGATGCCGAGTTCGTCGGTCACGACTCGTGTCCACGTTGACTCGGACATGCTCCCGGTCGAAGGTCGCTGAAACATCAGTGCGCAAACGTTGACTGCAGCGTCGAAATGCTGCTGCTTGGGCTCCCACCAAGACCACCTCAGGTCCGCCCGCTTGGCCACGGCTGCGCGTACCGGCCCGGCGTCGCGAGCGGCCAGAATCGATTGCGGGAGCACGAGTCCAACTCGACCGTCGTGAGGGTCAGCAAGCCGAACAGCCAATGCCAGGAACTCGGCCGCGGCATCCATGTACGGCCCACCGCCATGGCTGCTCGAACCGCCACGTGTCGTGTTTGCAGCCATTTGCGACAGGAACGGCGGATTGCCGACCACGATCTCGAAGCGCGCATCACCCCACGCGTGGGTCAGAGCGTCGGCGTGCATGCATGTGATCGCAGGGTCGCGGATCTGGTCGAGCGCGGCCGCGTCGATATCACAGCCGGTCAACTCGACCGGCACGCCGAGATCACGCAACCGTGACCCGATGGCGACCAGAAATCGACCGTCGCCGCACGCTGGGTCGAGCACCCGCACCGGACGATACCGAACGGTAGGAAGGTCTACGAGGATCGCCGACACGACCATCTCGACCAGCTCAGGAGGTGTGTACCAGGCCCCGAGCAGCTTGCGTGCAACTTGGGTCGAAGCCATCGCTCCAGCGTAGGTTGGAGATGTGCCCGACCGGTATCTGACGTTTCAACGCGATGACTGGGCGGCGCTGCGTGCTGCCACCCCACTGACGTTGAGTCAGGCCGATCTCGACTCGTTGCAAGGCATCAATGAACGGATTGATCTCGACGAGGTGGTGGCGATCTACCTGCCGCTCAGCCGGCTGCTCAACCTGTATGTCAGCGCCGTGCAGGATCTGCAACGCGTCTCGTCGACGTTCCTCGGCTCGATGGCGCCCAGGGTGCCGTACATCGTTGGCGTCGCTGGGTCGGTTGCCGTTGGCAAGTCGACGATCGCCCGCATTTTGCAGGCGCTGCTGTCGCGCTGGCCGAATCACCCTCAGGTCGATCTCGTGACGACTGACGGGTTCCTGTACCCGAACGCCGTGTTGAATCAACGCGGAATCATGGACCGCAAGGGTTTCCCCGAGAGCTATGACACGCGGGCGCTGCTCGGATTCCTGAGGGCCGTCAAGAGTGGTGAACCAGAGGTCGCTGCCCCTGTCTACGACCACCTTGCCTACGACGTGCTCGAGGGCGAGTCGGTGGTCGTTCGCCGGCCGGACATCGTGATCGTCGAAGGTCTCAACGTGTTGCAAGTCGACCGCGAGGGCGCCGAGTTCGTCAGCGACTACTTCGACTTTTCGATCTATGTCGATGCCGACGTGCGTGACATCGAACACTGGTATGTGCAGCGCTTCTTCGCCCTGCGCGAGTCGGTGTTCACGAATCCCGACAGCTTCTTTCGTCACTTCGCCACCCTGACCGATGAACAGGCCGAGATGACGGCTCGCCAGATCTGGGCAACGATCAACGGCCGCAATCTCCGCGAGAACATCGCTCCCACCAGGGCACGCGCCAGCTTGATCCTGCGCAAGACCAACGATCACCGCGTCAGCGAAGTCCTACTCCGCAAACTCTGACGAACCGTCAACCGAGTAGCCAAGTCGGGAGAGCTTGGATCGTCTCCAACTCAGCGAAGCCTCCGTTGTGCTCGTGCACGACTTCGTGGGACCAGGTGACGTGATACGGGACGTGGGCTCCGTGACCCCCGAGTTCGAGGATCGGGAGGATGTCGGACTTCACAGAGTTGCCAACCATCAAGAATCGTGTCGGGTCGACGCTGCATTCGCGCAACACCCGTCCATATGTCTCGACGTCTTTCTCGAGCACAACCTCGACATGATCGAAGTGGTGTTCGAGCCCCGACGTGCGCACCTTTCGGTACTGGTGCACCAGGTCGCCCTTGGTGATCAACACGAGTCGATGTGATTGGCCGACGGCAGCGAGCGTTTCAGGTACGCCTTCGAGCAGTTCGACCGGGCGAAGCAGAATTTCGTGCGCATGGTCGACCAACTCGCCGATCACGGAGGACGGCACCTTGCCGCCGGTGGAAACGACGGCTGCCTGGACCATCGACAACGCGTACGCCTTCACCCCGTATCCGGATATAGCGATGTTGGCCGACTCGATCGCATGCAGCGAATCGAGCACATCGACCCCAGTTGGCGCATACGGGCCGACCTTCTCGGCGAACAACTCCTCGGCTTCGGTGAAGTAATCCTCACTTCGCCAGAGCGTGTCGTCCGCGTCAAACCCGATCACATCGAACTGATCGCCACGAGCCATGATTCGACCGTACCTGTCAGCGGTGGATGGCGTTCAAGTAGTTGTAGATCGTGATTCGACTGACGCCCATCGCATCGGCAACGTCCTCAACGGCGCGTCGCAAGATGAACGCGCCGCGCTCGTCGAGCATTCGAACGGCCCGCTGCTTGCCCTCACGAGAAAGCGACGGCAGCGACGCGCCGAGTTCGGCCTCGACTGTGTCGATCAGGCGATCGAGCGCGCCGTGCAGCGGCGGCATCCGTACGGCGCCGACGACTTCGCCTTCCCAGACGAGCGGCACGTCGGATGGCTCGCAGTCCGTGGCGGCGACGAGCGAGGCACCGACTGCGTCAACAACCGGTTGGATCGCGCGGAGCAGGGGATGGGCGAGGCTCACCACGAACTCCGACCGGCACCGGTGTCAACGGCACTGACATCAAGATTGACATGAGTCGCTCCGTGGGCGCATGCCGCACGCATGATTGCGGCGACGACATCAGGTATCTCCTCGGTGCTGACGTCGCAACCGGAGCCGAACGGTCCGACTTCAACCTCGACTCCCAGATCGCGCAGCGCATCGATAGGCGCGGTCACGTGGATGCCCGGCTGACCTTCGACAAACGGTTCGATCGTGAACTCAACTCGATACACAGAAGCCCATCGTATTAGATCGAGCGACGGCTCGGCACCGAGCTGCGGACGCACGATTGCGAGCGAATCGGGAACGAACGTGTTTGAGTTGACCATCTCGTCGAGTTCGCTCGGCGTGACGAGGCGGGTCTCGACAACTTCGCCGTCGTCGAACGTGTATGGACCGTTGTGGATGACCGTGTAGATCTGCGCAAGCTCTGATACATCGTCATCGTCGAACGATCGGACGGCTATCAGTTTCGGCTGGGTCCCGGCAATCCCGACTTCTTCGGCGAGTTCCCGTGCGGCGGCTTCGTCGAACGATTCGCCTGCTGAGACGACCCCGCCAACACAGAGGTCCCACATGCCCGGCCAGACATCTTTGTGATCGGCTCGCCGGTGGATCAGCAGCCGCCCATCCGAGGCCCATACGATGATCGCCACGGACCTGTGCCGTAAGCGTTCGGCCCGCATCCGTGCGCGTGTGACGACCCCAATCGTCAGCCCCTCATCGTCGATCCATTCGACAAGTTCGGCTCGTGCTGACGCGGATGGCACGTTCACGGTAAACGGCATACCATGCCGGCATGACGCTCGACACGCTCCGCGACGAAGCCATCGACATTCAAAGCGAGACGGTGGCGATGCGACGCCGGTTGCATGAGCGCCCCGAGATGGGCAATCACCTGCCGATTACGCGAGAGGTCGTGCTCGAGTCGCTCGAAGGGCTTGGGCTCGATATCACGTTGCATGAGACCACCTCCGGCATCGCTGCATTATTGACCGGTGGCAAGCCTGGTCCGACCGTCCTGCTGCGAGGAGACATGGATGGCTTGCCGCTCAACGAGGACACAGGGCTCGACTTCAGTTCCCGGACCAGCGGCTGCATGCACGCCTGTGGTCACGACACCCACACGGCGATGCTGTCGTCCGCCGCCAAGTTGTTGGCTTCGCGTCGTGACGAAATTCCGGGTCGCGTGCTGTTCATGTTTCAGCCGGGCGAAGAAGGTGACCACGGCGCGCAGTTCATGCTCGACGAGGGGCTGCTCGACGTACCACCGCTCGCCGACGGCACACTTTCGCCGGTCACCGGTGCGTTCGCCCTCCACATCACTTCGACGATTCCGACTGGGATGGTTGCCACCAAAGGCGGGCCGTGCATGGCGGCTGCCGATACGTTCGTGATCGTGGTGCACGGCGCCGGCGGCCACGCCAGCGAGCCGTTTCGGGCGATCGACCCGATCCCGATCGCCTGTGAAATCGTGCTCGCACTTCAGCTGATGGTGACCCGAACTGTCGACATTTTGACCCGACAGTCGTGACGGTCGGCCAGGTCACGTCAGGGACGACCAACAACATCATCCCCCACACGGCTGAGATCGTCGGCACGATCCGCACGATCAGCGAGCGGACTCGCAAGCTCGTTCACGACAACATTCGCCGCGTCGCCGAACGCGTCGCTGAAGCCCACGGTGCGACGGCGACACCCGAGGTGATCCTCGGCTATCCGGTCACGTCGAATAATGACCGGTTCGCCGACTTCACGCTCGATGTCGCGCGTGATGTGTTGGGCGCCGAGAAGGCGCTGCGTCTACCGAATCCGATCATGGGTGCCGAAGACTTCTCGTACGTGCTGCAACGCGTTCCAGGAACGATGATGTTTCTCGGCGGCACCGAGCCAGGCCGCGACGCTCGGACGGCCGCCGCCAACCACTCCAACCTGGTCAGGTTCGACGAAGACGCGATGCCGCACGGGGTCGAGCTCTACGCCCAGATGGCGCTTCGTCACCTGGGTGTCGAATAGCCAGCGCTCATGTCGTGATCAACCCCTCAATCGCATTGTCTCGGCTTGTTAACGGGTGAGGCGGAGGGTTACCAGCTCGAAGGGGCGTACTGTAAGGGCGCAGATGCCGTCGCCGACCTCCAACCCGGAATGCGGTTCTTCCAACAGGTTGCACCTCGCGGCGGCCATGATCCGGCGATCACAACGCACCGTGACGCGAGTTCGGTTGCCGACCGCTTCGTGGAGACGCACGATCAGATCGTTCGGGTCGTCGTCGGCCAGTTTGACTGCATCAATCTCGACGCCTGATCCGATCAGCTCGACAATCGGAGCTGGTCGCCCGGTCGCCTCACCCGTCACGATTCGTAGCGGCATGTTGAAACGTTGGGCCTCGGCGACGACATCGGTGAGCCCGGCACCGTGCGCGAAGACGGCGAGGTGAAGGGCGTGCTTGCCGCGGTCGGCGTTCGGGTCCGGGTAGCAGGCAGCCCGCGCCAGGCTGACCCTGACGCCGCCGTCGAACAGGCCATGGCCGTAGCGACCATCGTTCAGAATCGCCACCCCGAAATCCGGCTCGGAGAGGTCGACGTATCGGTGGGCGCACACCTCGAACTTGGCGGCATCCCACGAGTTCGACGGATGTGTCGGCCGGTGGACGTGACCGAACTGAATGTCGCACGCAGCGGTGTCGGCGCGGACGTCGAGCGGGAATGACATCGACAGCAGGTGTTCGTCGTGCTGCCAGTCGAGTTCGATGCCGATGTCGAGTCGAGCACTTCCCGCCCGCATCGTGTATGTCACGGCCGCGGTTGATCGTCCGAAGCTCCGAACGACGCGAATCCGTCCGATCAGCGGACCCTCGTCGACGACCTCAAGCGAGTCGGCGGTCAGCAGTTGCGTCGCCAGGCCTGGCGTCCACGACTCCACGTCCCATGCGTCGTAGCGGACGGGGTGATCCGGAGCCAGTTCGAGCACTGCCGAAAGCGATCCGTCAGGCAGCAGTTCGCGGGCGCGTGCCAGATCGATGATCGAGGTCAGGTTGCCGTCCGCGTCCCACCGAATCGCCAGATGATGATTGGTCATCGAGCGGTCAGTAACGACCACCCAATCGTCGGCGCCGAGCTGGGAGAGAGCAGCGATTCCGTTGGCTCGTACGGCAACGCGCATCGCCGCTCCGTCGACCTCGATCACCTCGTCACGGTCGACAGCAGAGGCGTTGACCACGTGAGATCCGCGAGGCACGAGTTCTTCGAAGAGCTCGGCGAGCTGGACTTCCAGTCGCGCCGCGACGCTGAGATGAGTGGCCTCGGCGTCGGCATGCACCCAGGCGATCGATGAACCGGGAAGGATGTCGTGAAACTGTTGGGTCAGCACCTCGTGCCACAGATCATCAACTTCAGCTGGTTTGCCGAGCGTCGCCGACCACAACTCGACCTCACGCAGCAGCCGTTCGCACCGACGGTTCCCGGCCTTCGTGCGGAGCTGGCTAGTCAGGGTTCCGCGATGCGTTTCGAAGTACAGCTCCCCCCGCCAGACGGGCACGGGCGCACCGTTGAGCACCTCGCGCTCGACGTGCTCGAAGAACTCGCCCGGCGTTCCGATCGAGACCTGCGGTGAACCGTCGAGGTTGGCCAGCCGTCGCGCCCGTTCCAACATCTCGCGGGTAGGCCCGCCGCCGCCGTCTCCGTGTCCGAATGGCATCAGCGACCAATCCGACCATCCAGCATCACGGAATCGTGTTGACGATCGCACGGCCTCGTTCGGCGTGAGTTCGGCGTTGTACGTGTCAACCGGCGGGAAATGAGTCAGCACGCGAGTGCCGTCGAGACCCTCCCACCAAAACGTGTGATGCGGGAACCTATTGGTTGTGTTCCACGACAGCTTCTGGGTCACGAATCGCTGCATCCCGCCAGCCGCCAACAATTGCGGGAGGCTGGCCGGGTACCCGAACACATCGGGGAGCCAGGCCTCATCGCAACGCGCCCCGAAGTGACGTTCGAAGTAGCGCTGACCGTGCACGATCTGCCTCACGAGGCTCTCTCCCGACGGCAGGTTCATATCGGCTTCGACCCACATACCTCCAACAGGAATCCACGTTCCGGCATCGACCTTGGCGGTGATCCGTTCGAACAACTCGGGATGCCGTTCCTCGATCCAGGAGTAGTGCTGGGCCTGCGAGCACGAGAACCGGTACTCCGGGTACTCATCCATCAGGCGCACCGCCGACGCGAACGTACGCGCGCATTTGCGGATCGACTCGCCAATCGGCCACAGCCAGGCGGTGTCGATGTGGGCGTGGCCGGTTGCGATGACCCGGTGTCCAGACGCCGGTGAACGTGACTCGAGGGAGGGGCGAAGCGTCGACCGCGCTGCCCCGATATCAGGGCAGGCGTCGAGGGCGCCGACGATTGTTTGAAGCAGCCGATGACGTCTCGGATCATGCTCGGAGAGCGCCCGCATCAACCCGTCGAGCACGTCGATGTCGTGTACGAGGGCTTCTGCTTCACTGTCGATCAACACCAGATCGGCGCGCCGGAAGCGATACAACGGTTCGGTGCCTGCGGTCGCGGGTGAACCCATCAACGAAGGCCGAAACTGGTGAAAGGTCGGGTTGGAGGCGGCTTCGAGCCTCAGAGTCAATGGTCCAGGCGTTGGGTCGACCCGAAAATTGGTCCGGCGCGGATGAATCCCTTGAACCGGCCGCCCAGCATCGTCGACGAGTAATCCTTCACACTGGAACCCGGCCGCATCAGGATCAAATCCGAGGTCGATCACCGCCTCGATCCGTCGCCCAGCCCACGAATCCGGAATCACCGTCGTGAACGTGAACCAAGTCGTGCCCCACGGTGGACCCCATGCCGCACCAACGGCGAACGGCGACTGGTCTGCACGCGTCGGGCCGGCGGTTACATCGAGCGGCAGCCGGTCGCGCTCGACGAGGGCCAGCACACGTTCGTGCAACTCGCGGGTGATCCGCTCCTCGGTCAGCCCTCGATCCACATGCACGGCGCAACCGTACGCCCCAACCCCGTGTTCTGTCTGCGTGTAGGCGTCGGTGAGCAGATTCAGGCAGACGGTGGTGTCGGTCGGTGGTCGTAACTGAGGGCGGCGCTGGCGAGTGTCTCGATCAGCGTTTGGGAGTCCGCCCGGTGACCTCGAATCCGAGGTGGGAGTTCGATTTGGATACCTGCCATTCTCGGGGCGTTGACTGGATTCCGGACGTGGACGCCTCGTAGTTCATGCGGGATTTGATCGAGGTCATCGACGATCGAGTAGTCGGGGAGTGCTTCACGCAGGTGACCGGCAACGTGTGCGGCAAGCAGTCGGTTGGTACCCCCCAGCAGGAGTGACGATGGCAGTGGCCGACGACCGAAACCGTGCACGGTGACGACGATTTCGACGTGATTGAGGAACGTTGCCAACGTCGCAGATTGATCACGGGAGACGCGGATCGATGACACATGGACCTGCACCGATTCGGGCTGTAGTACGCCGTAATACGACGCACCGCAGAGCCCAGCTGCGTCGCGGGCGATCACATCGGTCGACTCCTCCAACGCGCCGCCGTGGTATGCCATGAATCCGAACGTGCTCCGGAGTTCACATTCCTCGATCACCCCTGGCATCGCCAGCATTTCGGCAAACGTCGGTCGAGTCACGCCTGCCATCGTCGCACGTCCCGTAGCATCGCCAGGATGCTCGTCTGGATGGATCTTGAGATGACTGGCCTCGATCACACGTCTGACGTGATCGTGGAGATTGCCACGCTCGTCACCGACGATGATCTCAACGTGGTTGCCGAAGGGCCAGATCTGGTGATTCATCACGATGACCTTGTGCTCGCCCGGATGGATCAGTTCGTGGTCGACATGCACACGCGATCTGGGTTACTCGACCAGATTCGGGCGTCCACGATGACGCTCGAGGAGGCCGGAGCCGAGACGCTGGCGTTCATACGCCAGCACGTACCCGTGCATCGGACAGTGCCCCTGTGCGGTAACTCGATCGGCACCGACCGACGGTTTCTCGCCGCGTATCTGCCTGAGATCGAGGAGTACCTGCACTATCGCTCGGTCGACGTGTCGAGCATCAAGGAACTCGTGCGGCGCTGGTATCCCGACGTGCTCACCAAGCGCGGCTGGAAGCAAGGCTCCCATCGCGCCCTCGACGACATCCGTGAAAGCGTGTCGGAACTCCGGCTGTACCGAGAAATTGTCTTCCGTGACGCTGCCTCGGTCGCTGAGTGGTTGGCGGCCAACGAAGCGGCGGCCCAAGCGGTCGCCGAATCCGCCGAGTAATCTCACCTCAATGCGTCAATGTGTTCGGTTCGTTTTGGCGGCCGCCGTCCTGTTCGGAGCGTGTTCGCACGACGGGCGCGTATTGGACGATCCAACGGCCCCATTGCCGACACCGACGACCACGCTGCCGACGACCACGCTGGTCGAGTTGACGATCTCGCCTTTCGTTACAGCGGGCTGACGACCGCGCCACCGGTCGCCTCTCGCATCACCCGTGTTCTGCGAATTCTGGATCGCGCGTATCAGATCACAGTGTTCTTGCCTCTGTGGCTCCGTGCGGCCTGACAACCCGTATGGCCATGGATGTCACTTCGGGAGGAACACCATCATGACGCTGCTCGATTTTCGCAGACCCGACTACCTGAGCGCCGACTTCGATGTCGCACTCACCGAGTCAGACGAGCCGATTGGCACGCGCTATGCCCGTTGCGCCGACGGAAGTGGGACCTTGACCCATCTGTTCTTTTCCGACGACGAGTTCGACATCGCTCGAGCCAAGGCGATCTGCAGCAAGTGCGGGCTCGCGCCAACGTGTTTGAGTGGTGCCCTGGAACGTGTCGAGTCGTATGGTGTCTGGGGTGGAGAACTGCTGGTAGAAGGCGTGATCGTGGCAATCAAACGAGGTCGCGGTCGTCCGCCGAAGAATCCGCGGCTGCTGAATGCCGTCGACGAAGTCCCGATTCCCCCGCACCTCGTTGCGTGACGGTTGCCGAAGCCAAACGCGAAACCTCCTTGACTTCGATGTGCGCGGCGTGGTCCACTAGGACCCGCAGCGCACGTTGGCGTCTGCAACGAACACTTCTGACACGAACGAACGAGCACTGGACGGACCGATGATCACCTTGACGACGCAGCACAACCGGGGCATCGACCTCGGCCGCGCGCGCGGCGCCGGTGACGTGTGTGTCGCCGCCATCTCGCATAACCGTGGCCGCAATTGCGCCCGGAGCAATTGGTACACCGCAACCGATGTGTTTACGGCACATCTCGGTAATGGCACCACCGCTCCGGCAGGCGCAATGGGATACATGTCCATCAAGCCCACCGCCCGGCACCTCGGACCGAAGACGACTTAACCAGTCAAGTCTTTGCGTCGAGGCCGCCGGGTTCCGACCCGGCGGCCTTTCTCGTTTTCCGAAGCAAATCCAAACTTCACCCAATCCAAACTTCACCCAAATCCAAACTCTAAAGGACATCAACCGTGAACACTCTCCAGCTTTCCCCGATCAACGAGTTCTCGATCTCCACCGTTCCGGTGGCGCGCTGCGCCGACGGCAACGGCACCTTGACCCCACTGTTCTTCTCCGATCATGTCCTCGATATCGCCCGTGCCAAGGCGATATGCGGCCGTTGCGCGTTGCGTGCCGGTTGCCTCGACGGGGCGCTTGAACGCGAGGAACCCTGGGGTGTTTGGGGCGGTGAGCTCCTATCCGGCGGCCGAATCGTCGCCGTCAAGAGACCCGGCGGCCGACCGCCCAAGCGGCCGAGACCGCCCGTGTTCGTCGACGAACTCGGAGTCGTCGAATCAGTCGCCGTGTAATCAGCGGCAGTCATCGCGGCCCCGGAGCCATTCCCCCCTGGCTCCGGGGCCGGAGGCTCGTAACCTGTCGGTATGCCATTTCGCCCTCGACCGATTGCGATTGCGGCCGTCAGCGGATTGGCGGCCGCCGCAATCGCAATTGTTGGGGTGGCCACACTGGCAAACGATGAGCCGAAGTATGACGGCGAGTTCGTGCTCGACGAACCCGGTGTGTTTCAAGAGCCGCTGTCCGAGGTAAACGACGACCTCTCAGGACTGACGCTCCCTGACATCGATCTGACCGACATCAACGGCGAACCTCGGAGCCTTCGGGAGTACGCTGGGAAACCGCTCGTGATCAACGTCTGGTTCTCGAACTGTGCGCCGTGCCGGCGAGAGCTTCGTGATTTCGCGGCAGTGCACGAAGAAGTCGGTGACAAGATTCAGTTCGTAGGAATCGACCCCTTCGATACGGTCGAGGCGATGCAACGGTTCGCCAGCGAGCGAGGCGTCACGTACGACCTGTTGCGTGATACCGAGCGTGAGTTTTCGAACGAAATCGGGATCGTCGCTTACCCAGTCACCTTGTTCGTGAGCGCAGAAGGCGAGGTCCTGCGGCAGACCGGCGCGATCGACGCCGACGGACTGCGGGCAGCGATTCGGGAGTTGTTCTAGTGGAACTCTCGTTCTTGCGGGGGCTGGTAGCTGCGGTCAACCCGTGTGCGTTCGTGCTGTTGCCGACCTACCTGATGTATTTCCTCGGCCTGGAGGGTCACCGCCCGGGGAGCCAGAGGGCGACAGTCAGCCGGGCGCTCGTCGTATCCGCTGCCGTGTCGGCCGGTTTCATGTCGGTCTTCGTCATCGTGGGCCTGATCTCCGAGTACTTCACGACCTGGATCGAACGCAACGCCAAGTACGCCACGTTGGGGATCGGGGTCGCCTTTGTGATTCTCGGCGTTGCGATGCTGACCGGTTACAAGCTGCCGTTGGCGACACCGCGAATTAACACCGAGAACCGTGACCGGACCGTCGTTTCGATGTTCGTGTACGGCGTGGCGTACGCCGTCGCCTCGATCGGCTGCACGATCGGACTCTTCATCACGACGCTGTTCAGCGGTGTCAGGAACGATGGGTGGGCAAACGGTGTGTTGAACGTGGCGGCCTATGGGGCAGGGATGGCGCTGATTGTCACCGCCCTGACGATCACCTTGGCAGTTGCCAACACGAGCCTGCTCAAGGTGCTCCGCACCGGGTCGCAGTACGTCGATCGAATCGCAGCGGCGTTGGTCTTGCTGTCAGGGCTGTACTTGATCTACTACTTCTGGGTTGTCGACGTCAACGAGGATCGATCCCCGATTACGGAGCGCGTCGAAACGTTGCAACGTCGTGTCCAGAATCAACTCAACGGTCACTGGCAGGCGATCGGCCTGGTGCTGGGCGCCGTGGTGGTTGCATCGATCGTGTTCGTCATGTCACGGCGCGACAGCGAACAACGCGATCCCGCCTAGATGTAACGCAAGGCTTTGGCTGCCGCCGTCAGATCGGCGCGGTGGTCTGGGTGGGCGACAGCGATCAGGGCGTGTGTTCGTTGGCGTATCGAGCGCCCGCGCATTTCGGCTACGCCGTACTCGGTGACGACCTTGTCGACCGTGTTCTTGGGGGTCGTGACGGCGTCACCTGCGGCGAGTTGCGGGACGATCCGCGACCCACCGGACCGGGTCGTCGAGTGGAGCAGGACGAAACCTTGGCCGCCATCCGAATTCATCGCCCCACGGGCAAAGTCGTTCTGACCACCCGACGACGAGTAGTACTTCCCGTCGATCGTCTCGGAGGCGCACTGACCCAAAAAGTCGACAGACAAGGTGGCATTGATCGAAACGAATCCACGTTCGTTCCCGATGATCTGCGGGCTGTTGACGTAGCGGACCGGCCACAATTCGACGGCCGTGTTCTCGTGCAGGAAGCGGTGCAGCCGATCAGTCCCGAGGGCAAAGGAGCCGACCGTCTTGGTGCGGTTGAGGTCCTTTCGAACGCCGTTGACGACGCCCGCTTCGATCAGGTCGACGACACCGTCAGACAGCAACTCGGTATGGATCCCAAGGTCACGGTGGTCGCTCAGCGCGGCCATGATCGCGTTCGGGATTGCCCCGATGCCAGTCTGGATCGTGGCGCCGTTCGGGATCCGTTCGGCGACGAATCCGGCGATCGCTTCATCAAGTGCGCCAGGGATTGGTGGCGGCACCTCGATCAGCGTCCGGTCGCTCTGGCACCACCCGACGACCTGACTGATGTGGATCTGGTTGCGCCCGAACGTGCGCGGCATATGTTCGGTGACTTCGAGGAAGATCCGGGCGCGACCGATAAAACTCGACGTGTAATCCGCTGAAACTCCGAGCGAGAAGTATCCGTGGCGGTCAGGAGGTGAGGAGGCAGCGATCACGAGCGGATCGTCGGCGTTGTCGCGCATCAAGGCGTATACCTCAGAGAAGTGGGACGGCACGAGGTCGATTGTGCCGTTGGCAAAATGCGGGCGAGTGATGTGCGAAAGAAAGTACGACCGGTGAGTCAGCCGATCGCCGAACGCCCCAGCCATGTAGGCCCGGTCCCGAAGGGCGTGCATCTGGTGAACCTGCACACGTTCGAGCCGATCGACGTTGGCCTCGATCGCATCGAGCATCGCCGTCGGCTCCCCATTGGCGAGCGGAACGATCAGCGATGCCCCGGCAGTGATGTGGTCAAGCACATCCCTCGGCTCGTTCGGCGCTTGCATCCTGTCGACGGTAGTGCCAATCCGCTCCCACCGGGAATCTTGGCCAACCTCAGCCCGAACCTCTCAATTCTGTGGCAGGCACTACGACCGGATTCGTCGTGATTCCTGCCGCAAAGTTCGTGTCAGGTGTTTGCGGCAGGCACTACGACCGAATCTGTCGTGATTCCTGCCGCAAAATGCGGTTCCGACGAGCGTGCGTGGTCGGTCGTTGCCTCTAGCTCTGCCTGTCCTGATGTTGGGTTAGGTGGTCGAGCTGCCGAAGGCGGCTTCCATTGCGTCGAGCATTCTTGCGGAGCAGCCGGTCATGTCGAGTTGATCGTCACCTGCGGGTGGGGCGATTTCGGCGATGATCCTGGCGGCGATCTGTCGGAACACCACGGCAGCGGGGCCAGTGCCGTCGATCGAGACCGGGATGCCATCGTCGTTGCCGGCTGCGACGGCCGGTTCGAGTGGGACCTGACCGAGCAGCGGGGCATCGATATCGGCCGCCAGCGCTGCGCCCCCACCTGAGCCGAACAATGTGTACGTTTCTCCGTGATCGCACGTGAATGAACTCATGTTTTCGATCACGCCGACCACCGGCAGGAAACTCCGGCGAGCCATGTCGGCCGCTCTCTGGGCGACTTTCTGGGCGGCGATCGCAGGCGTGGTGACGATCACCATCGAGGTACGCGGCAGCATCCGGGCGAGACCCATCTGGACGTCACCGGTGCCGGGTGGCATGTCGATCAGGAGGTAGTCAAGGTCACCCCAAGCCACGTCGCTCAGAAACTGTTCGACGGCCTTGGTGAGCATCAGGCCTCGCCACATCAGTGCCGTCGATTCTTCGACCAGGAACCCGGTCGATACGACTTTGAGCACACCGGCACCGATCTGCTTGGTGTTCGGCATGATTTTTGGTTTGTCGGAGCCTTCGACGCGTTCGGCTTCCATCCGGTCGGACATACCGAGCAGACGCGGCACGGAGAAACCCCAGATATCGGCATCGAGCACACCGACTGTGTGGCCGGAGGAGGCGAGAGCGGCGGCCAGATTGACCGTGACGGAACTCTTCCCGACGCCTCCCTTACCGCTGGCGATCGCCAGCACTTGGCACGAGATCGGGATCTCGGTGTTGGGGGCGTGCTTGCGGGCGTTCCAGCGCGCCTTGGTCATCACCTCGGAGCGCTCCTCCGAGTTCATCTCGCCCCAATCGATCTTGACGTCGGTGACGCCAGGGTGGAGACCGATTCGGTTCTCGACCTCTTTCTTGATGTCAGCCCGCAAGGGGCAGCCACCGATCGTCAGTTTGATGCCAACCCGAACGACCCCGTCGTCGCCAACGAGCACATCAGGCACCATCCCGAGCGACACGATGTCAGCCCCCAGTTCAGGATCGATCACGTTGCCGAGCACCGCCATGACCTCATCACGGCTCGGAGGTGCCGGACGCGAGCGAGTATCCACAACGTCATGATACGGGAACTGGCCTGTAAGCTTCCGGAACTGGTCGACATCGAAAGGAAACCCCACGATGATCACTCTGACTGACACCGCAGCCTCAAAGGTCAAGGAACTGTTGGCTGCCGAGGGTGCCGCAGATTTGGCACTTCGTGTCGCCGTTCGCCCCGGTGGATGCAGCGGCTTCTCGTACGAGATGTTTTTCGACGGTGACATCGCCGCCGATGACGAGCAGGCCACCTACGGCGAAGCCGTCAGAGTCGTCGTCGATCCGGCCTCGTCGCAACTGCTCCAGGGCGCCACGCTCGACTACAAGGATGGACTCGATCAGTCGGGGTTCGCGATCACGAACCCCAACGCCAGCCGAACGTGCGGTTGCGGCTCCAGCTTTTCCTGACGAAACGTCGAGGGTCGTTGCATCGCACCCCTCGCGGGTGAGAACGTGAGGGACTCATGTCCCCTCGCAAGCTTCCTAATCCTCGGTATCGCCGACGTATTTTTGGTATTGGACTCTTGGCGACCGGGTTGCTCTACGGCGCAGGTGCCCCTATCTACAACGATCGGATCGAGCAAGACCTTGAACGCCGAGTTCCCGAGGAACTATCTGAGGCGGGTTTCGGCGGCGTGATTGCGTCGTTTTCCGGTCAGGACGGAACGTTGACCTGTTCCAGCCCGCTGCCTGACCCTGAAGCGACGCTGCAGGCGGCCTACGACGTGTGGGGCGTACGTGCGTTGGAGCTCGATCGAACTTGCCGGGTCAACCGGGCCCCTTCGGTCGAGGACAACACGGGGTCCGACGATGTCACGCTCGATAGCTCACAAAGCGGTGCGAGTTCCGATACGGCGACGAGCAACGGTGCTCCGGCCGATCGCTTCGCCACCGTTGGCGAAGCGATCTCGACCGATCCGCAATTCGCGATGTTGAACACGTTGGTGGCCGAGGCGGGGCTGGCCGGAGGGCTAGTCGACCCAGCGGCGAACCCGGTGACGATGTTCGCACCGACTGACTCGGCGTTCGACGGTTTGCCGCCCGACGTGCTGGCACAAATGCGGTCCGATCCGCAACTGCTCGCCGCCGTGCTCAACCGTCACATCGTTGCCGGTCGCCTGCTCTCGGGCGCTCTCGTTTCCGGCGAAATCACCAACCGCGCCGGCAGTCCGTTGGCCGTGGTGGCCGATGGGTCAACTGTGACCGTCGACAGTGCGCTGATCACACAGCCCGACATCACCACGGGCAACGGTGTCGTACACGCCATCGACCACGTCCTGATTCCGACCGAATTCGGACTGCCAGCCAACCAATCTGCATCCAGCGTCGCTGCCCAGTTCAGCGGAGGAATTCTGACGCTCGAAGGGATCGTTGCCAGCGAGGTTGATCGAGCGGCGTTGATCAGCGCTGCAACTTCTGGCGGTCTCGCTCCGTCGAATGTCACCGATCTCCTGCAGGTTGATTCGGCAACCGGACTCGCCGCTCCGACGCTGTCCTCACTGGCCACGTTGGTCGCTGCCATGCCGCCCAATCTGCTCAGCGGTGAGAGCGGATTCGACGGTGTGTCGTTGTACGTACGTGGCATCTACGCGACTGATGCTGGGCGTGTCGCCGTTGAGGCCGCGGCAGCAAGCCTCGGTGCCACGATGTCACTCGAACCGCGACCAGAGGCAAGCGCCTCCGACGCCAGCACGCTCGAAGCCGACCTCAACAGCTTCGTCACCGCCAACCCGATCCTGTTCGAGCCAGGTGCGGCCGTGCTGACCCCCTCAGCGATTGCAATCATCGATCAGGTTGCCGCCCGAGCGCTTGCCTTCGCCGGAATTGCAGTCACTGTGGAAGGCCACACCGATACCGACGGCGATCCCGTCGCCAACGTGGCGCTGAGTCAAGCCAGGGCCGACACGGTTCGTGGCGCCTTGATCGAGCGTGGGCTCGACGGGGGCACGCTCACCGCCGTCGGCTTTGGGAGCGAGCAACGCGTGATTGTCGACGGCGTCGAGGACAAAGAAGCGAGCCGCCGGGTTGCATTCCGCGTCGAGGCGACGGCGTGAACCGTTCGAGAATGATGCGTTCGACACAGAGGGGAATTTGCTGATGCCGTACACCTTGGCGAAAGGGCTGTTTTGGGTGCTCGCAGCGTTGCTGTTGGGCATCGCGATCGGCTGGCTGTTACGAAGCGTCGCCGCCAAACGTCAAGTCGCCCGCGCTCGCGCTCACCACGTTGACACAGCGGAACTTGAGCGACTGCGTGGCCGGGTGGCCAATCTCGAACCGGTCGTCGACGAACGCGACCGACTCAAGGCTGAACTCGAGATCGCCCGAGTGAAACCGCTCACTGCAACGCCAACGGCTGTGCCGATTGCACCAGAAGCTCAGTATTTCGTGAGCATCGATCAACCGGGTGTGATCGACGCCCCGATCACTGCTCCGTCGACCCCCGATCTCTCGTCGTCGTCGGCGGTGCTTGGCAAGTCGATCACACTCGACGATCTCAAGGTGGTCGAAGGGATTGGTCCCAAGATCGAGGGCCTCTGTCACGGGATCGGCATTCGGACCTGGTTTGATCTCTCGACGACCGAAGTGTCGCTGTTGCGAACGATGTTGACCGATGCCGGATCGCGGTTCCGCGCCCAAGATCCAAGCACCTGGCCGCAACAGGCGGCACTGCTCGCTGCGGGTCGCTGGTCCGACTTCAAGACACTGACCGATCAACTGAACGGCGGCAAGGTTGCGGAATGAGCTGATCGGGTACCGTTAGCGACATGAGCAAGCCAGCACTTCCGTACACACCCGCCGTTCGGGCCGGTGATTTCATCTTCGTGTCGGGCCAGTTGGGAATACGTGACGGGGTGTTGGTCGACGGTGGGGTCGCTGGGCAAACGGCACAGGCGATTGCCAACCTGATTGATCGCCTCGCCGAACTCGGCGCAACGCTGTCCGATGTCGTCAAGACGACGTGCTTCCTGATCGATATGGATGCGTTCCAAACGTTCAACACCGCCTACGTCGAAGGCTTCGGCAGCCTCCGCCCGGCCCGGTCAACGATCGCCGTTCGCGAACTCCCGTTGGGTGGCCACGTCGAAATCGAAGCCGTCGCCTACTCGCCGCTCGGGTGAGTTCGGGTCGGGTGAAGTTCACGGGATAAGATTTCCGTTGTGGCTGGCGCTATTGCAATCGTTGCCGTGTTGCTGATCTTTCCTACGATGGTGTTGATCAGTGGGGGAGTAGCGGCGGCGATCATCGGCCATTTCCTCCAGCGTGACGGCGAAGTTCGCCACGCCGGCAGTGAACTGCTCGCCCTCGACGACTGAGAACTCGGGCGGATAGGTCGCTTCGCTCCTGTCTGATTCCTCTCGTGTCCTCGATTCTCGGCTCGCCCTCGATTCTCGATGTCGGGCTCCGCCTGTCGGCCCGTGCTGGCAGACTGGCAGCGTGCACAGTCATGATGCGTCGATCGAGGTTCTGACCCAGGCGATCGTCCGTTACGCGATCGAACGGGTGCAGCTCGACCCGCCACCGCTCGACGGACCACGAACGGCAGCGGAACTGCGGGCGGGGGCCGGGCGCACGATTACCGAAAGCGGGATCGGTGGTTTGGAAGCGCTTCGCGTGTTCGGCGAAGTACTTGCACCGGCATGCATTTCGGTGGATCACCCTCGCTTCTTGTCGTTCGTTCCTGCTGCTCCCACTGAGGCGGCGATTCTCTTCGACCTTGTCGTCGGGGCATGCAGCATC
>JANPLQ010000124.1:0-3150 GCA_031422395.1 Ilumatobacteraceae bacterium | reverse complement strand
AGCATGGGAATGTCGCGAAATGCCAGGTATTGTGTTCCTTCCATCCCGAGCTCGGCATATTCGCCGGCATGTTTTTCATAGTCATGCGTCTTGATGCTCATCTGACCCTCCTCCGCAAACGAATTGCTATCCGTTGATCATCGGCGATGATCGACGGATAGCAATTCTACTCGTTCGGTGATGCGTGCCCGGTCAGCGATCCCGGCGGTGATGTTGTTGTTCGGCGCGTACGCGGCCGGCTGTGGCGACCGGCGCCACTAACACAACCGGCGGCTCGGGACGCATCGACCGGTTCGTGGAGGTCAACACCGCCCTCGACGCCGAGACCGACTCCGACTTCGCCGTGTCTTTGGACTCTGCGGACTGACCTACATGCGCGCACAGCCTGTGGTCAGCGCCCGCTCCAGCGAGGCGTCGTCGCGGATGCCGCCCGACAACTCCACTTTTACGTCCAGCTCCCCGATCACGGCCGCGAGCAGTTCGGCGTTGGAGCCACGGCCGAACGCGGCGTCGAGGTCGACCAGGTGGATCCACTCCGCACCACCGACCTGCCACGCGAGAGCGGCGTCGCGCGGCGCGCCGTAGGTGGTCTCGGTACCGACCTCGCCCTGGACGAGCCGGACAGCCTGACCGTCGGCCACGTCGACCGCGGGCAGCAACGTGAAGGTCACTGACGGCACGCTACCGAGCGACGTCCACCGTCCTCCGCCCTCAGTCCGAGCCGGCGGGTCAACGATCAGCGCGTACGGCAAGCACCGCGTTTACGGCCGGAACCGCACCAGCTCAACTTCGCACCAAACCCACCAAACCCCACACCAGATGGACCTTTCGGCGCGTAAGCACCTCAACGCCATTCAAAATCGCCTTCGAGTCCCGTTAGTGTCGAAGGATGCGAGTTGGAATAACCGGTGCCTCGGGATTGATCGGGGGTGCCCTTTCAGCGCACCTCCGGTCGAACGGCCACACGGTGACTCCGATCGTCCGTCGGGTTCCACGAGCGGGGGAAATCCGTTGGGATCCGTCGGGCGGCGGGCTCGACCCGGCCGACATCACCGGGGTCGACGCGCTCGTTCATCTGGCTGGAGCCGGGATCGGCGACAAGCGTTGGACTGACGCCTACCGTCAGGAGATTCTGGACAGCCGTGTGATCGGTACGACGGTTCTCGCCGAGGCGATCGCAGCAACTGCAGGCGGGCCGCGGATCCTGCTGAGCGGTTCGGCAATCGGGATCTATGGCGACCGCGGCGACGAAACGCTCGATGAGCAATCAGGTCGAGGAACCGGGTTTCTGTCTGACGTCTGTACCGCATGGGAATCGGCGACGGCAGCAGCGGAGACTGCTGGGGTTCGAGTCATCCACCTACGCACAGGGATTGTTCTCAGTGCGTCGGGCGGTGCGCTGAAGAAGATGCTGCCGCTCTTCAAGTTGGGCGTCGGTGGACGGTTCGGGAACGGCCAACAATGGCAGAGTTGGATCTCGCTCAACGACGAGGTTCGGGCGATCGAACATCTCCTCACCAGCTCGCTGAGCGGGCCGGTCAACCTCACGGCTCCGAACCCGGTGACCAACCGCGAGTTCGCCAAGCAACTCGCCGGAGCGCTGCACCGTCCATCATTCGTGCCTGTCCCGGCCTTCGGACCAAAGCTGTTGTTGGGCAGCGCGATGGCCGATTCGCTGCTGTTCGAGGGCCAGCGGGTGTTGCCCAAGGCATTGCTGAGTGACGGATTCAGATTTGAACACGCCGATTTGAGTGACGTCTTCACAGCGATTCTGTAGCCGCTGTCGGTCCGGCTCCGCACCGCTGGTAGAACGTTGACTGTGATCTCGCTGCCATCCGGATTTCGTTGCCACGTCGCCAACATCGGTGTCAAAGACACATCCGACGACTTCGTGGTGATCGCCGCCGACCGACCGGTGTCTGCGGCCGGGGTCTTCACCAAGAGTCGCTTTGCCGGGCCGAGTGTCTTGCTCAGCCGTGAGCATCTCGAGGTGTCTCTGGCGCAAGTGATCGTGGTCGTATCGAAGAACGCCAACGTGGCGAACGGTCAGGAAGGTCTGGCCGATGCCCGGGAGTTGGTCGCCGGCGTCGGCGCACGCCTCGGCTGCGACAGCACCGACGTGCTCGTCGCCTCGACAGGCGTGATTGGCCGTCGGTATCCGATGGACCGGATCCGAGCAGGAATCGCGGCACTACCGAGCGAACTCGTGTCCGAGTCGGCTGACGCCGCCGCTCGCGGAATCATGACGACCGACACGATCGCCAAAGTCGCCGAAGCCAGGGTCGGCTCGGGCCAAGCCCGCGTCGTCGGAATCGCCAAAGGTGTCGGGATGATCGAACCCAACATGGCAACGATGATCGCCGTGATCCTGACCGATGCCGCAGTCAACCCCGACGTCCTCGACACCGTGTTCCGCCGGGTGATCGATCGTACGTTCAACTGCGTCAGCGTCGACACCGACACGTCGACCAGCGATACCGCCGTGATTCTTGCGAGCGGACACGCGGGCGAGGTCGATCTGACCGAGTTCGAACGAGCACTCGGCGAGGTCAGTTTGGAGTTGACGAAGATGATCGCGCGTGACGGTGAAGGTGCCGAAACGCTGATCGAGATCACTGTCGACCGGGCTCGCGACGGTGCCCAGGCGAAACGGGTGGCCAAGGCGATCGTGAACTCACCGCTCGTCAAAACTGCGGTCCACGGGGCCGATCCGAATTGGGGTCGAGTGGCGATGGCCGTCGGCAAATGCAGCGACGACACCGACATCGACCAGGAGCGAGTCGTGATCCGTTTCGGTGATACCGAGGTGTACCCACGCAAGGTCGACGATGCAGGCCTACTGGAACTGTCGGATTACATGCGCGGTCCCGACGTAACGATCCATGTCAGCCTGATGACCGGCGAATCCGCCGCAACGGTATGGGGCTGCGATCTGACCGACGGCTACATAAGAATCAACGCCGACTACACGACGTAAGTGGCGGGTTCGTCGTCCGCTTCGCTTCCTCCTCGCGCCGCTGTGCGACTCGTCGCTGGCGCTTCCCTCGCCGCCCTGCTGTTGGCTTCCGCACGGGTTCGACAACCGGCGCAGTTCGGCTGGCAACCATCTCGCGCAGTGTCCGCAACCGCCGCGAGGGAAGCGCCAGCGAC
>JANPLQ010000123.1:0-24884 GCA_031422395.1 Ilumatobacteraceae bacterium | reverse complement strand
CGACGTCGACGTGAGGCGTCATCATGCGGTGCCGAACGCCCTGCTGCCCGTGATCAGTTTGTCGGCGCTCAACTTCGGTTACATCCTGTCCGGGGCGATCGCGGTCGAAGCGATCTATTCGTGGCCCGGCATCGGCCAGGCCACGATCGAGGCGATCCGCGGACCCGACTTCCCGATGCTCCAGGCGACGTTCCTGCTGTTGAGTGTCTCGGTGATCGCTGCCAACTTGCTCGTCGATCTGTTGTACGGCTATCTCGATCCGAGGGTGGACGGACGATGAGTGTGATCGGCGTGACATCGGTCGCGTACTCCCCGAAGCGATTCAAACGCCAGCGGCGCCAAGCAGCGTTCCGTGAGTTCCTCAAACGATTTCGGAACGACCGACTGGCGGTTGCCGGCCTCGTCGTCCTGTTGGCGTTCACCGTGATGGCGTTGATCGCTCCATGGATCAGCCCGAAGGGTGGACTCAGCGCCGTCCAATCGATCGACAATCCGTTGTGGGCGAAACCGAGCGGTGACTATCCGCTCGGCACCGATCACCTCGGGCGATCGGTGGCGGCGCAGTTCGTGTGGGGTTCACGTGTTTCGCTGTTCGTCGGGCTGGCGGCCACGGTGTTGACGGTCGCGATTGGTTCTCTTGTAGGGATCAGCGCCGGTTTCTTCGGGACGTTTACCGACGCGATTTTGATGCGCTTCACCGACTGGTTCCTCGTGATCCCCTTCTTGCCGTTGGCGATCGTTCTAGCGGCGGTGCTCGACCGCTCCGTTTGGAACATCGTGTTGGTGATCGGCGTGACGTCATGGCCGGGTACGGCGCGCCTGATTCGCGCCCAGGTCCTGACCGTCAAGCAACGGCTATACGTCGATCGTGCACGTGCCCTCGGCGCAAGCCGGAGCCATGTGATCCGCCGCCATATCTTGCCGAATGTCGCGCCGCTGATTCTCGCCAACGTCACATTGGCGGTACCGATATCGATCCTGACCGAGACGACGTTGTCGTTCCTCGGGCTTGGCGATCCGAACAAGGTTTCGTGGGGAAAGACCCTCGAAGAAGCGTATAACGCCGGTGCAATCACACGTGAGGCGTGGTGGTATTACCTGCCGGCAGGGCTCGGGATCGTGGCCGTCGTGCTGGCGTTCACCCTGTTCGGGCGAGCGCTCGAGGAGATCCTCGACCCGCGCCTTCGTGAGCAGGGACGCTGACGATGAGCGTGCTCGAACTGCGCGATCTGTCGATCACCTACCGATCCGAGCGAGGTGACGTCCCCGCTGTGCGGGGTGTCAACCTCACGATCGAGCCTGGCGAGACCGTTGGGCTGGCCGGAGAGTCAGGGTGTGGGAAGTCCACGATTGCCGCTGCCGTTCTGCGGCTGCTCCCGAAACAGACCAGGGTCGAGGGTCACGTGCTGCTCGACGGCGAGGACGTGTACGCGATGAAACCTGGCCGCCTTCGGGCGGTCCGGTGGACCAGCGCAGCGATCGTGTTCCAGGGCGCGTTGCATTCGTTGAATCCGGTCCAGCGGGTCGGTCATCAGATCGACGAAGCGATCATGCTGCATTCGTCTATGAGTGAGTCGCAAGCGCGTCGCAAGTCGAACGAGCTGCTGGAACGGGTCGGGATTCCGGCTGAACGAAGTCGTTCGTACCCGCATCAACTCTCTGGTGGTCAGCGTCAACGGGTGCTGATTGCGTTGGCGTTGTCGTGTGGGCCGAAGCTGTTGATCGCCGACGAGCCGACGACGGCGCTCGATGTGATGGTGCAGGCGCAAGTGTTGGAGCTGCTTGCCGAACTACAACGTGATCATGGGTTGGCGATGTTGTTCATCACGCACGACCTCTCGGTACTCACGTCGACGTGCGAGCGGCTGGCGGTGATGTACGCCGGTCGGATCGTCGAGGATGGTCCGAGTCACGATGTGTTCGGCGATCCGATCCATCCGTACAGCCGAGGGTTGGCGAACGCCTTCCCGACGATTGGTGATCCTTCGTCTCGGATGAATCCGCGAGGACTCGCCGGTGACCCACCCAATCCCGCCAACCTTCCGACGGGCTGCCCGTTTCATCCACGATGTGATCGTGCGATCGAGATCTGTTCGACCGAGGACGTACTGTTGAGGTCGGCCGCCCCCGGACGACACGCGGCGTGTGTGCACGTCAGGTCCGGCAATGCCTGAACCGCTGCTCGAACTCGATCAGGTGCACGTCACCTTCTCGTCACAGCGTGGCACGGTGCGCGCCGTCGACGGGGTCAGCCTCGACGTCAGACCGGGTGAAGTGTTGGCGCTGGTTGGTGAGTCGGGCTGTGGCAAGACGACGTTGATTCGTTCGATCCTCGGACTTGAGACGCCGTCGGCGGGAGCGATCACGTTTGAGGGCCGCGCCGTCGACCAACGACTGAAGTCGTTACGGGCACTTCGCCAGCACGTCCAGATGATCTTCCAAGATCCGACCGGCGCCCTCAATCCGCGACACACGATCTACGAAGCGGTGGCGGAAGGCATCCGGATTCACAAGATGATCGGCAGCGAGCCGGAACTGGTCGCCGAAGCGCTATCGCGGGCCGGTTTGCGCCCGCCTGAACGGTTCATGTCGCGGTACCCGCACGAGGTCTCTGGTGGGCAACGCCAGCGTGTCTTGATTGCTGGAGCGATGGCGCTCAACCCAAGACTGCTGCTCGCCGACGAACCCGTTGCGTCGCTCGACGCGTCGATCCGGGGAGAGATCCTGGCGTTGATGCGGTCGCTGGTCGACGAGATGGGGATCTCGATCATCGCCGTCACGCACGACCTCGGGTTGGCATGGAACATCGCCGATCGGATCGCCGTGATGTATCTCGGACGGATCGTCGAGATCGGTGAAGCTGAGGACGTGCTCGCCAATCCGCAACATCCGTACACGAAGGCGCTGTTGTCGGTCGTGCCCGAAATGGATCGGTTGCAGCAGCAGATCCTGACCGGTGAGACGCCAGATCCAAGTCGGATCCCGTCAGGTTGTCGATTCCATCCGCGCTGTCCCGTAGTCGCCTCCGGTGAGGCCGAACGGCTCGGCATTCTGGGGCGCTGTACGGGAGTCGATGTCGAGCTCGTCGAGCGAGCCAACGCCCACAGCTCCGCCTGCCACGCCCTCCCTTGATTCGGCTCAGCTGGCGAGTCGGCGGAGACCGTCAGAGATCTCGGTGAGGGTTGGGTTGTTGGCGGCCATGTTGATCACGAAGTCGTAGACATCGTCATTGACGGCTTGTGTGACGGCAATCCCGTTGATCTCCAGAAAGACGGCCGTGGCGAGCCACACGAGCCGTTTGTTGCCATCGATCAGGGCGCGGTTCTTGACGATCGAATGGAGCAGTGCGGCTGCCTTCGTGAAGAGATCGGGGTAGGCATCCTCTCCGAAGACGGTCGTCCTGGGTCGAGCGGCGGCTGAGTTGAGCAAGCCGTAGTCGCGAATCGGTGGCGGGTCTCCCATCAGGCGACGAGTGAGTTCGATCAGATCGTCAAGATCGAGGAACTGGCCTTTTGGAGTCACTCGCCCAACCGACGGAGCGCGTCGGCGTGGGCCACTATGACGCGATCGGCAGCCTCTGATACGCGCTCACGATGGTGCCCGCTCGCAACGAACTCACGAACGGCGCGCCGAGCGGCGTCCTGCATGGAGATGCCGTCAGCGCTGGCTCGTTCGAGCAGTGCGGCATGTTCTTCGTCGGTCAGTCGCAATGTCATTGCCATGACCGAAATGGTATCAGATTGGTATCAAACGATCGAGTGGGCTTCCGACCGTGCGTTCTGATCAGATTGTCACATGCACCAGATCGTGATGGTTCCTGTTGGTGTCGTCCTTGGCGGTCGGGTCGAGCCGATCGACGATGACTGGGGCTGTGTTGAGGCGCAGATCGTGATTGACGATCGATTCGCGACCGATGTGCTGGCCGGACTCGACGGGTTCTCGCACATCGACGTCGTGTTTCATTTCGATCAGGTCGACGAGTCGACGATTCACCTCGGCGCGCGACACCCCCGGAACCGGAAGGATTGGCCGCTTGTCGGAATATTCGCCCAGCGCGCCAAGGCACGACCGAATCGAATCGGCGTCACCACCTGCGAGTTGGTGCGCGTCGAAGGATTGCGCGTGAGCGTCAGGGGGCTCGATGCAATTGACGGGACGCCTGTGCTCGACATCAAACCGCACGTGGTCGAATTCGGGCCGCGGACAACGGTGCGGCAGCCCGACTGGATGACCGAGTTGATGTCGGGTTACTGGTGACAGCGCACTCGTTGAGGGCGGTGTCGATCACTACGCAGTGGCGATGCGTGACCCCGAAGGCACCGAATTCGACATCAACTGACGACGACGGCGTCGACGAAGACCTCCAGTTCGTCGGCCGGCCCGCGAACCGAATGTCGCCGCGATCACAAACACCAGCAGGCACATCAACTCGATCCCACGGTGGTCGGCGGTTCCGGGCACGCGCACGTTTCGGATCGCGTTGGTTGCCGCAGCCGCGAGCATCGCCAACAGCAGGGCTCGCTCGCGGTGTTGTCCCGAACCCTCGAACCACACCACAACCGTCAACAGGAAGACGGCGACGGGCACCGAGATCCACGTCTGCGCCCCGAGAATCGTGATTGCGATCATCAAGATGACGGCGACCACCGTCGATGAGATCGGCTGATGTCGAGCGCTTGCTGTCATCACCCCAGTGTCAGCCGATGCACGATCACGCGGTGCCAAACCAGCGCTGAGAATGCGGGCGCGGGCGCTGAGATTGCGTTACGGACGTTTGGTGGTGATCTTGTACGGCACCGAAACGACGGCGACGTTCTCCTTGAATAGCAGCTTGGCCTTGAGAAACAGGGCCGTCTGGTTGTGCAACAGATGCTCCCACCAGCGCGTCACGACGAACTCGGGAATCACAACCGTGATCCGGTCGTAGTCGTACTTCGCGTCGAGGTCCTCGATAAACGTGATCACCGCTGTGTTCAACGACCGAAACTCGTTGATCACGATGTCGAGTGGGAAGTCGATGTACTCGGCCCATCGCGCTCGAGCGAGCACGGCCGATTCCTCGCTCTCGCTGATGTGCAATGCAATCAGATGTTGCGGCTGCAGTGACTGAGCGAATTGCATCGCCTGAAGGACACCCTTGTGGACGTTGCCGACGAGTACGACCATCGTGTTGGTCAGTTCCTCGACGACCTCGCTCGGCGACAACCGCAGTGCTTCGGCGAGGCGGCTGTAGTGACGTTTGATGGCGAGAAAGAGCACGACGAGCAGCGGAATCACGACGCCGGGAACCCAGGCGCCCTTGGTGAACTTTGACACCATGACGACGACGGCGACGAGAAATGTCGTGACAGCCCCTGTGCCGTTGATCACCGCGCTGACCCGCCAGTTGTCCTCACGGAGCCGAAAGTGATGAACCACCATGCCGGATTGCGACAGGGTGAACCCAGTGAACACCCCGAACGCATACAGCGGGATTAGGGCCGTTACGTTGCCCTTGAAGACCACGATCAAGACGCTCGCCATCAGAGCGAGGAAGACGATCCCGTTCGAGTACACGAGTCGGTCGCCGCGGTTGGCGAACTGTCGCGGCAGGAACCCGTCCCTGCCGATAATCGACGCTAAACGGGGGAAGTCGGCGTAGGCGGTGTTGGCGGCGAGGATCAAGATTGCGAATGTCGCGATCTGGGTGATCCAGAACAGCACGCCGGCATTGCCGTAGACGTGTTGAGCGATGAGTGCGATCCCGGTCGGATCGAACTCGCCGCGATACGGCCTGACGTGCGACGCAACGATCGAGAGCCCGAGGAAGCACAGGCCGAGGATCCCGCCCATCCATGCGATCGTGATTGCGGCGTTGCGCGATTCGCTCTTACGAAAGGCGGGCACACCGTTCGATACAGCTTCGACCCCTGATAGAGCGACGGCACCTGATGAGAACGCTCGGAGCAGGAGCAGCAGGCTGAGTGACTGCGTTCCTTTGGAGAACTCGAGCGCTTCTGTGCTGAGCGTGCCATCGGCCACGAGCGCCTCGACGTTGATCGGGCCGAGATCCTTGACGTAGATCCGATAGAGCCCGACCACGATCAGGAGCACCAACATCACGATGTAGATGTACGTCGGGGGCGCGAAGAGAGCCCCTGACTCTTTGATGCCGCGGAGATTGACCATGGTCATGAAGACCACCATGACCAAACAGATCAGGACACGATGTTCGCCCCAACTGGGCACCGCAGACGTGATTGCCAACACCCCGGCGGCGATCGATACGGAGACGGTCAAGATGTAGTCGGTGAGCAGCGAGGCACCCGCGACCAGTGACGGCAAGGTGCCGAGGTTCTCCTTCGACACAATGTACGAGCCGCCGCCCGACGGGTAGGCGTAGATCGTTTGGCGGTAACTCAGCACGACGATCAGCAAGAGCACGCACACCACAATCGCGATTGGGGTAAGCCTCGCCCACGCCGAGGCGCCGATACCGGCCGAGGCCAGCAGCACGAGCAGGATCTCGTCAGTTGCGTAGGCAGTCGACGACAACGCATCAGATGCGAACACCGGGAGTGCGATCCGCTTCTTGAGTCGTTGGTGCTCTTCTTCGTGGATGGCCAGTGGCCTTCCGATGACTGCTCGCTTGATTGCGCTCACGTGGTGTCTCCGTTGTGCAAGGTCCGTTCCAGCATGCGACGAATCGCGCTACGGAAGCGTTGGGTTCGCGCTGAGAATGGTGCGACTCGCGCTAAGGCGGCGCTAATTGGGCTGTTCCTGGTTCGACTGCGCGACCGTTGCTGCCGCGATCGCCCGGCACACTGATAGCTGTGACGATCGAAGCTCGGCCCGTTGTTGATGTGGCACCTGAGTTCGAACGCATCCTCGTCGCGGTTTCGTCGGCACCTGACGCAGACCGGCTGATTCGCCGCGCCGCGAATCTGGCCGCGTCGGACGCGTTGGCATTCCTCGCCGTGCACGTGCGATCCGACGAAGGTGCAGCCTCGTCTCCAGAGGTAGTTGCCTCGTTACGCGGCATCGTCGACGAACTTGGTGGGGTGTGGCACGCGATTCGGTCCGATGACGTTCCCGGCACGTTGGTTGACGTGGCGCGATCGGAACGTTGTACGACGATCATCGTCGGTGCCTCGCGTCGGTCGCGCTGGCACGAGTTGACGCGTGGGTCCTTGATTCGCGACATCGTTCGGGCGGCTCACGGTATCGATGTACACGTCGTGTCGTCCGAACTCCTCCCGCCTTCGCGTCCTCGAATCAGTCTGTTCGGATGGTCGACACCGAGTACCCGACGACAGCTGCTCGTCGGCTTCGTGACGGCGGTGGTCTTCGCTGCGATCACGATTCTGTTGGCGCAGGGGAACAATCCGCACTCACTCGCAACGCCCCTACTCTCGTATCTCGCTGTGATTGTGATCGCCACCACGATCGGAGGTTGGCGGATCGGCGTGGTCGCAGCGGCGGCGGCGGCACTGCTCACGAACTACTACTTCACCTTGCCGAAACACAGCTTGCGGATGAGTGACGCATACGACGTGGTCGCCGTCGCCGCCTTCATGGCGGTGACCATTCTCGTCTCGACCTTGATGGGTGTCGCTACTAATCGGGCAAATGAGGCAGTTGCCGCACGGCGACGCGCCGAATCGTTCGCCAGTGTGAACGCATCGCTGGTCGGTGACCCATTGCCGCTGCATCGGCTGCTCGCCGAAGTTCGATCGCAACTCGGTCAGGACACGGTTGGCCTGGAACACTTCGATGGTGGGTCGTGGTCGGCGTTGATCATCGATGGCACGTCCCAGTCGGCTTCGCCTCAGATCATCAGTCTCGACGAATCACTCCGGCTGCTCACCCAGGGTCCCGAGCTTCGGGATCAACAACGTGAATTCGTCCGATCCTTGGGCGGCGTGTTCGTGAGTGCATGGCGGGCCGAACAGTTGCACATCGAAACCGAGGAGCGTCGTCGCCGTGAAGCCGGTGATGCGTACCGAACGGCTCTGCTGCGGGCGGTGTCACATGACCTCCGGACTCCGTTGACGTCGATCAAGACCTCGGTGTCGAGCTTGCGAAGCGACGATGTGCGTTGGACCGACGGCGAGGCCGCAGAGTTTCTCGAAACGATCGAAACCGAGTCGGATCGGCTGGATCGATTGATTGCCAATCTGCTCGACATGAGCCGATTGCAAACCGGCGGGCTTGACGTGAAACTGCAACCGACCTCAATCGCCGAGGTCGCCGCCGATGCCGTGGCGAGTTTGAGTTCGGCTCCCGTCGACCGGGTGGTGATGCGCCTCGATCATCAAACCCCATCCGTTCACGCCGACCCGGTGTTGCTCGAACGGGTCGTCGCCAACCTCGTCGCCAACGCCTTGAGGGTCTCGTCGGCGGGCCAACTGGTCGAGATCGATGCTGTTGCGTGTGACGCCACACAGATCGAGTTGTCGGTCGTCGATCACGGCCCAGGGATTCCGGCGGAACACCGCCAACAGGCCCTGCTCCCGTTCCAACGTCTTGATGATCGAACACCCGGCGGTCTCGGCCTCGGGTTGGCGATCACGCTCGGCTTGGTCGAGGCGATGGGTGGAAGCGTTCGCCTCGATGAGACACCTGGTGGCGGCCTGACGGCCACAATTCGATTGCGATGTGCAGATTGAGACGTGCCTGATGCAAGAACCGAGTTCTGTGGCCTCGCCTGCACCGTGGAAGGTGTTACTCGTCGACGACGAACGTCAGATTCTGCGTGGGCTGCAGCTCAACCTGAGGGCGCGCGGTTTCGACACCGAGTTGGCGGCAACCGGAACCGAAGCGCTGCTGGTGGCGCCCCGCGTGCGCCCGGACGCTGTGCTGCTCGATCTTGGACTACCCGATATGGACGGGGTCGACGTGATCGTCGGTTTGCGGGCGTGGACCGCAGTGCCGATCATTGTGTTGTCGGCGCGCGTCGATGAAGGTGACAAGGTCGCCGCGCTCGATGCAGGTGCCGACGATTACGTCACGAAGCCGTTTGGAATCGAGGAACTGCTGGCGCGTCTCCGGGTCGTGCTGCGGAGGAGCCGGTCGTCTCCCGAACTCCCGATCGTGATCACCGACGACTTCACCGTTGACTTGGTCAACAAGCAGGTCAAACTCGCATCTGGCGAGCAGGTTCGCCTGACACCGATCGAATGGGCGCTGCTCGATCATCTGGTGCGTCACTCCGGTCGGCTCGTGACGCAGCGTGACCTGCTTCATGCGGTATGGGGCCCTGGGTACGAGCATGAAACGAACTACCTCCGGGTCCATTTGACGCACCTGCGACACAAGCTGGAACCGATAGCCGGTCAACCCCGGTACTTCATCACCGAACCTGGGATCGGGTACCGGTTCGTCCAGACCGTTACGTGATCAGTTGGCTCCGAGGCCGGGTTGGCCGGCGTACGCAGATAGCGCCGGCTGGCCGCCGAGATGGGCGTACAGCACCTTCGATCCCGGTGGGATCGCACCGGTACGAATCAGGTCGATCATGCCGGCCATCGACTTACCCTCGTACACCGGGTCGGTGAGCATGCCCTCGGTTCGGGCGGCGAGGTGGATGGCGTCGATCGTTTGCTGATCGGCGATCCCGTAGGCCGGACCCTCAAATCCGGGGAGCACGACAATCTCGTCGTCACGCAGGTCGCGACCGAAACCGATCTGCGCAGCAGTATTGCGGGCGATCCGAGTGACCTGATCGATCGTCGGTTGCAGCTTGGCTGACGCATCGATGCCGATCACGCGGCGATCGGGGCGATTCTGCAAGGCGAAACCGGCGATCATCCCGCCCTGCGTCGATCCGGTGACTGAGCAGACAATCACGTGATCGAAGAAGATCGCCTGCTCGGCCTCTTGCATCGCCACCTCGCCAGCCCAGTTGGCGAACCCCATCCCGCCAAGCGGATGATCGGATGCGCCGGCCGGAATCGGGTACGGCTTGCCGCCTCTTACCCGGACCGATTCGAGTGCTCGGTTCCAGCTGTCGCGGATTCCGATGTCGAATCCGGCTTGATCCATCCGGATGTCGCCGCCCATGATCCGGGTCAGTTGGATATTGCCAACTCGGTCGTACGACATGTCACGCCAGTCGACCCAACGTTCCTGAACGGTGACGACTTCGAGCCCGAGGAAGCGGGCGACCCCGGTGACGGCTCGGGTGTGGTTCGACTGGACACCCCCGATCGACACCAACGTGTCACAGCCGGTGGCGAGCGCCTCGGCGGCAAGGTACTCCAACTTGCGCACCTTGTTGCCCCCGTAGGCGATGCCCGAGTTGCAGTCCTCCCGCTTTGCCCAAATCTCAACCTGCCCGCCGAGCGCCGCACTCAACCGCCGTAGCGGATGAATCGGCGACGGCCCGAACAGAAGCGGCACACGTGCGAAATCCTCAAGGCTCATATCCCCGATTGTGCCAGATCGGATCGGCGGGGAAGCGTGCCCGACCATGCCCGGGTGGTGACCGGGTTACCGTCTTCTGTCACCGTCAATTCGATGTTGACATGAAACGATTGAGCGTCAGAGGTGACCGTGAGCGTCGCCTCGCTTCGACAAATGAGTTCCGGCCACGTGATCTCGAACGACGACGTACCGCGGGCCCATGCCTGCGATGGATCGACCCATGACACACCCAATTCTCCCTGGTAGTCATCAATAATTCGTGCACCGTGAGCACCCTCGTAAGGCCCTCCATATCGCGTCGAGACTCTCGTCTCGCGCTTGATCACATCACGTTCGATGCACCAAGTGACGCCTTCGGCCTCGTCGTCGGATGGTCCGAGCCCTGATCCGAACACGTGAGTCGATTCGGGCAGGCCTTCGACAATCGGCATCGCTAGTTCGAGTGCACTGCTATCGACGTGCAGCGTGACCGGACCCGGCGGTGGCCAGCAGTTCGGCCAGTCGGTTCCGGCGATCGCCACCCGCAGGACATGGCCGGGTTCGAGCGTCCAGGTCGTTGCCTCGAGTTCGATCACGACGTCGATCCATTCGTCCGGTGTGAGCTCCGACGGCGCCCGCCCGACCTCCCCGAAGCCATCAGCCGGCCAGCATCCGACATGCGTGAGGTCAAGCATCCCGCGGGTGATCAACGCCGAGGCGCCGTTCGGAAAGACATCGCAAAGTTTGATACTGACGTGACCGAAGGTCTGGTCGGAGCGAACCCGCAGGCTCACGCGTGCGTGCCCGGCAACTTCAGCCCGATCGACAATCGGCCAGTCGTAGGTGATCGAGCGAGCATTGTCGTCACGTTGATCGAGCGGTTGGCCCCAAGGTAGACCGCCACCGCACGAGTTCCAGGCAGCGACACCCACGTCGCCACGAACGACATGCCGCTCGACGCCTCGATCGGCGTCAGGCCGAAGCGCCATCAACCGCAGGCCAGTCGGCGGCCACGATTCGATGTCGCGCCAGACGCCGGGATGAAGCGACAGATCGTGTTCTGGCTCGACTGGTTGGCGAACGTAGACCTGACCCTTGGCCGACCTCGACGGCGCGCCATTCCGCAGGTGCTCGTCGAAGAATGCGATCAACTCAGCGTCACAGTCGAGGTTCGGTCCAGGCCGCGCCCGCGCCGGATCTTTATGGACCCACGGCCCAGCCAACAAGCGCCACGGCATACCATTCCGTTCGTATTGTTCGACGACGCGAAACGAATTGTTGCGATACCCGTCGGCCCACCCGACGATCAGCATCGTCGGGCAAGACATTCGCTGGTAACCATCCCCGTCAGGCCCGCGACGGATCGACCCACGTCGCCACGTTGGCCCGTCAACTGGATGTTCGAGCCACTCCATCAACCATGCCGGTGACTGCTCGGCCCGTCGCAGCCATTCGTCGCGCCAACCCTCGCCGAACTCGGCGGGAACCGGTGGCAGCGCGTTCATCGCGATCATGTACAGCGGGTAGTCGATCAGGTCGAGCGCCCGAAGCACACCGCCGCAGTAGTGCACGTCGTCGGTGTAGCGGTCGTCCGTGGCGTACATCGCTGCCACCGCCCGCAGCGCGGGCACATTCTCGGCCGCCATCTGAAGCGAGTTGAAACCCGAATACGACGTGCCGAACATGCCGACATTGCCGTTCGACCACGGTTGCGAGGCCAACCACTCGATTGCCGTGCGCAGGTCCGACCGTTCGATATCGGGGTACTCGTCGGTGATCACGCCAGTCGAGCTTCCAGTACCTCGCAGATCGACGCGGAGCACGGCGAATCCGTTCGCAGCGAAGCGTTCGTAGCTATCGCGATACGACACCGTGATGTCGTCCTTTCGATACGGCAACGCCTCCATGAGTGCTGCAAATGGCCCGTCGCCGTCCGGCAGGTACAGCGTCGCTGCGAGCCGCTCACCATCCGCCGTCGCGATCCAGACCGCCTGCTCCGTCACCCGCTGAGAGTACCCCGTCCACCGGGCTCGTGATCGGCTCCCGGCACTAGCGTGGCGGCGATGAGTGAGCGACGCGAGTTCGCAGTCGGTGTCGTTGGGCTTGGCGGACTTGGGTCGGCTGCTTCGTACTGGTTGGCGAGACGAGGTGTCGATGTTGTCGCTTTCGATCAGTTCGAACTGGGACACGTGCGGGGCGCATCGCACGATTACTCGCGCATCATTCGCCGGTCGTATCACACGCCTGGCTACGTCGATCTGACCGCGCACGCCTATGCCGCGTGGGAGGCCGTCGAGCGTGAGGGCGACGAACAGATCATTACCCGGACCGGAGGAATCGACCTATTCCCACCCACCGCGGTGATCGCCCCTGAGCCGTATCGCGACAGTCTCGATGCGTGCGGTGTTGCCTACGACTGGATCGATGGGGGAGAGGTGCGCAAGCGTTGGCCCGCATTTGCACGCGGAACCTTGATTGCTGACGACGTGATGGCGATCTACTCCGCCGAAACGGGCATCGTTCCAGCCAATCGGGGTACCGCCGCCCTGCAACGCCTCGCCGTCGAACACGGCGCGGAATTGCGACCCAACTCCCGGGTCAGCGGACTTCGACCGGTTGACGGCGAAGTCGATCTGATCACCGCCGCCGGGCCGGTCAGGTGCGGATCGGTGATCGTCTGCGCCGATGCGTGGACGAATCAGCTGCTCGCTCCACTCGACCATGCGATTCCGCTTGCGGTGTTGCGTGAACAGGTCAGCTACTTCCCAACAGGCGACCTCGACGATCTCGTGCCGGGGAGGTTCCCGGTGTGGATCTGGATGCACGATCCGAGCTTCTACGGGTTCCCGGTATACGGAGTCGACGGAATGCTGAAGGGTGCCGAGGACTGCGGTGGCGGTGAGGTCGACGCCGACACTCGTACATTCGATCCCGACCCGACGATGGAGTCTCGGCTATCGGGATTCATGCGTGCTCTCCTCGGTGATCGATTCGACGTCCCGACGACAACCACGTGTCTGTATACGTTGACCTCGGATCGCGATTTCGTCGTCGATCGATTGCCGGGGTATCCGCAGATTTCGGTCGGGTTGGGGGCGGCCCACGGGTTCAAGTTCGCCTCGTGGTTCGGGCGCGCCCTCGCCGAACTCGCAACCGGCGCAACGCCAGGCCCCGAACTGGCCCCGTTCGCGTTCGACCGCCAATCGCTCCACCGACCGGTTACCCGTGAGGCATGGATGGTCTGACTGGGCACGGACGTGTCAACTAAATGCGGAATCTTTGTATCAGGACTGGCCCGACGTGGATCGATATGTCCAAAGAGGAGAATTCGAGTGAACGTGACCGACGGCGGAAAAGCCACGATCCACCCACAATCGCTGATCGACAGCTTGCCGCTCGGCGTGTTCGTTTCGGACCTCGTAGGCATCGTGCATCACATGAATCGGCGTGCCGCGGCAATGACCGGCTACGCCGAGGAGAACGTCGTTGGGCGTTCAATTCTTGACTTCGTCGTGAGCGAGGACCTCGACTTCATGACGAGATCACTCACCCACGGAGGCGACTATCCCGGACAAGTGATGGGACCAGTACGGTTGCGCTATCGGGCCGCAGACGGTTCGACGCAATGGACCGAATGTTGGGCGTACGAATGCCCGCCATCGTTCGGTATCAAGGGATACATCGTCACGATGTCAACCGAGTCGGTCACCGACAATTTGTCGAATGCGGTGCGCGATATCGCATCCGGCGAATCTCTCGATCGCAGTCTCGTGTCAGTCGCCCGGGCGGTCAACGCCTATCCGCTCGTCGCCGACGGAACTGTTGTGACGAGACAGGGCGAACGCCTCGAACTTGTGGGCAACTGGCCGTTCGCCGATCGACAGTTCGTCGATGACGTCTCGATGCCGTGGCATAGCGTGATGACGAGCGCTGCACCGCTCGATCTTGACGTCGCCGCGCTTCCGGAACCAGCTCGCTCGGCGGCGTCCGATGCCGGTTACAGGTCGATCTGGATTCGCCCAGTCGTCACGCAGAGTCAGAAGCTCGCCGCGGTATTCGTCGCCTGGCGTTACGAGCCGGGTTTCGCCAGTCCGAATCAGGAACGGCATCTCGAAGAAACTGTCGGGGTTGCCCGACTCGCCTTCGATCACGAGGAGTATCGAGCTCAACTCCAATATGCGGCGTTGACCGATCACCTGACGGGGCTAGGAAACCGAGTACTGCTGGAACGCCACCTCGAAGACATTAACGACGGCGCGTTTACTGCGCTGTACATCGACCTCGACGGATTCAAGCTCGTCAACGACAACCACGGTCACGATGTTGGCGATTCGCTGCTGACGGCGGCCGCGCAACGAGTACTTTCGGCCGTTCGTTCGTCGGATGCGGTGTTTCGGATGGGAGGTGACGAATTCGTGATCCTCAGCCGGTTGCCGGCCGACAGGTCTGGCGCTGAGCAGCTCAGCGGCGAGTTGGCGCAACGTGTGGTCGATTTGCTCGGTGAGCCGTTCATTATCAGTGGTCAGACACTCCGTATCGGCGCCAGCGTCGGGATCGCGCTTCGTCAGCACGACGAGGTGCCCGATCACGTGATTCGTCGGGCGGATCGTGCGTTGCTCGAAGCCAAGCGGGCGGGCAAGTCTCGCTGGTGTAGCGCCGATCGCCCTGACGCGGCGCTGCATCGGGTGTGAACTCGGCGGATCCGTTTTACGGCATGATGGCGGGTGTGACCGAAACGGTTTCAAATCCCGACGACTTACACGACCTCGAGCGAAGCCTGCTCGACGGGTTCTCGGCATTGAACGCCGACGAGACGGTTGTTCGTGACTCTGCGGTTCTGCCTGGAATCTTCGCCGCCCAAATCCAGAGCCGCGTGATCGACCACACGGCGCGGTGGTTGCGGACCAAGGGGCTTGGCTACTACACGATTGGCTCGTCCGGCCACGAGAGCAACGCCGCCGTCGCCTCGGCGCTTCGTGTCACCGACCCTGCACTTCTGCATTACCGGTCCGGCGGTTTCTACTGCGCACGTGCACAACAGCGGCCGGCTCACGACCCGGTCCGCGACGTATTGGCCGGCATGATGGCGCTCACCGAGGAACCGATTTCTGGCGGTCGCCACAAGGTGTTCGGCCATCATGATCTGGCCGTGATCCCGCAGACATCGACGATTGCCTCGCACCTCCCGCGGGCGCTCGGAGTTGCGTTCGCGATCGGACGCGCCCGACGGCTGGAGCTGACGACGGATTGGCCTCCCGACGCATTGGCCGTGTGCTCATTCGGTGATGCGGGCGCAAACCACTCGACGGCGCAGGGTGCGATCAACGCTGCCTGCTACACGGCCCACAGCGGGCTTCCCGTTCCGCTGCTTTTCGTCTGCGAAGACAACGGAATCGGAATCAGCGTTCCGACCCCGAAAGGCTGGATCGAGGCGACATTCTCGACTCGGCCGGCTCTGCACTACGAGCAGGTCGACGGAACCGATCCAATCGCGGTGTACGAGACCACCGCCGCGCTCGCTGACGAGATTCGCCGCACCGGGAAGCCGGCCTTCTTGCACCTGCGCACCGTTCGCTACATGGGCCACGCCGGAACCGATGTCGAGTCGAGCTATCGATCAGCGCCCTCGATCCGCGCCGATTACGGACGCGACCCGATCCTCGGCACGGCGCGAGCGCTCGTGGCGAGTGGCGCCCGAACACCGTCTGAGCTCATCGATCAATACCTGACGACACGAGCCGATGTGCGCAAGGTTGCGCTCGATTTGGTCGAGGCGACCACATTGTCGACCACATCGGCGACCACGTTGACGTCGGCCGAACAGATCATCGCGCCACTGTCGCCTCGTCGCCCTGAGCTCGTCGCCCGGTTGGCGACCGCTGCCGCACCGGAGCGCGATCGTTCGCACGCATTCGGACCAAACCTGCCCGAACACGAGGGCGCTCTCACGCTGGCTGAATCGATCAATCGAGGACTCGCTGACGTTCTCGCATCAACGCCGAGGGCTCTGGTGTTTGGCGAGGACGTCGGCGCCAAGGGCGGCGTCTACGGGGTCACCCGTGGGTTGCAGAAGAAGTTCGGCTCGGCGCGTGTGTTCGACTCGCTGCTGGACGAACAATCGATCCTCGGGATTGCCCTCGGTGCCGGTGTTTCAGGTCTTGTGCCGATACCGGAGATCCAATACCTGGCCTATCTGCACAACGCCGAGGACCAGTTGCGCGGCGAGGCGGCCAGCCTGTCGTTCTTCTCGAATGGTCAATACCGCAATCCGCTCGTCGTTCGGATCGCCGGGCTGGCGTATCAGAAGGGGTTCGGCGGACATTTCCACAACGACAACGGCGTCGCCGTCCTACGAGACATTCCTGGGCTGGTGATTGCATCGCCGGGTCATCCATCCGATGCCGCTCCGATGCTGCGTTCGTGTGTGGCGGCGGCGGTCACCGACGGCACCGTGTCGGCATTTCTGGAACCGATCGCGCTGTATCACACCCGCGATCTGCATGAGCCCGGCGACGGCGTTTGGACGGCACCGTACGCGCCTCCGTCGGAGTGGGCGGGTCACCACATTCCGATTGGCGATGGCCGACTCGTCCGCCAAGGTGATCACGTCCTGATTGTCACGTGGGCGAACGGACTGTTCCTCTCGCTGAGGGCCGCCAAGCAACTCGCCGGTCAAGGCATCTCGTGTCGCGTGTTCGACCTGCGCTGGCTGGCGCCACTGCCGATCGAGCAGGTGCTTACTCATGCCAACGAGGTTGGCAATGTATTGATCGTCGACGAGACGAGACACTCCGGCGGCGTCGGCGAAGGTGTCGTGACCGCACTCGTCGAAGCTGGCTTCAGCGGTTCGATTGCCCGGGTAGCAGCGCGCGACACGTTCATCCCGCTCGGCGATGCCGCCAACCTCGTGCTCGTCAGCGAAGCTGAGATCGTGTCTGCTGCGCAGCGACTGTCACAGCCAGGACTGGGGACTTGAACGAAACTTTGCATTCCCGCCGAGTGCCTTCCTCGTCGACCATGTCGACCAACTAGCGTCACGATCGTGAGCAGTTCGATGCACGACAAGATCGAGGATCTGAAGGCGCGCCGGGAGGCTGCCGTCCACGCCGGATCCGAACGATCCGTCGAGCGTCAACATGCCAAAGGCAAACTGTTGGCGCGCGAGCGGATCGACTACTTCCTCGACGACGGTAGTTTCCACGAACTCGATCAGTTGGCTCGTCATCGCGCCCACGAGGCCGGGCTCGACGAGCGACCGTACACCGATGGTGTGATCACAGGCTGGGGCACGGTTGAAGGCCGCAAGGTGTTCGTATTCAGTCAGGACTTCACCGTGTTCGGCGGCGCATTGGGCGAAGTGTTCGCCGAAAAGATCCACAAGGTGATGGATCTGGCGCTCAAGACGGGTGCGCCGCTGGTCGGTCTCAACGACGGGGCGGGGGCACGGATTCAGGAGGGTGTCGTCAGTCTCGCCAGCTATGGCGGGATCTTCCATCGCAATGTGCAGTCGTCTGGTGTGATCCCCCAGATATCTGTGATTTTGGGGCCGTGCGCAGGCGGCGCGGTCTACTCGCCGGCGATGACCGACTTCATCTTCATGGTGCGCGAGACCTCGCACATGTTCATTACCGGTCCCGACGTCGTGAAGACGGTGACCGGCGAGGAAGTCACGCTCGAGGAGTTGGGCGGGGCTATGAGCCACGCATCCAAGTCGGGTGTCGCCACGTTTGTTGCCGACGACGAGAAGGCGTGTCTTGACGACGTTCGTCTTTTGCTCTCGTTCCTTCCGTCGAACAACTTGGAACAGCCGCCGGTCGACGACCTCGGCGACGATCCTGATCGTGCCTGCCCTGAGTTGAACGACTTGCTGCCTGCCAGCCCGAACCTGCCCTACGACATGCACAAGGTGATCCAGTCGACGGTCGACGACGGTGAATTCTTCGAGTACTTCCCACATTGGGCCAAGTCGATCCTGTGTGGGTTCGCCCGAGTTGACGGTCACCCGGTCGGGATCGTCGGGAACCAGCCGATGGTGTTGGCCGGGGTGCTCGATATCGAGTCGGCCGAAAAGGCAGCCCGCTTCGTCCGTACGTGCGACGCCTTCAACATTCCGCTGCTGACATTTGTCGACGTGCCAGGGTTCCTTCCTGGCGTCGATCAGGAGTACGGCGGGATCATCCGCCACGGAGCCAAGCTGCTGTATGCCTACTGCGAGGCCACGGTGCCGCGCATTTCGATCATCATCCGCAAGGCGTACGGCGGCGCCTACGTCGTGATGGATTCGAAAGCGATCGGTTCCGACCTGTCGTTCGCCTGGCCGTCGGCCGAGTTGGCTGTCATGGGCCCGCAGGGTGCCGTCGAGATCGTGTATCGCCGTGAGTTGCAGCAGGCCGCCGATCCGATCGCTCGCCGCGCCGAGCTGGTTGCCGAGTACTCCGAGAAGTACGCCAACCCGTACGCCGCCGCCGAACGAGGATTCATCGACGACGTGATCGAGCCGTCCGAGACGCGGCGCAAAGTTGTCGCCGGGCTTCGCGTGTTGCGTTCCAAGCGCGTCGATCTGCCGCAACGCAAACACGGCAACGTCCCGCTCTGATCACATCATCGGGAGCCGTTGACCTGTCACACTGGTCGGCGATGAGTAACGTCCCGCCGCCCCCACCGCCTCCGTTCCCATCTGCTTCGCCGCCGCCGCCACCGGGAATCCCCGGCTATCAGACGCCGAGTTATCAGCCGCCGCTGTATGGCGGTCCCGGGAGCCTGCCGCCATATGCACCAGCTCCGGGCGGTTACGGGCAGCCGCCAAATGTCGCCGGATTCGGCGCTCGCCTCGGCGGCAACCTGCTCGACAGCTTGCTATACCTCTTGGCGTATCTCCCATTTTTGATCGCCGGAATTGTGCTGATCGTGAACTCGCTGTCGGATTGTTACACCGACATCAACGACGAACTGGTCTGTCCGCCTGGCGCATTGAAGGGCGCACCGTTGGCCGGGGGAATCGTGCTACTCGTAGTTGGGCTGATCTTGATCACGTTCTTGTACGTTCGCGCCCTTGCGAAGACAGGGCAAACATGGGGTCGCAAGATCGTCGGTCTCAAGGTGGTTCGTTTCGATAACGGCGAGGTTCCGGGTTGGGGCAAGGCGATCGGTCGATCGGCCTTCGCCTACTTCATCTCTGGGAACTTCTGTTGGATTGGCTACCTCTGGATGCTGTGGGACAAGAACAAGCAGACCTTGCACGACAAGGTGTCCGGCACTCGCGTCATCCGAGTCTGAACGACTACCGTTGACTGCGTGCCCGGAAGTTCACTGACCACGATCTCGCCGAGTCCGACGGAGGACGAGGCCGTCGCGATTGCCGTCGCGATCGACGCATTGTGGCCGAAGCCGATGCTGTTTGCCCAGACTGAGCGGGATCGCTCGATGGTGTGGCGGATGAGTGGTCGGTGGTGGCAGCGCGACCGATTCGCAAGTGTTCGGCGCCCGTGGATGTAGAACCGACGAGCTGATTCGCCGTGACGATCGAGCTGACCACAATTGCCGACGATCTCGTTGTCCTCCATAGTCATGATGTCTCCTACAGGTTCGACGGGTTGAGTCCTGACACCGAATACGAATTCGTCGGTGTTACTGCTCGTACGCTGCCGCGCCCGGCGGGTGAGCTGCTTGCTGTCGTCGCCACGGTCAACGACCTGCATTTCGGAGAGACTGCGTGCGGTGTCGTTGACGACCGAACTGACGGCCCGATCGTGCGACCCCGACCCGACGAAGGTCCGTATCCCGAGATGATGAATCGGGCGGCGGCGGCCGAGATCGCGCTTGTGGGCCCTGACGCTGTGGTCGTCAAAGGCGACCTGTCGAGCGACGGGACCGACGAGGAATGGGCAGCGTTCGAAGCGTGCTATCGAGTGTCCTTTGGCGATCGCTTGCATGTTGTCCGCGGCAACCACGACGCCTATCACGGGCAGGTTCGATATGACGGTGACCACTGGATCGAACTTCCAGGACTCAAGATCGCCTTGATCGACTCGGTGGTTCCAACGCACACGCCGGGTTCATTGAGGACGGAACAGATCGCCGAACTCGACGACCGGCTCGTCGCCTCGGACGGTGATCGAGTGATCCTGATGGGACATCACCAACAGTGGATCCCGGTTGGTGACGACGGGCGACGAAGCGACGACTACTTCGGACTTCACCCCGATGCCAGCGAGGCGCTCGATAAACTCTGTCAGCGGCACACAAATGTGATTGCGTACACCGCAGGGCATACCCATCGGCATCGGGTCCGCCCGATGACAGTCAGTGGTGTGCCGTCGATCGAGATTGGCGCCGTCAAGGACTTCCCGGGTACCTGGGCCGAGTACCGCGTGTACGAGGGAGGAGTGATGCAGATCGTCCACCGGATCTCGTCGCCAGAGGCGCTGAACTGGAGTAACCGCTGTCGAGGTCTGTACGCCGACTTCGGGGTCGACTACGAAACATACGCGATGGGCACCCTCGACCAACGCTGCTTGATCCTTCAGGATCGGTGAAGCACCTGGTCAGAGTGGGTCCGCGAACTCTGTGACACCCCCCGGTCATCATGGAAGGTATGGAACTCGTACTGATCGTGTTGCTCGTCGCGGCCGTTGGGGTGGCCTCGGCGATGATTGCCGCCGAGTTGGTGCGGCGTCGGTCGGCGGCCGATGTGCCTCAGGTGCCAGCCGTTTCGGTGCAGGAAGCGGTGTCGTTGGCGCTCGCCGAGATGCGCCTGCATACCGGTGCCGAGCGTGATGCATCGGTGCGGGCGGCGCTGGAACAGGCGGCCGTGATGCAGCGTGAACAACTCGGCGCAGCCGCTACCACGGCTCGCGAGCAGTCATCGGCTGAGTTGTCGGCCAAGAAAGACGTGATCGATTCTCGGCTCGATCAGGTGACCGACGAGATGCGCGTCGAACTCGGGAAGTTGACTGCAATGGTGTCGACGTTGAGCGACACGAGCGCCCAGAAGTTCGGTCAGGTCGACTCGTCGTTGCGCGCTCATGCCGAGATCACACAGACGTTGTCGGAATCGGCACGCGCACTGCGAGAAGCGATGGCGAGCCCCACGGCGCGTGGCCAGTGGGGCGAACGGATGGCGGAAGACGTACTTCGGCTGGCTGGCTTCATCGAGAACGTCAACTACGTCAAGCAGACCCAGCTCGATGGTGGCACCGGGCGACCCGATTTCACCTTTCCGCTCCCGAAGGGCCACGAGCTGTACATGGATGTCAAGTTCCCGATGGCGGGTTACTTGCGGTACATCGATGCGACCACCGATGCCGAACGCCAGGCACATCGGGCAGCATTCCTGCGTGACGTTCGCTTGCGAGTCAAGGAACTGGCGAAGCGCGACTACGCCCGCCAGTCCGCTCGTGAGTCAGTCGACTACGTGCTGATGTTCTTGCCGAACGAACAGCTCACCGGGTTCATTCAGGAACATGACCCGCAACTGATCGACGATGCGATGGCCCAACGTGTCGTGATGTGCTCACCGCTTACGCTGTTCGCCTTCCTCGGCGTGATACGCCAGGCGTACGACAACTTCGTGATCGAACAAACCAGCGACCAGATACTGGCGCTGATCGGCAAGTTCGGTATCCAATGGCAGAAGTACAGCGAGGCGCTGGAGCGCACGAAAGTCAAGTTCGAGCAGCTCGACCGTCAATTCGATGAGTTGGTCGGCACTCGCAGGCGTCAGCTCGAAAAGCCGCTCCACCAACTCGAAGCAGTCCGACGTGAACGCAACCTGCCGATCGATGGGGAGCTATTCCCCGAACTCGAAGACGACACCCCCGACAACATTCGCCGCCTCGGCGCCTAGCCCCGATCGTTCACGACAAGAGGATCCCGGGCGTCATGGTCAGGCGACCTGGACTGCGTCCTTGAGTCGCTTGGGTACGACTTCGGGAAATGAGACGACGAGGTGACGGTCCAACCCAACGGCAACTCGCCCGAGAGTGTCGAGTCGGTTGCGGGCTCCGCCGCCTTCTTCGAGGCGTGAGATCACCGACTGCGTTGTTCCCATGCGTTCGGCCAGCTCGCGCTGGCTCAGTCCTGCCTCGGTGCGCAGGTCATAGATGAGTTGCCCGAGCGCAAGGTCCTGCTCGACACCGACGCGGGTTTCGTCGGTGGGTTCGGGACGCTGCTTCTTGATGTCTTCCCAGCGGGAGTAATTGGCCATGTCGGGATCCTTATGGGTTGAGCCGAGCGCACTCGTCGGCGATCTGTCGTGCTCGGGTGATCTCGGAGCGTTCGTTGTTGCGTTGCTTGCGGAACGTCGTCAGCAAGATGATCCGGTTGTCCCTGGTGAATCGGTAGGTGATTCGCCGTGAGGTGGATCCCAGCGTGAAGCGCAGTTCGAAGAGCCCGTCGCCGAGCGCTTTGGAGAACGGCATATGCGCGCCATCGAGCCGAGATCAGCGAGTCGGTCGATGACAATGACGGTGCGGTCCCATTCAGTTGTGTCGAGGCTGGCCATCCACTCCACGATCTCGTCGTGCAACTCGATCCTAGCCACCCAATCATCATCGCATACATACGATGATCGCACAAGAGCGATGATCACGGGTCCCTGCGAAGTGCAGCTGGAGGTTCGTAGCGACGTGATTACCACGCACGCTGCTTAGGCCCCGATGCGGCGCTGGTCTTGAGCCGCAGCCGGATCACTGCGCTGGCGTTCTGAGCGGTGTGGTGATTTCAGCCGGCGAGCATTCTGTCGGGTGCGCGCTCGGCAATTCTCGCATCCGGATCGTCGCTCGTCACGACGCCCACCGCACGCTCTGACCGGTTCATAGTGTCCGCTCGGTCGCTCTGGTGTGCAGACACCCCCGCCGTCCATGCGGGCGCTCGCTGACCCGGTCAGTTTTCGATCGGCAGGTGGTCGTCGTTGTCGACGAACTCGCACGGCGTCGACGCGTAGGCCGCGAGTTCCCTGGTGAAGGCTTTGGATCCACCGATGTAGACCGACCAGAAATCGACGTCGGTCGCAGCGAACCAGGATCGATCGTTCGGCCAGAACAGATCTGGGTTTCGCCAACCGTTGTCGTCTGGATAGCGCAGTTCGGTCATCGCGGAGAGTGGACCGTGGGTGAGGTAGTACCTCCGATCCGGCAGGTCGAAGCGCGGAAAAGAGGCGAGAGCGGGTCCGATCCTCGCGTTCCGTTCGCGCTCGGCGTTGCGCTGACGCTCACGTTGTGCTTCTCGTCGCTGGCGCTCGGCCTCGTCGGCGGGCGGATTCCTCCATCCGACATAACTGGTCGACGTACCGAAGCCATGGCCTTCCCAGATCGCGAACCATGCCAGCGCCGGTGTCGACGTGTAGCGGGCACCCACCGAAGCGACGAGGTCGAAGAGATCGCGGTACTGCTCCCACCAGCCGTCGGGGACCGGGTCGGGGGCATGAAGACGCAACATGGACTCAAACAGGTTTGGTACCAGCGCGCCGACGGTTCCGGGCTTGCCACGAAGCGATTCTGCGATCCATTCAGCGGGGTCGGACGATTCTGCGGCACGGAGCGAGTCGCCAAAGATCACACCTGAGGATTGCACACCAAGGCAGTGACGCCGGGGCCAGTTCGGCGTCGGATGGAGCCACGGCAAACTCGACAGAGTGTTTCGCACCCCTGAGAACTCGTGTCACCGCCCATATCGACTCCAACTCACCAGTAGTCGCAACCGTTCGATATCAGCTCAGGTACATGTGACCGAAACCGAATCTGGTCGACGCTGTGATCGGTCGGTAGTTTCGACATCGGTCGATCGGCTCGTCGGACCCACGCGATAATCACTGACCGGAGCGACGCAGTCAGCACCGCACTTCCGGCGTAGTGCACGCAGCGAATGCCCGATATTGCGTTGCCGATAATGCCCGACTCCGCCATCTGCGACGTATCCGATGGGTGCCGTTCCTAGCGCACTTGCGCGCGCTGCGCGATGTCCGAACTCGCGCGTCCGATACCGCGCAGCCCGAGCCCGGTTGGGGCATCCGATAGGTGCCGGTATGCCGCGATCGCGGCCGTGATAGCTCACCACTCCCAGCGGTGGATGGGCCATCAGTGGCCAGAACCAGATAGCCGCCAGTGGCCGCCGACAGGGGGATCCAGCCGAACTTGTGTGCCGAGTGGGTGCCTGGGTTGGTTTGAGGTGGGCTCGGGCGTCGATGGCGAGCATGACTTTCTGGTGGCCTGTTGACTCGCGCTTGCGGTCATACGGCGCGTCTTCGGGCCGCGGTTTGCTGCGGCTCCTGGATGTTCTGAATCGCCAGCATGTTGCGCGCTCGTCGATTCAACCGCAAACTTGACATATTCCTAACGTACGCGTGTTGCGAACTGTTGATCTGTTCGATATGGTTGCTGTCAACGAATCAATCTTGGGGAGGTTGCACGATGGATGACAACGGAGTTCGCAACACACTCGATTCGTTGTTGGCTGGTGATCCTGATGTGATGGACCGCGATCAACTGGCAGGGTTCGTGTCG
>JANPLQ010000122.1:0-1869 GCA_031422395.1 Ilumatobacteraceae bacterium | reverse complement strand
GTTCGGCGCACCCGCCTGACCGACAAACACCAGTTGAAGTTGTGGCCCGACTGGCGACACCACGGCTTCCTCACCGACCTCGATGGTGACGCCGTCGACATCGACCGCTTCCACCGCCACCACGCCGTCGTCGAGCTCGCCATCCGCGATCTGAAAGAAGGCGCCGGACTCGAACACGTCCCGTCCGGTAACTTCCACGCCAACAGCGCCTGGCTGCAATGCGCAGTCCTCGCACACAACATGATCCGCTGGACAGCGATCGCCGGGCGCGTCCGCGTCGACAACCAACTGATCGTCGCCCGCACGCTACGCACCCGACTCCTCGCGATCCCCGGCCGTCTCGTCAACCGCTCCGGGCGACCGACCCTGCGAATGCCGACGAACTGGCCATGGGCGACCGCGTTCACGACAGCACTCAATGCGCTACGCGGACTCGAACCCGCCACCGGCTGACACCGGTACGGCGGACCGGCGCGCCGCATCCGACGTCAAGCGCTGACAACCAGGCAACTCCACGACCATCAGCTTCACCACGCCCCGAACACCTCAGCGCGCCCGACAACAGCAATCAATCGAACCTCACGCCCGACACCGATGCCTCATGACTCCGATCGGTGGATCGAGGCTTAGTTGCAGCAATGGCTTGTTGGCACGCCGGAGCGGATCGCGAAGTTGGCGTCGCCTACTTCGGATGACCGATCTCCGAAAGGTGGTCGCGGCGCCACCGCCGCTGAGACGGTCAGCTTGTGACAACCCGAGTCGTAGGCGCCCCGCGTCAGTGCCATCGGCGATTGAAGGGCAGTCTCGCCACCGATCTGCCGCTCGGCGCTACTGATGCGCTCGTGTCCGAGCGGTGATCAACGGCGATCACGGAGTCACCACGACGGTGCAGGCCCATTCGACGAGCTATCGAGCGCTGCGCGTGATCGACCGTCTCCGACTGATCGGCGCGCGACTCGCCGTACGGTACGAACCATGACCATCACTCGATCGGGTGGCGTCCGCTCCGCCGCACGGGTCGTCCTCGGTGGCGCACTCATCATCGCCGGGTTCGGCCACCTGACGTTTGCCCGCAACGACTTCCAGGCTCAGGTGCCCGATTGGGTCGGGATCGACAAGAACGTGGTGGTGGTCTTGTCCGGCCTCGTCGAGATCTCGCTCGGTTCGGCGTTGATCGTCGTACGACGGCGTCGATCCCTGCTCGGCCTCGCAGTGGGTCTCTTCTTCATCGCCGTGTTCCCGGGCAACATCAGTCAGTTCATCGATGGCCACGACGCGTTCGGCTTGAACTCCGATGCTGCGAGACGCAACCGCCTGTTCTTCCAGCCCGTACTCGTCGCTTGGGCATGGTGGTCCACGAACGCTTTTGCCCTCCTCCGCAGGAGCCGGAGAGCTTGAGATGAGTGAAAGGACGAATGGACGGCGCGGAACTGCCGATCTCGCACACTCCCCAGGGAGTGTGCGATTGTGAATCACTCCACGCGACCCGGGGCTCCTCACTCTGCACGGCGACGCGACGGGCTGGCATGACGCTCACCTAACTGCCGATCTAATCGCACGTGCAGATACGCGATCGGCGCATGACGCGCGCTCCGAACATCGCGGCGCAGAACGCTCATCGCGACGCGTCCAAAATGCTTGCGGCTCGACGAGAAGAGCGCACAGAGCCGGCGTTACACGGGTAGTCGGTGTTGATCGGCAAACCCAGACATGTCTGTGCGGAGGCTCTGGAGTCGCCTCAGGTTCCCGCACCGGCGAGGGAGTCGATACCGCGCATGTCGATGTTCGCCGCTTCTTGATCAAGGAACCATTGGTAGGTCTCGCCGACACCGGTGTCGAGGTCGATCTTGGGCTTCCAACCTGTGGCGG
>JANPLQ010000121.1:0-61522 GCA_031422395.1 Ilumatobacteraceae bacterium | reverse complement strand
TCGTTCGATGCAAGGCGCGGCGACGATGCACTGGCCCTGCCCCAATGTGAGGAGTCCGCAACGCAGCAGCGGGCGAACCTGGCCGGCGGAACACGCAAACGTTTGCTGACACGGCACTAGCCGGGGATCCGGGCGTTGCAGGCATCGAGACCGCCGAGCACGCCAGTACGGAAGCTTTCGATCTTCTCGAACGGGCTCCCGACGATGTTGTCGCTGGCACCTGGATCGCCGACGAGTACCGCCATCTGGATCGCCTCGTCGAGGTCCCCAGGCGAACTGGTGATTCCGGTTGTGGTGCGCGCTGGCCTCCCACTCGAATCGGGCGTGATGTCGCGCACCCATGCACCCGTGAAGCAGTCGTTCATCAGAGCGCGCGCTTCGCCGGTGAGTGGGCTCTCGATCTGTTCTTGAGCCCGCTCCGCCCATGCGATCCCGTAGAAGTATCCGAGGGTGAAGTCACCAAAGTCCGTGTACAGGCTCAGTACGTCCGATTCGTCGTAGGCGACGAGGTCCTGGGAAGAACAGAGCATTACGTCTGCTCCCAACTGGAGCGGTTCGTCGCAAGTCACCGAGGTGATCTCGTCGACGGCGTTCGGTGTCAAGGTTGGAAACTCGGCGCCCAGGGACGTTTTCCAGAAGTCGTTGATGTCTTCCGCCAGGAATGTCGGCGCTGGAATGCAGTCTGGATCTGGGTCGTCGCTGCAGTCGTAGGATGCATTCCCTCCTCGATCGACGTCATCCAAACTCCAGAACTGGTTGGGCATCAGGGTCAGCGGAGCATCGAGCAGTTCGGCACAGCGGGTTGGGCCGGAGACAAAACCCTCCTGGAACGCACCGACGCGATCGAAGGCTGAGCCATGGCCGCCGGCGACGAACTGATCAGTACCGACCGGGTCGCGAACGCTGAGCATGGCGATCAGTCCGGCGCGGATATCGGCGTCGCCGAGCCGCAGCATCGGCGACTCGCCGCCGTACGCCTGGCCGGTCCAGGCACCGGCGAAGCAATCTGCCTGTTGTTCGGTGTAGATCGTTGCCAGCAGTTGGTCGAGGGCACCGATCCGCTGCTGAATCGCGTGTCCGTACTCGTGAGCCAGCACGATACCCATCACGGCTGGACCGAACTCGTCGGTCAGCGCTTTGAGCAGACTGTCGTCGCCGTCGTCGTAGATCATGAAGTCGCCGATCTCGCAATAGAAAGCGACGTACAGAGCCAGGTCCTGATATCGGGTTCTACTCTCACCACATCCGGGAAGATCGCTGGTGCGTTCCGGATATCCGGCGAAGATGCCGCCCTCGAGCGGGACGAACGGCTCGCCGTACACATCCGGATACGACTCAGACCACCACCGTTCGATGTCAGATAGCGCAACTGCAACGAAGGCGTCGTAGTCGCGATCCGACTTTTCGTCGCCGACATCGACCACGTCACCAATCGGCACGTCGATCAGCAACTCAGGCTCGGAAAGGGGAGGCAACGCCGGCTCGGTGATTTCAGGAGGTGACGTGGTTGGCACCGTCGATCCTGGCTCGGTGATCTCGGGCGATTGCGTGTCGGATGGCCCTTGAGCCGCCACGTCGCCGTTGGCGACCTCACTGGGCGTGCGATTCGCCTCGACGATGATCACTTCAGCGTCGAACCCGCATCCGGCAAGTAGCCAGACGAACGCAACGACCGAGGTAACGAAGCGACGTCTCATCGCCATCAGTCGATCTGCTGGCTCATCTCGATGATCTCGCCGCGTTGTGCGCCCGCCATCGAAGACGCCATCAGGCGCACTTCGTCGTTCTCAGCGTGCTCAGCTGCGAACTCTGCCATCTCGATACCCGCCGTGTGGTGAGTGGTCATCAATTTGACGAACAGTTGGTCGGCGTCACGGCCAGAGGAGTGACCGAGTTGGTCGAGCTCAGATTGACTCGCCATGCCAGGCATCTGTCCGACCAGCGAGGCGTGGCCCATCCAGGTCATCGCCGTTTCACCCTCGTTCGCTTCGGATTCCCCAAAGCTTCTGAGCAACTGAATCATGCGCCCAACCTCCAGGCTCTGGCCTTGCACGATCGCCCGGGCGACGCTGTCGAGGCCTGGGTTGGTGTCAGGAAGCCCACGGAAAATGAACCCCATCACGATCGCCTGCTCGTGATGCTCACGCATGTCTTGCAGGAAGCCGGTGTCGACCTCGTTGTGACGGATCCGCGAGCCGCTATCGCCGACCATCCAACCGATCATCGCCGCCAGAATCGCCGCCGTCACGACGATCGTGAGAATGTTGACTGGGTGTTGCCACCATGGCAGCACGATTTCGACCTCATCGTGATCACCGATCTCGCCACCGTGATTGGCGCTCGTGCTTGCGCGTGCAGCGCGAGCCTCCAACTCCACCAGCTGGTCGAGCGACAAGTCGGCCAGCTCGTCAGGCGATGTATCCATACGCTCAGTCTGCCAGCCCTCGGCGGCGACCACTCGTCGCCGCCGAGGGCATTGTCGGGATCAACCGTCGATCGACATGCACTCCAGCATGGCGGCCTGCAACTCCGGCGCGTTGCCGGCAGCGAGTTGTTCGGGGTCGGCGTTCTCGATCGCGTCCTTGAAGCATTCGGTGTCGAGGCCTTCTGTGCTTCCAATCTCCTCGAGCATCTGATCGACAATCGCATCGGCGCCACCGCAGCCTGTCATCATCTGAGCCGCGAGAGTCATGGCCTCAGGGCTGACGTTGTCTTCGTCGTTATTCAAAATGTTGGCGACGTCTTCGTCGCTGAGTTGGTCGGCAAGCGCTGTGACGCATGCCTTGTCCAACTCGAACCCTTCCTCGTTGCCGGCGTCGATCGCCTGATCGACGAGTTTAGAGCGGTCGCCGCCGCCTCCACCTCCGCAGGCTGAAAGTATGAGAGTCGCTGCGGCAAGCCCGCTGATGATGTGAATACGCATGATGAGGTTCCTTTCCCACTGATGTGTACCTGCCCACACTTACACACGTACACGAGTCGATTCGGAGATTTCCGGTCGTTGTCGCAACGCGTCGAAGGTGACGAGCACGAGTGCTGCCCACACGAGCGCGAATCCGATCACCCGATTCGGTGGCAGATCCTCGTGGAACGCCAGCCAGCCCAGCAGGAAGTTGATGATCGGAACCAGGTAGTTCGTCGGCCCGAGCAGCGTGAACGGCACACGTTGGGCGGCGTACGCGAACAGCAGCAGCGGCACGGCAGTGATCACACCAGTTCCGAGCAGGAAGGCCCACTCGCCGGCGGTCGCCGTCGCCGGAATGCCTTCGTCGCGGAACCAGCCGATCGCTACCAAACCGATCGCCGGAATGATCAGCACGAGCAACTCGCTCGTCAAACTTTCAATCGCCTCCAACGGCACGCGCCGCTTGGTCCAGCCGTACAAGACCCAGCTGAAGGCGAGCAGCACAGCGACCCACGGCAGCCGCCCGTACGAGACCGTCAGCACGACAACGGCAACGATCGCGAGCACGATCGACAGCTGCTTGACGCGAGTCAACTGCTCGCCGAACACGAACACCCCGAGCGCCATCGTGCCGAGCGGGGCAAGAAAGTATCCGAGGGCGGTTTCGATGATGTGGTCGTTGACGACTGCCCACACGTACGTCGCCCAGTTGACCGTGAGCAGTAGTGAGGCCAGCAGGATTCGACTCGCAACACCACGATCCCGCAGCGCCTCGACGATCGGCCCCCATCGCCTCAAGACTGTGACGACGACGGCCATCAGAACCGAGGCTGATGCAATCCGCCAGCCGACGAGTTCGATCGCGTCGAGGCCACGCAGATGCCGCCAGTACAGCGTGAGCAGCCCCCAGAGCGTGTATGCCAGCAAGGCCGCTTCGAGACCGCGGTTTTGCTTGGCATCCATCGCCGCAACACGCTACGGGGCAAAGCTGGGCTGGTGGACATCCGCGTGACAGACGACCCAGCCGAGGCGACGGCGGCATGGATCGCGCGGCGACTCGCAGATGCCGTTCGCCGACGTGGTGTGGCGTCGCTCGCGTTGAGCGGGGGGAGCACGGCTCCGCCGATGATTGCCGCGTTGATCGCGTCGGACCTTCCGTGGAACTCGATCGCCGTCTGGCAGGTCGATGAGCGAGTTGCGCCTGATCGACACCAGGCGCGCAACGCCAACCAACTCGCCGACCTGCCTTGCCGCGTGCACCTGATGCCGGTTACCGCGAGCAACCTTCGAGCTGCCGCCCGGCGATACGCCTCAACGCTCCCCGCACGCCTCGACGTCGTCCATCTCGGGCTGGGCGATGACGGACACACCGCCTCGTGGCCTCCCGGCGACTCAGCCACGATCGCTTCGCAACGACCTGTGGAGTTGGTCGAACCGTTCAACGGATGGCGTCGGATGACACTGACTCGGCGGGTGGTGAACGGTGCCCGAAGTCGGGTGTTTCTCGTGGCGGGAAGCTCGAAACGGCCGATCGTCGAGCGATGGTTGCTTGCCGACAGGTCGTTGCCCGCCACGAATGTGAGTCGTACCGCAACGATCGCATTTCTGGACGCCTCCGCGGCTCCTTCAGTGAGGCTCCATCGCACTGACTAACGTCGCATCTCGATGAGTTCCAATTTTGTTCGTGACCTCCTAGTCCATGGTTCGCTCGCCGAACTGTTTGCCGAAGACCCGGGGCGTGCCGATCGGTATGTCGTCGAAGCGGGCGACCTTCGGATCGATTTTTCGAAGCACCCGATCGACGATGCCCTGCTGCACGCACTCATCGATCACACGGTGTCGGCCGGTGTGTTGGCGCGACGTGACGAGATGTTTGCCGGCGCCCGGATCAATGTCACCGAAGACCGACCGGTGCTCCACACAGCGCTGCGAGCACCGAAGGGTGCGATCATCGTCGTCGACGGCGTCAACGTCGTTCCTGGCGTACACGCTGTGCTCGATCGAATGGCGGAGTTCTCCGATCGTGTCCGAGCCGACGAAACGATTACCGACATCGTCAACATCGGAATCGGTGGTTCGGATCTGGGACCGGCGATGGCGGCCCAGGCGCTGGCCTCGTTCGGTCATCCTCGGCTCCGCACACACTTCGTATCCAATGTCGATGGTGCCGACATCCACACAACGCTGCAGCGGCTGTCGCCAGCCTCGACCCTGTTCATCGTCGCCTCCAAGACATTCGGCACGATCGAGACGCTGACAAACGCCCAGACCGCACGCGACTGGCTCGTCGCCGATCTCGGTGACGATGCCGTCGCCGACCATTTCGTCGCCGTGTCGACCAACGCCGAACGGGTCAGCGAATTCGGGATCAATACCGACAATATGTTCGGATTCTGGGATTGGGTCGGCGGGCGCTATTCGGTCGGTTCGGCGATCGGCCTGTCGCTGATGATCCTGATCGGCCATGAGGCGTTCACGGAGTTTCTCGCCGGATTGCGAACGATCGACGATCACTTTCGCACCGCTCCGCCGACGTCGAATGCTCCGGTCATTTTGGCGATGATCGGAATCCTGCACAGCAACTTGCTCGGGTGCGACACGAAGGCGGTGCTGCCGTACGCCCAGGAACTCTCACGATTCGCGGCGTATCTCCAGCAGCTCGATATGGAGTCGAACGGTAAACGGGTCAAGCTCGACGGCAGCCCCGTGGTTGGCAATACCGGGCCGATCGTCTGGGGTGAGCCCGGCACGAACGGGCAGCACGCGTTCTACCAGCTGCTGCACCAGGGCACGCGGGTCGTGCCGGTCGATTTCATCGGCTTTGCCACGCCGAATCATCCGTATCGCAACCATCACGATCTGTTGATGTCGAACCTGTTCGCCCAGGCCGAGTCGTTGGCGTTCGGGCGCACCAACGAGTCTGAGCCGCACCGGCACTTTCCCGGAAACCGTTCCAGCACGATGATCTTGGCTGACCGGTTGACACCCTCGGTGCTGGGTCAGCTGATCGCGCTCTACGAGCACATCGTGTTCGTGCAAGGGGTCGTGTGGGGTGTCAACAGTTTCGATCAGTGGGGTGTCGAGCTCGGCAAGGAACTGGCCAACCGAATCACGCCGGAGTTGACCGACGAACCGTCGCCCGACTTGCACGATTCCTCGACCAACGCCTCGATCAACTGGTACCGCGCCCGCCGCAGTTAACCCGAAAGCGGATGGTGGGTGGAGCTAGCGGCGGCGAGCCGGGTGTGCGGGTGAGGGCATCTCATCGACCCGTCGCAGGACCATGATCGACCGGCTCGTGATCGACGTCTCCGATTCGGCGTCGAAGAATCGCGATGGTTGGTCGGGTGTGCCCGCTTCGGGATTGGCGCTGTCGAGATCGACGACCCAGCGTGCTCCCCACCGTTTCAACGGCATCGTCCAATCAAGGTCGTACTCACTGGCGTTGAACAGCACGAGGAATGAATCGTCGACGATCCGTTCGCCGTAAGGATCGGTTGCCTGAATCGTCTCGCCATTGATGAACACGCCGACCGCTTTGGCATGCCCTGTCTCCCAATCGTCGTCGCTCATCCCTCCACCGTCAGGGCGGAACCATTCAACATCTTCGATCCCGCGAATGTTGCGGCTTTGGAACCAACGCCGGCGGCGGAACACCGGCCGGTCGTGTCGGAACGCAACGATGCGTTGTACCCACTCGAGCAGCTCCACGTCGACGTTGTTCCAATCGTGCCACGACAACTCGTTGTCCTGGCAGTATCCGTTGTTGTTGCCGAGTTGGGTGCGGCCGATCTCATCGCCTCCCGACAACATCGGGACGCCTTGCGACAGCATCAGCGTGGCGATCAAGTTGCGCCGCTGGCGGGCGCGTAACTCGTTGATCGCTTCGTCGTCGGTTGGGCCCTCGACCCCGTGGTTCCACGATCGGTTGTACGACTCGCCGTCGTTGTTGTCCTCACCGTTGGCCTCGTTGTGCTTCTCGTTGTACGAGACGAGATCGGTGAGCGGGAACCCGTCGTGGCAGGTGACGAAGTTGATCGAAGCAGTCGGCCTGCGCGTGTCAGCCTCGTACAGATCGGAGCTGCCCGTGAAGCGATACCCGAATTCGGCGAGCGTCGACGGCTCGCCCCGCCACAGGTCGCGAATCGTGTCGCGGTACTGGCCATTCCATTCCGACCAGCGAGGTGGGAAGTTGCCTACCTGGTAACCGCCCTCGCCGACGTCCCACGGTTCGGCGATCAGTTTCACTTGGGAGATCACCGGGTCCTGCTGGATGATGTCGAAGAACGCCGACAGGCGATCCACCTCGTATAGCTCGCGGGCAAGCGCCGATGCCAAGTCGAATCGAAAGCCGTCGACGTGCATCTCGAGATGCCAGTAGCGCAGGCTGTCCATGATCAGCTGCAGCACATGCGGGTGACGCATGTTCAAACTGTTGCCAGTGCCGGTGAAGTCGAGGTAGCGGTCGGGCTTCCCGTCGATCAAGCGGTAGTAGGCGGGGTTGTCGATCCCCCGCATCGACAATGTCGGACCGAGATGGTTGCCTTCGGCTGTGTGGTTGTAGACGACGTCGAGGATCACCTCGATGTTGGCGGCGTGTAGCGATTTCACCATCGCTTTGAACTCTTGGGCATGACCGGTCACGGGACGTGAGCTGTACCCGTTGTGAGGTGCGAGGAAGCCGATCGAGTTGTAGCCCCAGTAGTTGCGCAACCCGAGTTCGTGCAGTCGGTGGTCGTGGATGAACTGATGTGCCGGCATCAGCTCGATCGCCGTGACTCCGAGGCTGACGAGGTGGTCAATGATCACCGGATGAGCGATGCCAGAGTACGTACCCCGCAGATTCTCCGGTACGCCAGGGTGGTTCATCGTGAGTCCGCGGATGTGGGCTTCGTAGATCACCGTTTCGTGCAGCGGGGTACGCGGCGGGCGATCGTTACCCCAGTTGAAGAACGGATCGCTGACCACGGTGAGTGGGACGTGGGGAGCGCTGTCGTCGAGATTCGGTTTCGTCGGATCGGCCTCGTCGTAGCCGAAGCAGGCCGGATTCCAGTCGACCTGACCGTCAATCGCCTTGGCGTAGGGGTCGATCAGGAGTTTCGAGGAGTTGCACCACAAGCCGAGCTTGGGGTCCCATGGCCCGTGGACGCGCCATCCGTAATGCTGGCCCGGGCGCACATCGGGAAGGTAGGCGTGCCATATGTGACCGTCGACTTCGGTCAGGGCGACGCGCACCTCGTCGCGTCGCCCCGCAGCGGTGGCGTTCCCGAGCAGGCACAACTCGACCCCTTCAGCAACCGACGAGAAGATCGAAAAGTTGGTCCCCGACCCGTCGTAGCTGGCCCCTAGCGGATAGGAAGCCCCCACCCATTGACGAAGCGGTTTCGGCGAAGCCACGTCAGACATGCAAGACAGTCTGCCGGGTGATCAGAAATTCGTCACGCGATCCAACGGTCTGGCAATGACGGCGCCGAGTATCATCGCTGGCAATGGTGCTCAAGCTCGTTGTCGCTGAGGATTCGCTGCTCGTGCGTGAAGGCATCGTCAAGCTGCTTGAGGCGCACGCCGATATCGAAATCGTCGCCCTCTGCGTCGATCTTCCGGAGTTACTCGAGGCTGTCGAGCGCTGCGCTCCCGACGTCGTGCTGACCGACATCCGCATGCCGCCGAGCGGAACGGACGAGGGCATCCGCGCCGCCACCGAACTCCGTGAACGTCATCCGGAGGTCGGAGTCGTCGTGCTCTCGCAGTACGTCGAGTCGACCTATGCGCTGCAATTGTTCGACACCGGTTCGAACGGTCGTGCCTATCTGCTCAAGGAACGGCTCTCGGAAGGCAGCCAGCTGATCAACGCGATACGCGAAGTCGCTGGCGGCGGATCCGTCGTCGATCCGAAAGTCGTCGAAACGCTGGTGACAGCGCGTGGCCGCGCCAAAAGTTCGCCGCTCGAGCACCTCACACCGCGCGAACTCGAAGTGCTCTCAGAGATCGCGCAGGGAAAGAACAATGCCGCGGTCGCCAGAACCCTCGTGCTGTCGGAGCGGGCGGTCGAGAAGCACATCAACTCGTTGTTCTCGAAGCTCGGGCTAAGCGAGGAGCTGACGGTACACCGTCGCGTGAAAGCCGTGCTGCTCTACCTCGCCGACCACAACGCCTACCACAAAGCCGACCCCACGCCGGACTGAGACCGGCTACTCAGTTCGCAGTGCAACAGCTGGGCTTGTGCGAGCGGCGACCAAGCCAGGACCAAGGGCGGCGAGATTGGCGACAGCGATCACCAACACACCGACGACGGCAATCGCCGGCGTCGGCAGCACTGGAGGCGACGAGACGCCGAGGTTGGCAGCGATCGCTCTCCATGTAACACGCCCGACCACGACGCCCGTCGGCACGCCGACGATCAATGCTGTCACCGACAGGATCGACGCATGCCAGGCGACGCTCGATGCCACCTGATGGCGCGTGAATCCGAGCGATTGCAGCACACCAATCTGACGCCGGCCACGTCTGATCGACATCACCAGTGCGTGAATCAACGCCGCGCCGGCGAGCAGACCGATCGTGATCGCAAGCACAGCCGGCTGGTCTGACACCAACTCAAGATTGAGAATCTGGCGCGTCGGATGCGGTTCGACGAACGACGTCGGAAACGCGTTTCTTACCGCCTGCAACGTCGCTGCCCGGTCGACCTCGGAGTCGACCCACACGACATAAGTCTGACTGAGTGATCCCGGTGACAGTTCGTCGAACACCGTGGGAATCACCAACGCCCCAACCCCCGATTGCGCTGACAGTGCGTCGTTCACGACCACCTCGCCGACTACGTCGAACGGCTGGCTGACTGCGCCATCCAACAGCGGAATCGTCACCACATCACCGATGCCGACACCGAAATCATCCATACTCCGCCGACCGAGGGCGATCTCGTTGGCGCTGATCGGCGCTCGCCCGTCGTTGATCACGGCAGCGTTTACGTCTCCGAGAAATGGCTCGAAGCTCGCGAGCGTGAAGTCGGTTCCGGTTCCCAATCCAGTATCGCTCTTGATCCCGACAGCCCGGATCCCTGGCACGGCCTCGAGCCGGGACCTGGTGTCCGCCTCCTGCTGCTCGTCACCGACGTTGCCGACCTGGATGTCCCACGTCGCTCCGTAACGGTCGGGGTGTTCGACGAGGTCGGCATAGCTGGCGGTCAGTGTCCAGGCGGCGACGCCGGCGACGGCAGCGAGTGCAACACCCACCACGGCCGAACCGAGCGCCAGGTCACCCGCTCGTCTCGACCTCGTCATTGCCCACCCAGCGACACCCGGCGCGGACAACGACGCGGCGATCGGCGATGACCGGCTGACGTTCCGCTGATTCGTCTGTGATCTCAACATGGCGATCGGCGTCGTGGCGAAGATCAGAACCGTGAGCGCTACGGCCGGCAGTCCGACGAGCAGCACGAGACCGTCGATCGAGACGCCCGGGTAGGGCTCGGCGGCGCGTCCGACGCCGATTGGTCCGAGTGGCGAGAGGCCAACGGTGATAACCGCAGCAGCGACGGTGGCAATCGCTGCAATCGGAAGCGCCCTCATCCCAGCGGCGACGACCATCCGACCTCGAGTCATGCCCAACGCAGCGAATGTGGATGCGTCTTGCCATTCCCGCTTCGCCTGACGCGCCACCGTCTGCCCGACGAACACGAGCGCAGCCAATCCGATCACAGCAGCGACGAGCGTCAGCCCGACGGCCTGTAGGTGGATCGCGTCGACGACGGTGGCGTCTTCGCCGGAGGCTGAGCCTTGCTCGACTTCCATCATCCGATCCGGCCACTCGGCTCGGATCGCGTCTATCACCTCCAGGTGGGTGATGGAGGCATCGACGTCGAACAGCAGAATTACCCCGTATCGGGCGGCATCACCGTCAATCGCCGCCCACCAGGCCGGCCCCATCGCGACAGTGCTGGCGTCATCGTAAATACGTGTGCCACCAAGCCGCCCGACCAGGTCGCTCGGTCGGCGCATCACCCCGACGATCGTCACCGTCGTCGGTAGCCCGCCAGGGGGAATGCTGCCTTCGCCGGCGATGTCGAACTCGTCGACCCGATACGGCGTCACGACCAACTCGTCACCGACACCGACGTTCAAACGCGCCGCGAGTTCCTCGTTGACGACAACTTCTTCGACCACATTCGGATTGGCGAAACGACCGCTCACCACGATCGGGCGACCGAACGACGGCAGCGCTCCGAGGTCGAGCGCAACCGGTACCAGTTGACGTGACCAAACGTCAGCGTCACTCGGCGTTGAGACGCTGGCAAGCGCCTGCGTGGCGCGCCCCGCCGATGTGACTCCCTGGATTCCTTCGAGGAACTCGAGCATGTCGGCATAGTCGTAGGTGCCGCACAGCTGCTGCCAGTCGGGCGTTTCGGGTCCGACTCCGTCAGGGCAGGCGAAAAGGCCAACGCCGTCGACGCCCTCGTACACGACGAACCGCTCGTACACCGTCGATGTACGGCGGGCAATGTTCCAGGTTGCGATCGCCAGGCCTCCTGCGACGCCGGCGAACAGCCCGAGCGCGACCGTTGCCCACATCGAGCGTCTCAACAGCGAATGGGCGCGCATCGTCTCGGCTGGACCTACGAACGCGGCCGCCATCATCTCCTCCGACCACGCATGCTCGCTGTTCTACACCTACAGCGTGGTGCCTGCGAGGGTGCCCTCTCTCCGGCGAGGGGTGTGGTAGCACCTCCACAGCGGTACAGGGTGACGCCCTCGCTAGCGGATGCCGGATCGAGCAGACTGGGTCAGCAATGGGGGCAATCACCGTCTTTCTTGCCGATGACAGCGCAATCATCCGAGCCGGCGTCAGTGCCATGTTGCAACGCGATTCCGACATCGAGGTGGTTGGTATCGCCGAGGATTACGACTCGCTCGTTGCAGGCGCCGTGGCCGCCAACCCCGACGTCATTGTTAGCGACATCAGGATGCCACCGCATTTTGGGTCGGAAGGTATCGACGCCTGCAAGGAGATCCGCAAGCGCCATCCGGGTACCGGTGTCGTGATACTCAGCCAATACGACGACCCTGACTATGCCGTTGCACTGCTCGCCGAAGGCTCCGCCGGTTACGCCTACCTGCTCAAAGACAGGATCGCCGAGGGCGATCAACTCGGGCGAGCGATCCGCGAAGTCGCAACTGGTGGCTCGATGCTCGACCCCGTGATCGTGTCAGCGCTGATGAACCCTGTACGGCGCACCGGCGGGTTGAGCATCGATGACGACGAACTACTCGAAATGGTCGCCAGCGGCCGCACCATCAAGGCGATCGCGGTGGTATTGCGGACCTCACCTGCAGCGATTGATGACCGGGTCGAGCGCCTGTTCCGGCACCTCGCCGAAGGGGTGACGAGTGGGCATGCCGGCGCCCTCGACCGGCTGCGAAAACTGCATCGGGCGATCGTCGAGCGCGAAGAACAGGGTGAGAGCTTGAGTCGGTTGCTACCGACAGGCGTCGCCGACCAGTTGATCGCTGGCGGCCGCGCAGTCGGTGAAACCGAGTCGCTCAATGTCACGGTCGTGATGAGTGACATTCGCGGCTACACGTCAATCGCCGAGCACGCTGACCCGGCGGTTTTGGCCCAGCAACTTAATCGTCACCGCGCCGAGATGAATCGTGCGATCCTGTCAGAGGGAGGAACGGTCATGCAGTACGTCGGAGACGCCGTGATGGCGGTCTTTGGAGCACCAGTTGCTACCCGCGACCACGCCGATCGAGCACTGATTGCGGCACTCGCCATGCACCGTGCCCAAGATGCCGTGAACGAGGAATGGCTTGAGGAAGGGCGTACCCCGTTCGGGCTCGGCATCGGGCTCAGCACTGGAACGGTTGCCGCCGCCCTGCTCGGCAGTGAAGAACGTGTCGAGTACACGCTCGTCGGCGATGCCGTCAACCTGTGCCAGCGACTCCAGCAGTTCGCCGAACCCGGCGAAACGGTGCTGAGCGAACCAACGTGGAACACGCTGACCACCCGACCAGAGGTGTTCGAAAGGCTCGACTCGCAACTCGTCAAGGGTCGTGATACACCGGTTGTTCCCTTCCGCCTCCCGCCGCAGAATCTCGCAACCTCCGAACCCAGCCAGCAAGATGCATCGATCCAAGGAGCACAAGCGTGACCGACACCGCTGACCCAATCACCGCCGAAAACTCCGGACCTGCACATGCCGTCGATCTGGCGGTGCAGGTCACAGAGGTCTACCGAACCTTCGAGCAGGATACGGCACCCGTTCGAGCACTGAGGGGTGCCGACCTGTCCGTGGGGCGCGGCGAATTCGTGGCCGTAATGGGCCCGTCAGGATGTGGCAAGTCGACGATGCTCAACCTCGTTGCCGGGCTCGATGTACCTGACGAAGGCGAAGTGATCATCGCCGGTGAGTCGCTCGCCGGAAAGGATGAGAATGGGCTGGCGATCATGCGCCGCAAGCACGTCGGGATCGTGTTCCAGTTCTTCAATCTGCTTGAGGGCATGACCGTGCTCGAGAACGTCGTGATGCCGGCCGTGATCGCAGGACGCAAGCGCAAGGTTGCCGAATCGCGGGCCCGCGACCTTCTCGACCTACTCGGGATCGGAGACAAGGCCAAGCAGGCACCGGGTGTGCTGTCCGGCGGACAGCGTCAGCGGCTGGCGATTGCCCGCGCCCTCGCCAACGAGCCGACGATCGTGCTCGCCGACGAGCCGACCGGGGCGCTCGACAGCGAAGGTGGCGAGGAAGTGCTCGAACTCTTCCGACGACTTCATCAGGGCGGCCAAACGATCCTGCTCGTCACCCACGACCAGCCGGTCGCCGACGCAGCGGAACGAATCGTGCGGATGAAAGACGGCCGCGTCGAAGACGACGGACGCAGGTTGTGGCGCCAGTCGCCGGTGCCGGCGAACTGAACATCTCGGCGAGCGGATCTTTCCCGAACCAGGTATTCGCGGTCGGATTGAATCGATCAACGGCTCGCTCGAGCCCGTCGCGATCGCCATCGTCGCCGTCGCCGCCATACTCGGTGTCTCATTCGTGCTGGCTGCGGGGCCGGCATCGACGATCAGTCGACGACGACCACACGTCGATCTGAGGGCCGAGTGATGCTGGCACCCCGACAGGCGCGAGGGTGACACCCTTGCAGTCTGGTCTGAAATCGGCTCGACTTGAGTCGATGGACGTCCTCGTCAGCCCCGCCGCGCCTCCGCAATCGGATCAGCGAATCGCGGTGGCTGCCCTGTCGGTTGCGCCTCGGGAGCTGAAGCCAGCGTGGTGTTTCCTCGCCGCACCAGTCGCCATCGGCCTGGCGACGGCAGCACTCGTGAACAGAGCCAGCAATGATCGGCTGACTGCCACGCAGGTGGTCGGCGCCATCCTGGTCATGCTGTGGTCGGTGGCCGGAATCGCGCTGGGAGTCCGCCGACGCCAGGACCGTCTCGGTCCGATTGTCCTGGCCGGTTCGGTTGCCTCCGGGGCGCTGTGTCTTGCCCAATCGCTGGCCGCTGATCCGGACAGTTCCGGCAACGACCTCGCCGAGATTGCGGTTCGCTTGATCGTGGGACTACTTCCAGCATTCGCGTTACACATGTTCGTCGCTCTCCCTGACGGGCGACTGGTGACTCGAACCCGCCAGCGTGGTGTGTTGGCCGGTTACGCGGTCGGCTTGGCAGTCGGTGGTGTGCTCTGCACCGATCTCGGCTCGATTTCGACCTGGCCCGTCGTCGGGCTCTGGGTGGCAGCGATCGCGATCGGTCTGCACGCCTCGTACCTGCGGTATCGGTTGGCCGGGGCCGTCGAGCGGCGACGGATTCAATGGATCGGGTGGGGACTCACCGTCGCAACAGAGGGTGTGCTCGTCGTGATCGCGCTGCGCTTGCTCACCGATTGGCCCAATCACCCTGGCGCCGTGTCGCTGGCCTTGATCGGGCTGCTGCCGTTGGCGATCGTGGCTGGAACGCTACCGAAAATGGTCGCCCGAGTCGATCGCCTCTTGACCCATACCGTGGCTCTCGCAGGTCTGACGGCGCTCATCCTTGCGATTTATCTCGTGGTGGTGCTCGGCCTCGGTCGCACACCTGAAGGTGGCGAGCGGAATCTGCTCCTGTTGTCGATGGTGGCCGCCGGAATCGCCGCACTGCTGTACCTACCGGCTCGGCAATGGCTGACCGAGCGCGCCAATCGACTGGTCTACGGTGCCCGGGTTGCACCCGACGAAACGCTGCGCACATTCGGCCAACGGTTGACCCGGTCGATCCCGCTCGATGAGTTGATGCTGCAGTTGGCGGAAAACCTACGGACCAGCATGGTGCTCCTCTCGGCCGAGGTCTGGACGGGGCAGGATGGTCGCTTCGAACGCACCGCGGGTGTCCCGCACCGCAAATCGCCGCCGATTGCAATCGGGCCGAAGGAACGACCGGTAGTGGCACGGGCTGGGGTGAGTGGCGGCACCTGGCTCGACATCTGGGTGCCACAACTCGTCGGCGAGTCTGGCAGCGCAGCGATGCGCGTCGCTCCAGTCGCCCACGCCGGGTTGCTACTCGGCTTCATTGTCGTCACCCGACGCCCTGACGCTGAATCCTTCACCGAAGCCGAAGACACGGTGCTGACCGAGATCGCCCGCCAGATTGGTCTGGCGTTACACAACGTGCAACTCGACGCCGCCCTTCAGGCAAGCCTCGACGAACTCCGGCTACGCAATCAGGAACTCGTTGATTCGCGAGCGCGCATCGTCGCCGCCGGTGATGCCGAACGGCGTCGGCTCGAACGCAATCTCCACGACGGGGCCCAGCAGCATCTGGTCGCATTGGCGGTCAAGCTGCGGCTTGCTCGCGACGCGGTCGAGGACGACCCGGCGGATGCGATGTCGATGATTGACGAGATCAAGGGTGACGTGACGACCGCGATCGGCGAGTTGCGGGCGCTCGCCCACGGCATCTTCCCGCCGCTGCTCGTCTCTGGTGGGCTGTGTGAGGCACTCCCGGCGGCGGCAAACCGGGCCGCACTCGACACGACGGTCGCCTTCGATGGAGTCGGCCGCTACGGTAACGACATCGAGGCCGCCGTCTATTTCTGCACGGTCGAGGCACTCCAGAACGCCGGCAAACACGCTGGAGAGAACGCCTCGGTCAGCGTCAACGTTTTCGATTCGGGCGACATGCTCAGGTTCGAAATCAAAGATGATGGTGTCGGCTTCGACCTGGCGACCGGAGCAGGCGATGGCCACGGGTTCGTCAACATGGCTGACCGGCTTGGTGCGTTCGGTGGACATGTCGACGTCGTCTCATCACCCGGTTCCGGTACGACGATCACGGGCACGATCCCTCTCTCACCTGCGGCTGACTGAACCGATCAGCCAGTCGCTAGCCAGTCGGGGTCGCCCCCGGCTTCCCACAGGCGCCGGATCATGCGCGGCGACAACTCGTCTTTGTTGACATAGGCGATCGCGCCGCTTGTGCGGGCTGCCGGTGGAAGGTCGTCGAGCGTGTATGTCGACACCAGGATCACCTTCGTCGCCGGATGCGAGCGGGTGATGATGCGGGTCGCCTCGATCCCGTTGAGCATGCCCATGTTGATGTCCATCAGTATCAATTGCGGTGCGATTTCGGCTGAGGCCGCCACGGCCTCTTCGCCCGAAGCAACTTCGGCCACCAACTGGAATTCTTTGACACGGTCGACGACGGCGCGGGCGGCGGCCCGGAACGGCGATTGATCGTCAACGATCATCACGCTCACCCGCTCGTTGATCTCGTCCGGCACGACTCCTCCTCGATGCACAGTCTCGCGCCGAACCACGGTCGGCGACGGTTCACAACGCCGTGTCGCCGATCCGTTCATCACCGACTTCGTTTCGAATCTCTGAGCACTTCTTGTGCCGCATGCCATCCGCACATCCCGTGCACGCCACCACCGGGTGGAGTGGAACTGGAACACAGGTACACGCCCTTGAGTGGTGTCTTCCATGGATGCAGGCCGAGGATTGGTCGTGCAACGAACTGACGCAGGTCAGCGATTCCTCCGTTGATATCGCCGCCGATGTAGTTGGCGTTGTGATCGTGCATCGCCTCGGTGTTCATCGTGTGGCGGGCGATGATCCGATCTCGGAAACCCGGTGCGAATCGCTCGATCTGCAATTCGATGCGGTCGGTCATGTCGACAATCGAGCCGTTTGGCACATGACAGTAGGCCCAGGCCGTTTCGGTGCCGGCAGGGGCACGGGCGCCGTCGAACAGGCTCTGCTGCGCGAGCAACACGTATGGGCGCTCGGGGTGGCGACCGTTCTGGACCTCGCTCTCGGCGAGGACGATCTCGTCGAGTTTGCCGCCGACGTGAACCGTGGCGGCTCGCGAACACTCGTGGTTGGTCCATGGGATCGGGCCGTCAAGTGCCCAGTCGATCTTGAATACTCCAGGGCCGTGACGGAAATGGGTAAGGCGCTTGCGATACCGACTCGGAACCGAGTCACCGGCGATTGCCAGAAACTGTCGGGGTGTCACGTCAAGTAGCACAGCGCCGGCTGGCGGCAGCGCAGCGAGCGACGTGACTCGATGATCACACTCGACCGTGCCGCCATAACTTTCGAGCAACGCAACCAGTGCGTCAGCGATCCGTTGCGACCCGCCGCGAGCCAATGGCCAACCGACAACATGGGCGAGCACGCCGAGCATCAGCCCATAGCCAGCCGTTGCTGGGGCGCGAAGCGACAGCATCGAATGTCCAGCTAGGCCGGCGAACAACGCTTGCGCTTCGTCCTCATTGAACCGCGAGCGGGCGACTCCACGTGCCGAGCGAATTCCGACCGAGCCGTAACGCGCAAGTGCCAGCGGGTGCTTTGGGGGTAGCGCCAACGGTGATAGGAGCCCGTCGGTGAGATTGAAACCGGCTTCGACGTGTGGGCCGAACAGTCGCCGGTACGCCGATCCGTCAGCCCCAAGGAGCGATGCGGTCTCGTCCAACGACCGGTGCAGCAGTGCGGCACGGCCATCGTCGAGTGGGTGAGCGAGGGCGATTTCTGGGTGCACCCACTCGAGCCCATGGTCCGCCAACGTCCGGTCACTCGCCGCCAGTTCACGGAATACGGGCGAGCCGAGGGCGAGCGGGTGGATCGCCGAGCAGATGTCGTGTACCACTCCTGGCAACGTGAGCTCGGCAGAGCGCATACCGCCGCCAGGCGTCGCCGCTGCTTCGAGCACCGTGACCCGCCAACCGGCGCGGGCGAGTGTGATCGCCGCGATCAGCCCATTCGGGCCGGCACCGACCACGACTGCCGTCTGATCGCTCATCTCACCTGTCATCTCACTGGTCATTTCACTCCGACCTCAGCACGTCGGCCGGGAGGTGACGCAAGCCGCGCCTGATCGGCACCACCCCGGCTGCTGCTGTCAATGCGACCACGGTGACGGTCAGCAATCCGACTGCGAGCAGGGGAACCACCGGTTCGGCCAATGTGCCGAACTCGTTGGCCAGAAGCGTCCAGCACCATCGCCCGGCCACGATCCCGAGCGGTACTCCTAAGAGCAATGCTATGACACCGATCGTGGCGCCCTGCCACACACCGATAGCGGTGACCTCCCCGCGTGTCGAACCCAACGCCTGCAGGATCGCCACGTCGCGGCGGCGCCGTCGCACGGCGACCACCATGGCGTGAACGACCGTGACTGCGACGAGGACCACGAGTGACGCCGCCAACACGACCGGCAGCGAACGAAGCTGGGCCAGACCCTGGATGTCCGACGGGCGTGAGTTCGATCCGAAGAGGATCAACCCATACGCGGCCAAGTCCTCCGACATCCGCCGCTCGAACGCCGCCGCGTCTGCGGCCGGTTCGAGATCGACCACGACAAATGATTTCGTGGCGTCATCTCGTGGGCCTAGCGACTCCGGGGCGACGAGCGCTCCGACACCGATCGAGGTGCGGTCAGAGCCTGGGTACAACCCGACGCCGGGGAGCACGGCGCGCCCGACGACCTCTGCTTGGCCGCGGAAGCCAGCCGCCTCGACCGCCACGGTGTCGCCGATTTCGACATCGAATTCACGCAGCGTCGTGCGGCCGAGAGCGATCTCATCAATCGCTGAAGGCGCTCGTCCGTCGCCGACCGTCGGCTCGACTGCCGGCTCTGCACCGTTGGGGTCGAAGGCCACCGACGTAACTGGCTCACCGTTGACCAAGATCTCGGTGATCCTCATCTCGCCGACGCGATTGACTGCCTCGTCGGCGGCGACCACCGACACGACCTGCTCCATGGTTTCCTCGTCGGCAGCCACGTTGAGGTCGAAGTCGATTCCGATATCAAAGTTCGAGCCGAAAAAGCGTCCATCGTTGACGACTCGGTCGAGACTCGATGCAAATACGATCGTCGCCGTCGCCACACTGATCGCGGTAATCGCACCGATGATCGTCGCCCGAGTCGGCACTGCCGTCGAGCCCCGGCCCGGTTCCAGACCGAACCGCACGCCGGTCGTCAACTGTGGTGAGGCTCCACGGCCGGCGAGCCATCTCGCGACCGACGACCCGTGCGACGCCGGACTTCGATTGGTTTGACGCGCAGCATGCCACGCCGGAATCGCCCCGACACCGATGATCGCGATCAACAGCAAACCTGCACCAGTCAGGACGATGGTCGTGTCGAAGTTGTACCCGGGATCCGGCTCGGCGAGCCGGCCCGGCCCGACTGGTGTCATCGCCGAGAGGAGAAAAGCGATCGCAATGCTCACGATCACACCCCCCAGCGCAGCGAATGTCAGACGGATCATCGAGGTGACGAATCGCTCGCGCTGTGTCGTGCCAAGCGCAGCCAGCGTCCGGTTGTCACGCGAGTCCAGTTGGAACCATCGTGCGATCGCCTGACCGACTAGCAACAACCCGAGCAGCGCCGTGACAGCCGCAAAGATCGCCAACGCGATCGCTGCAGGTTGCGTTGCTCGTAACGCCTTGGCGCGTGTGACTGCCTGCGTCTGGTACACGACCTTCTCGTCGGGTGCCATCGCATCGACCGCCGCCTTGAACTCGTCGAGATGAGCTGGGTCGTCGAGACGGACCGCCGCTCCGCCGTAGCCCGCTGTCGGCTCGCCCAACGATTGGTACAGGGCCGGACCGATCCAGGACGTCACGGGTTCATACCCCTCGTCGACGGCGACACCCTCAAGCCCAGTTCCGATCCCGGCCACTCGCAGCTCGATTGTCGTGCCTGCCGTTGGGTCGTTCAGGATCGCCAGGGCATCGACGCGGTCTCCCGCTTCGAAGGCGTTGAAGGCCGGCCCTAGTTCGTCGTCGGCGAACATGCGCCAGATCAGGGGGTCACCGACCTCAAGCCCTTTGCGCAAGGCGTATGTTCGGTCGAGGTAGATCTCGTCGAGCGAAGCCGGGTCAGGGACATAGCCATCGGTCAAGACCGGACGTTCGAAGCGAGCAAGCGCACCGCCGTCGGTCGCCATGATGACGCCGCCGCCGAAAAACTCCTCGATCGATTCGGTTGGCGTCGCTCGAAAGAATCTGACCCCGTGCAGTCGTGAGAAATCGGTGACCATCGGCAGAGCCGCAACCTTGTCGAAGTCGAGTACCGACTCGTCACCCATATCGGGATTGACGGAGATGTCGGCTGCGTCTGTGGCGTCGATCATCCGGTCGACGGCCGTAAGCGTCCGCTGGGCTCCGGCCATACCAGCAAGCGCCAGCCCACCGACGAGTGCGATCAACAGCGCGATGCCGACCAGGCTCCGCCATCCGCGTCGAAGTTGGGCCCGGGCGAGCAGCAACGGAATTCGCACCACACGATCAGATCACGAACGCGCTGATGGCGACAAGGACGTTGGCGTCCCTTGTGCGGGGGTGCTGGCACCCTGCACGAGACACCGGTCTGTCACCTCGTTCGCGAGCACGCCGATCCGTACCGTCGAACTCACGGTTCGGCGCATCGGCCGGGCTGGCGAGAACGGAGTTCACTATGAACAGAACCCTCAACCAAACGGTTCTCACAACACGATTGATTCAAGAATTCACGGTGACGTGATGCGGATCGAATCGAGCGTCACCAGCCTCAGTTGGATCCCGTCGGAAGCAGTAACCGGGCTCAATAGGGCCGCCTTTGAGAGCGGCTTCACCCACTACGACGAGCCACCCCCCGACCAGATCGTGGATCTCGCCGCACTACGCGTAGCCGATCGGTTCCGTTTCGCCAACCAGTTGGTCGGCTGGATCGAGGTCGACGATGGACGGATCGTCGACTCCGGTCACGAAGGGGGCTGCATGATGGGTGCCACGACGGTGGCTGTCGGCAGCAAGCAGGCGAGGTTCGCGGCGGTCGCCTTCGATGACATTCGGCGACCTGTCGAACTCGCCGACACGAGCGCACGGTTCGTTCAAACCGTTGGCGGTCATACATCGCTGCCTGCCCCGCGGAGGGTCAGCAAACCCCCGTTCGTGCAGTTTGAGGCACCGACGGTGTGGTCGACGCTGTCGCTCACCATCCATGTCGATGGCACGAGTGAGTTTGAACTGCTCGGTGCCAGCACATTCCCGCGGCATTGGATCTACGACGAGCACGGCGCGCTCGCCGCCAAGGCGGGTTTGGCCGACTTCAAGGACTGGTGGCGGCATTCATTCGGCAAGCACACACCGTGGGGCGACGAAGACTCGCCGGCATTGGTCACGGCCGTCGAGACCGCGCTCGAACGCGAACTTGCCGACCACATCATGCGAGGTGGCGCGAAGCCCTCGATCCGCAAGTTCAAGAAGGGATCCGTGCTCACTGAGCAAGGCCAACCGGGCGACCAGGTGTTTCTGCTCCTCAATGGTGTGATCAGCGTTGAGATCGACGGACAAGCGATCGCGGACGTTGGCCCCGGAGCAATTTTGGGTGAACGGGCGGCACTCGAAGGCGGCGTCCGGACGTCGACACTACGGGCGCTGACGAACGTAACCGTCGGTGTCGCCACCGCCGATCAGATCGATGCTGCATCGCGGAAGGAGCTGAGCGCCGGTCACCGTCGCGAAGAATCGACCTGATTGCTGAGCTCTGGGCCGGTCGATCGGGACGCGCCCGACAGTAATCTCTCGCCCATGAGTGATTCGGTGTCGACGATTGAGCGGGTTGGTGTGGTCGGGTGCGGCTTGATGGGGTCGGGAATCGCCGAGGTGTGTGCGAGGGCTGGTCTTGACGTGATGATCCGTGAGATCAGCTCAGACGTTGCCGAGGCCGGGCGCGCCCGATTGGTCAATTCATTGGACCGTGGGCTGTCGGCCGGGAAAATGACCGAAGACGAGCGCGACGCAGCGGTCGACCGGCTCAGTTTCACCACGGATCTGGCCGACTTCGCCGACCGCGATCTCGTCGTCGAGGCGGTGATCGAGAACGAGAAGATGAAGGTCGAGATCTTCAAGGAGCTCGATCGCGTGGTGACGGCCGACGGGGCGATTCTCGCGAGTAACACCAGTTCGATCCCGATCATGAAACTCGGTACCGCAACGCAGCGGCCGCAGCAGGTGATCGGCATCCATTTCTTCAATCCGGTGCCGGTGCTTCGGCTCGTCGAGCTGGTCACGAGCCTGATGACGAGCGACGAGACCACGGCACGGTCAGCAGCGTTCGCCACCGACGTTCTGCACAAGCGAGTGATTCACAGCAAGGACCGCGCCGGATTCGTCGTCAACGCACTCTTGATCCCCTATCTGCTGTCGGCGATCCGGATGCTGGAGTCGGGGTTCGCGTCCGCAGAAGACATCGACACCGGGATGGTCGAAGGCTGCAGCCACCCGATGGGGCCGCTCCGCCTCACCGACCTGATCGGTCTCGACACGACACTGGCCGTTGCAGAGAGCCTGTATTCCGAATTCAAAGAGCCGCTGTATGCCGCGCCGCCGTTGCTGTCCCGAATGGTTGATGCCGGTCTTCTCGGTCGCAAGAGCGGCCGCGGTTTCTACGACTATTCAAGATGAACGACAGTCAAGATGAACGACAGTCACGATGAACGACAGTCACGATGATGGTTGATCGTTTTGAGCGCCTCACCAACTTACTGGCGTTGCTGTTGGAGACACGGTCGCCGCTGAGTCTTGTGGAGATCTCTGGTGCGCTCGACGGTCAGTATCCCGAAGGACAGGGTGCCAAGCGGGCATCGTTCGAGCGCGACAAGTCGGCGTTGCGCGAGATCGGCATACCGATCGAGCAGGAGATCGTGCCGAGTGGCCTCTACGCCGGTCAGACCCGATACTGGATCGACCGCAAGCGCTACGAGATGCACGATCTGCAATTGGACGACGACGAGACGCGTGCGCTCCAGGTGGCGATGGCGGCGACTCGACCCGGTTCGGCGATCGGCCAGGAAGCGCTGTGGAAGCTGGGGGCCGGACTGCTCGATCGCAGCGCCCCTGTCACGGCGATTGTTCCTGATCTGGCAGGACTCCCCGTGTTGCGCGAGGGCGTCGCCAGTCGGACCTCCGTGGTGTTCAGCTATCGGTCTGTTGACCGCATCGTCGACCCATGGGGTCTACTGCTGCGCGATGGATTCTGGTATCTCGTCGGATTCGACCACGGACGCGGTGAGTGTCGGACGTACCGGATTGATCGCATTGAAAGCGACGTGCGACTCGAGCCGGGATCGACGTTCGAGCGGCCGGCAAACTTTGATCCTCGTCAGGCAATTCCCGAGGATCCGAAGCTTTTCGGTGCCGACGATTCGGTACCGGACGCCCGCGTTCTGATTGATCGAACACGGGCCGCGGCTGCCGTCCGGGAACTCGGCGAGGACCGTGTTGTCGAGCGACGCGCTGACGGTTCGATCGTGGTCGACGTACCATGCGCGCACCTCCCGGCATTTCGTTCGTGGCTGCTCGGCTATCTCGAGCACGCCGAGGTGCTGGCACCCGATTCGGTACGACAAAGTGTCGTCGATTGGCTCGAGGCGGTGGCCACGTGACCCCGAATGCTCGAGCCGGCCCGCGCCCCGCCGAGGAGCGCCTGCGGCGGCTGCTCGTCATGCTCCCGTGGCTGATGGAGCGCGGCGAGGTATCGGTCGCCGAAGCGGCCGAGCGGTTCAATCTGTCGGAAGTCGAGATCGTTCGGGATCTGGAGCTCGTTGCGATGTGCGGGCTACCGCCGTTTGTCGATGAACTGATCGACGTGTTCATCGACGAGGGGATGATTTGGGTTGGCGTCCCACGGCTGTTCACGCGCCCTCTTCGACTCAACTCGGTCGAGGCGTTCGAACTGCTCGCCGCCGGTCGGGCGGCAATGGAACTGCCGGGGGCCGACGAGCATGGCCCGCTCGGACGTGGCCTGGCCAAGCTGGCTACGGCGCTCGGAGAAGATGACACGTCGGGCGTTCGTATCGATCTTGACCGGCCACCTCTGCTCGATCAACTCGCCGACGCCGCCGTCAGGCATGCTCAACTGCGGATCGACTACTGGAGCCCATCACGCGATGAAGTGACGACGCGGCTAATCGTGCCACGTCAGGTCTTTGCGGATCGCGGCGAGTGGTACGCCTCTGCGGATGACGATCGATCTGGCGAGTTGCGAACGTTTCGAGTCGATCGAATCGAGTCGCTGCAACCGACCGGCCGCGTTGTCGAACCAACCGATCGGGAAATGCCGGCACCGGGCTCCTGGTTCGACGACGGCTCGGTTCCGAGAGCCGTGCTTCGGTTGGCACCGTCGGCGCGTTGGGTGATCGAACGATTTCCTGTTGACAGCGTCAGCGATGCGGACGGAGCGGGTTGGGTGACGGTCACGCTGCCCGTGGCGAGCATGCAATGGCTGGCTCGAACGTTGGTGCGGCTCGGGCCAGATGCGGAACTACTTGAACCTGCTGACTGGCGAGGTCTTGGTTCGACGACGGCGGCTCGACTCTTGGAGCGTTATCGCCGTTCGTAGAGCAGTTCGAGGTCAGCCGCACAGTTGACTCCATGGGCGTCGAGCAGGTGGGGCAGGATCTCAGCGGTCGCCAAGGCGTCGTGGAGCGCGTCGTGGGGACGATTGTTGGTGACGCCGTAGCGGTCACAGAGGTCGGCCAGACGATGTGAGCGTTGGCGGTCGGCGTCGAGTGATCGTGACATTCGCAACGTGCACAGTCGGGGAGCGGTCGGGAGGTCGATGCCGGCCTTGCGGGCGGCCCGCTCGATGAACGACCAGTCGAACCGAGCATTATGGGCGGTGAATACTGCACCATCGAGGCGATCAGCGAGCTCGCGAAGCACGTCGTTTCTGTCAGGTGCCGCTCGCAGGGACGCACGGTCGAGTCCGTGCACGTGGCGTGGCCCGAGCCGCTGGAACCGCCAACGAAGCTTGACCAACGAGACCCACTGATCAACGATGACTCCGTGCTCGACTGCCACGACGGCGATCTGCAGCACGCGATGTCGCTTCATCGAGAGCCCGGACGTTTCGATGTCAACGACGGCGAACCTCGGGAGCCGCGCATCGGTCGTCATACCCGCCAACTTAGGCGGCGGGTGTGACAGAGTTCGATTGGGCGGCGTGCTCGTCTCCCTTACAGGAGTTCGGCGGCGAGGCTGGCGACATCGCTGCGCTCGCACGCCGTCAGCGTGACGTGGCCGAAACACTGTTGGTCAGCGAAGGCGTTCGTGAGCACGGCGAGTGCGTTGTTCGACTCACCGAGGTATGGGGCGTCGATCTGGCTGGTGTCACCGGTGAAGATCACCTTGGTCCCCTCGCCGACCCTCGTCAGGATCGTCCGCAACGTCGTTGGTTCCAAGTTTTGGGCCTCGTCGATCACGACGATTTGGCGGTGCAGCGACCGGCCGCGGAGGAACGTGACCGATTCCAACGACAGCTGACCTCTGCTCGTCAGCTCGTCGATCAACCGTCGCGCGTCGCGGTTGTTGCCGCGTTCGGTGAGGGCAACGATGGCGTCGTAGATCGCTGACATCCAGGGGTCGAGCTTTTCATCGAGGCCGCCGGGTAGGAAACCGACATCGGCCCGACCGACCGGAATCAGGGGGCGATACACCGCGACGCGCTCGTAGCGTTGATGTTCGACGACCTGCTCAAGCGCGGCGGCGATGGCGAGGATCGTCTTGCCGGTGCCAGCCCGGCCGTCGAGGGCGACGACCGCAACGTCTGGGTCAAGCAGCAGCTCGAGCGAGAACCGCTGTTCCTTATTGCGGGGGTGTAGGCCCCACGGCTCGGGTGCGGCATGCGGGAGCAGCACCAGTTCACCTCTGATCCGTCGCGTCAGCGCCGACTGTGAACCGGATCGCAGCACGGCGAACTCGTTCTCGATCAGAGCAGTCGATCCCTCGATGACGGAGACATCGACAGCGCCTGCGGCATACAGGCAGTCGACCGTTTCGTAGCCGACCTCGATCACAGACCAACCGACGGGACGCGAGTCGCGGCTGCGCTTCGTGAGCTGGTGCTCGGCGGCGGCGACACCAAGGTGAGCGGCCTTGATCCGCAGGGCCGCATCATTCGACAGCATCAGGGTTGGACCCTTCATCGTCTGGCCGAGCGCCGCACCGATGATCCGATTGTCGGGCACGTTCGTATCGAGCCCATGCTCGATCAAGAGGTGCTTCTGGATCCCGTTGATCTCGATCTCGACGGTGCCGTCGCCGCCGTCGCCAATTGGAACCGGCTTGGCAAGTGAGCCGCCGTGCTGAACCCGGAGGTCTTCGATCGTACGAAGTGCTGTGCGGGCGGATCGACCGACATCGTCGGGGCGGGCCTTGAGGCTATCCAGTTCCTCGATGACGGTGAGCGGAATGATCAGGGCAGCATCACCGAACGACAACAGGCAGTGCGGATCGGCAATCAACACTGACGTGTCGATCACCACTCGGGTCCTAGTGGTCGTACTTGCGAGGCACTCCTCGTCCCATTCCGAACCTGCGTCATCGTGGTTTCGCATCTGGTCGGTGGCGAGGAAATCGGTCACATGTACCCCTGACAACTCAATTTGGCCAGTGACCCCCGGTGGGTCCTGGCGGTCCCAACAGCAACGAACTAGTTGTACAAGACAACACGCGTCGATTGGTGGATGCTGAGGGTCCAATTGGATGAAGACAAGATGAACAGATGGTGTCGTCGCAGCCAGTCTGCACGTTTTGTCAGATCATTGCCGGGGAGTTGGCTGCCGACGTCGTCTGGGAGGACGATGAAACGATTGTCTTTCTCGATCGGTCGCCGCTGTTTCGTGGCCACACGCTGGTTGTTCCGCGACGCCACGTCGTCACCTTGGCGGATCTGCATCCCGGCGAGGTGGGCCCGCTGTTCGAGTGGGTGCAGCGGATCTCGGCGGTGATGCCGGGGGCACTCAGTGTCCAAGGCACCTTCGTGGCGAACAACAACGTCGTCAGTCAGAGCGTTCCTCATCTCCACGTCCATGTCGTCCCTCGCATCAAGGGCGATGGATTGCGGGGTTTCTTTTGGCCGCGCGAGCGATATGAAATTGGTGAATCGGCCGAGTACGCGAGTCGTCTCCGCGAGCGACTTGCGACTTCGCTGGAGGACTGATGAGCTCCGAGCCGTTTCCGTGCAAGGGTCTCATTTTCGGATCGTTGCAAGTGCAACTAGATTTATAGTTGCATCGTTGTAGTTTGATGCGTTTGATGAACATAGCCCATATGGGCCGCGGGTCGCGAAATCTGCGATTCGCTCATATCCGCTACCAAAGGAATGTTCATGACCAAGGCAGAACTGATCGATGCCATTGCTGACGCCGCTGGCGTCTCCAAGGCTGATGCTGAGCGAACCGTCGGCGCGTTCTTCGACACCGTCGTCTCCGTAACCAAATCCGGTGACAAGGTTTCGTGGCCGGGCTTCGGTGCCTTCAGCACCACCAAGCGTCCGGCTCGCACCGGCCGCAACCCACAGACCGGCGCGCCGGTTGCTATCAAGGCTTCGACCGCGATGAAGTTCACGGCGAGCTCCACCCTCAAGTCCGCACTGAACTGAGAGAGAGAAAACTCATGGCTGCAAAGAAGGCTCCGGCGAAGAAGGCTGCACCTGCCAAGAAGGCTGCACCTGCCAAGAAGGCTGCACCTGCCAAGAAGGCTGCACCGGCGAAGAAGGCTGCACCTGCCAAGAAGGCTCCGGCGAAGAAGGCTGCACCTGCCAAGAAGGCCGCTCCTGCCAAGAAGGCTCCGGCGAAGAAGGCTGCACCTGCCAAGAAGGCCGCTCCTGCCAAGAAGGCCGCTCCTGCCACGAAGGCTCCGGCGAAGAAGGCTGCACCTGCGAAGAAGGCTGCACCGGCCAAGAAAGCTGCGGCCAAGAAAGCTCCGGCCAAGAAAGCTGCAAAGAAGAAGTGAGCTGATTTGCGTTGTGATTCGGGGCGGGGCCGAAAGCCTCGCCCTGTTTCGCGCCCGGGCTCAGATCACCGAGCAAGCACAGCTAGAGATCGCTGACGAGTTTGAAGACTTCCGCTGATCCGAAGCCATAGGTGGCACCGAGCCCTAGCAGGCGTTCGCTGATTCGTGTTCGGAACGCGTTCAACTGCTCGCCATCGACTGCTTTCATGGTCGACTCGAACTGGCTCTTATGAGCCTCGAGGGCGTCAAGCTTGGTGTCGACCCAACCGGTGACGTCCTCGACATGATCCGGAGCGTCGGCCTCCCACAGCAACAGATGATCTGGGCGATGATGGGGGATCTCGTGTTCTCGGAAGAAATGCGGGTCGCGCGCTGCGACGATCGCTTCGCAAGCCAACAGGCCGGCGTGGCGATGGTCTGGATGCAGGCGATATCGCTTCCACGGATCGTGACCGAGCACCACATCGGGGCGCAATTCGCGTATCACGCGGGCGACGCGTCCACGCGCCGACAGGTTGCTGTCGAGTTCGCCGTCAACGTATTCGAGGAATACGACCTGGCCGGCGTTCGATCCGGCCAACCGTTTGGCGGCAGCTCGTTGTTCATGTTGGCGACGCTCGGCCAACGCACGTGGGTCGGCGTTTACATCCCAGGTGCCCTTCGATCCGTCCGTGCAGATCAGGTGATGTACGAGGCAGCCGCCGGCGGCCCATTTGGCGAGCGTTGCCCCGCAGCCGAACTCGACGTCGTCCGGGTGGGCGCCGATTGCGAGCGCCACACCCGGAGTCGCCAGGTTTTGGCTGAACGGAGCAGCATTGAACGACAGTGCAGGCTGTCCCGGTTCGTTGGCGCTCACGGAACCGCAATCTCCCCAAGGATTGGTCGCAGCAGCGCTGCCACCTTGGGGTGACGACAATCATCGATCGTGTCGATATCGATCGAAAGGTAAGCATCGATCCGAACGGTGACAGCCAGCCCGGTTGCCTGTGCGGCTTCGAGATGGTGGCGAAAGCTGGCCGGCCCGTAGCAGGCCGGAAGGTTGGCGTCGCACGGCCGACTGAGCACGTTGGTGCCGTCGCGTCGACGATCGGGAACGAGCACGATGTGATCGGGCTCGGCGATCGTCGTCAAGCCTGCCGGGAGTGGTAGGTCGCTGTGCGTGATGATCACTTGAGTTAGGCCCTTCCCTCCGATCGTGTCGACGCCGTTGTCGATCGCCCCGTTTAGCCCGAGTCCGGGACTCCAGAGCACCTCTGCGCCTCGCTCGGTTGCCCACGACGCCACCTCGTCGTCGTCGCATGCCACGAATGTCGGGAGCGGGCGAACCGCGTCGACGACACGGTCGGCCATCCAGCGTGCGAGGCGCTGTCGGTCGGCAGGCGTGACGTGTGCGGCCAATCGTGCCTTGGCCGCGTGAAACGCCTTGATCGGGATCAGCACCGCCGTGTCCACGTCACGCACACTAGGAGACGGGAGACCCTGGGTTGCGAGCAGTGCGCCTACCGGCCGGGCATGGGCGTACGATCCTGACATGTCGCGTTCGTCGGAGATCAGGGTGGCGGTGATCGGTGCCGGGTCTTGGGGTACGACAGTGGCAGCGCTAGCGAGCGTTAACACGCCAACCTTGCTGTGGGCACGTCGGCAACAGCTTGCTGACCAGATCAACGCCGCTCGCGTCAACCCTGACTACATGCCGAGCTTCACCCTGCCTGACCAGTTGCGGGCCACGGCTTCGCTGGAAGAAGCGGTGTCCGATGCCGACGTTGTCGTGATGGCGGTGCCGTCGCACGGCTTTCGTGAGATTGCCCACGATGCGTCGCAGTACCTACGGCCGTGGGTGCCGATCGTGAGCCTCACGAAAGGGATTGAACGCGAAACGCTGATGCGAATGACCGAGGTCGCTTCGGAGGAGATGCCCGGTCGTCCGGTTGGGGTGATGACCGGGCCGAACCTGGCGAAGGAAATCATGGCTGGGCAGCCGGCGGCCAGCGTCGTGGCGATCCCTGACTCGACGATCGCTGCCGAGTTACAGCGGATCTTGACTCGACCGAGCTTGAGGATCTACACCAACCCTGATGTCGTGGGTTGCGAAGTCGCGGGCGTGGTCAAGAACGTAATTGCGATCGCTGCGGGAATGGCCGAAGGGATGGGATTCGGCGACAACACGCGGGCAACGTTGATCACCCGGGGTCTGGCTGAGATGGCACGACTCGGGGTGGCGATGGGCGGTGACCCACCGACATTCGCCGGACTGGCGGGGATGGGTGACTTGATTGCCACGTGCTCGTCGAAACAGAGCCGGAACAACTCAGTCGGGATCGCGCTCGGACAGGGTCAGTCCATCGACGAGATTTTGGGTGCCATGCATATGGTCGCTGAGGGTGTCAAGAGTTCGCCAAGCGTGCTCGACCTAGCTCGTCGGTATGGTGTCGAGATGCCGATCACGGAACAGGTTGTCGCCGTCTGCCACGAAGGTCGCGGTGCCGGCGAGGCACTCGCAGCGCTGATGTCACGCTCCAGCCGAAGCGAACTCGGCTGACACGCAATGACCATGCAATGACCATGCAATGATCAGCACGGGAGTCACGGGACAAGTTTGGCGCGCCTCGGTCACGCCGTGGGGAGCGATCGAACCATGGGGCTCGTCGCCCGCCCTGAACTGGTATGTCGCTGCCGACGACCGCTGGCACGTGCCGGCTGACGAACCCACCGTGCGCCAGGTCCGACTTGAGGGAACGGCGGTCGTCGAGACACGCCTGCGGGTACCCAGCGGTGATGTGGTGCAGCGGATCTACAGCGTTGCGAATGGCGGTGGATTGACAGTCGTCGAGATCGAGAACGAGTCAACGTTGCCTGTCGCAATCGCCTTCGATCGTCGTGACGTGCTGACCGAGCGGCCGATCGTCGAGATGCCGATCGAAGGCATCGCGTTGCCGGTCGAAGCGTTCGCGTTGCCGCTCGGTCATCGCGCCTCACTGCGAGTTGGGATCCCGCACGACGAATCAGCGTATGCACAGCGCAGTGGACCCTTGCCAGCTGGGTTGCCGACCGCCACACAGGTGGTCAGCGGATGGTTGGCTCTGACGCAGCGGGCAAGTCGGCTGGTGCTGCCGGAGGGCGATCGTTGGGCGAGTCTGGCCGAGAGTGTGACTGCCGAGCGTTGCGAGTTGTCGCTCGGTTCGATCCCGAAATCCGACGATGACCCGGTCGGATTCGTGATTGCCCTCGGTGAACTGGTGAGGATGGGTGAGCCCGCCGATGATTGGCTGCCGGAGATGGTTTCGGCTGTCGAGCGAATCGGGCCGGTATCGGGTTGGGGCGAGGATCTGGCGCTGATTTCGGCGGCACGCGTGCTGGCAGCTACGGGCGAAGCCCGCGGCCGACGTGATCTGCACCGAATCTCGATGGGTCGCTTGCAGTCGTCTCGTCCGGCATCGGCCCCTGATGGTGTCCGTCTCGTGCCGTGGCTGGAGACGCTCGTCGTGAATGCCGGTGTGTTGTTACCGGAAGGACTGCCTGATGCGTGGCTCGGTCACGCAATCGAGACGTATGGAGCCCCAACGGGGGATCTGACGGCGGTCTCGTTCGCAATCCGTTGGCACGCCGCCCGACCGGCGGTCCTGTGGGAGCAGACCGGAGGTCGAGTGAATTTGACCTCACCGTGCGCTCCCGGTTGGAGTACGAGCGAGGTCAAGGGCGAGACTCTCTGGCCTGCCCCTTCGACCGCGCCCGTATCGCAGTCAAACGTGTCGCCACCGATGCCGCCTACCGGCGACCTTTCGTTCAGCTGACAGCTAGCCACGATCGCCGCCGTGGTTTAGACGGCACGTATTTCGTTGTCGCACGTGCGGCCATTCTCGATGTCGGTCAGGTTGCCGAGTGTGGTCTCGGCGATCGCCGCCAGGGCCTCTCGGGTCAGGAAACCTTGGTGTGCCGTGATCAGCACGTTGGGAAAGGTCAGCAGGCGGGCGAACACATCGTCGTTGATGACTTCGCCTGATCGGTCCTCGAAGAACAACTCGGCTTCCTCCTCGTACACATCCAGCGCCAGCGAGCCGATCCGCCCGGCCTTCAGCCCTTCGATCACGGCGACGGTGTCGACCAGTGCTCCACGCCCCGTGTTGACGACCATCACGCCCGGTTTCATGAGCGCGATCGCCGCCGCTGACACGAGGTGATGGGTCTCGGCGGTCAGCGGACAGTTGAGGCTGATCAGATCACTTCGCGCCCACAACTCGTCGAGGTCGACGTATTCCATGCCGAGCTCGATCAGACCACGATTACGGGTCGGGTCGAAGCAGATCACCTGACAGCGGAAATGCCACAGCAGGCGGGCGACCAGCGCACCGATCCGGCCTGTGCCGACAATTCCGGCAGTCTTGCCGGCAAGATCGAATCCGACCAGGCCGTCCAATGCGAAGTTGCCGTCTCGGACGCGGTTGTAGGCCTTGTAGATCCGACGATTGAGTGCGAGGACCAGCGCAATCGTGTGCTCGGCGACCGCATTCGGCGAATAGGCGGGGACGCGAACGACGTTCAACCCGAGCCGATTGGCGGCCTCGAGGTCGACGTTGTTGTATCCCGCACACCGCAGGGCGATGTGTCGAACGCCGAGCGCCGACAGGATTTCGAGCACTTCGGCATCGACGACATCGTTGACGAAGACGCACACTGCATCGGCTCCAGCAGCGAGCGAAGCGGTTCGTGGCCCGAGCCGGCTCTCGATCACGTCGATGCTATGGAGTTGGTCGACGTTGGCGTGCCCGAAACTTGCCTGCTCGTACGGTTTGGCGCTGAACATGGCGAGCCGCATGGACGTTATGCTGCCACGCGGTTGCAGATCTGTTTTCGAACCACTTCGATCAGTTCGTCGATCCGTTGTGCGGCATCCGAGAGTCGAGTGGCACTGTCGCCGGTTTCCAGCCCGGCTTGAGCCTCGAGGTGCGCCCCGAGGGCGAACAGCCGTTGGATGACGACATCGTGCCAAGCGATCAGCTGCGTGACTCGATCGGTGGTTGCTTCGAGATCGAGGCGAGATATGGCTCGGTCCGCTGATGCGCGTCGAGCATCGGTCATATCGCGGACCGTTACAGTCACCATCGGTACCCCCTGGACCCCCGGTAGTGGCTTGAGCTGGACATCGATTGGGAACCGTGTGCCGTTGGCGTGTTGACCCTCGATGTCGAGATCCGATCGACCCATTTGCCGATTGGTTTGATGTTGGGTGTACTCGTCTCGCTGGTCGCGGTGGCTCTCGCGCGACTCAGGAGGTACGAGCATCTCGACCGGCTGCCCATCGAGATCGCCTTCCTCATATCCGAATAACTCGGCGAGCGGTCGATTGGCGTAGCGGATCGTGCCGCTGCTGTCCACGATCGCCACCCCGTCGGCGATCAAATCGAGAGCACTCACAAGGAGTTCGCGTGGAAGCGTCCCGAACGGCATACCACAAGCATGTGCGTTCAGACCCGGGGAACAAAGGGTCATTAGCCCTTAGTTGATGGGATTCGATCGCGATCAAGATTGGTAGTGCAACAAACGTAAGCCGTCACGGAACAGCCCGTCATGGAAAAGCAGGGAGTAAGGAGACGAGCCGATATCCGCTAGACCCTTCAGTGTGCTTGATGCATGGGGTCTTGACGCGGGCGATGTCGCCGCCGGTTTGGGCACCGACATCAGCCTCGGATTGACCTCATCGGAGGTTGCAGCTCGGCGTCGACTGCACGGCCCGAATGCACTCGTCGGTACCAAGCCGATTGCCACGTGGCGAAAATTCATTGCGCAGTTTGCCGACCCGCTGATCTACCTGCTGTTGGCCGCTGTCGTCGTGTCGTTCCTGGCATGGATGTTCGACGGACATCACGGCGCACCGTTCGAAGTGCTGGTGATTCTGACCATCGTGATCCTGAATGCGGTACTCGGCTACGTCCAGGAGGCGCGTGCCGAGCAGGCCGTCGCCGCCCTGCAGCGGATGGCAGCGGCCACGGCCAGTGTCGTGCGCGACGGTCGCCAACAACGAGTTCCTGGTGACGTGGTCGTGCCGGGCGATGTGCTGCTGCTTGCCGAGGGCGATGCCGTCGTCGCCGACGGGCGGTTGTTCGAGGCGGCGTCGCTGATGATCGCCGAGGCGTCGCTCACTGGAGAGAGCGAGGCAGTATTCAAAGACGTCGCCACACTCACCAAACCTGCGGGATTGGGAGATCGCCTCAACATGGTGTTCAGCGGCACCTCGGTGATCCGCGGCCGAGGACGAGTGATCGTGACGTCGATCGGGATGGGTACCGAGATCGGCAATATCGCTCGGCTCCTGGATGCGACTGACGAGCAGCGCACGCCCCTCCAGCGTGAGGTCGATCGCATTGGTCGCATGCTCGGAGTGGCGATCATCGCGATCGCGATTGTCGTGATTGGCGCAACGTTGCTGAACGCAGACATCTCTGGCACGGCCGATGTCGTCGATGCCCTCCTGATCGGAGTCTCATTGGCTGCCGCAGCGGTCCCCGAGGGATTGCCTGCGGTGCTGTCGGTGGTGTTGGCTCGCGGGGTGCAGCAGATGGCGCGTCGGCAGGCGATCGTCAAGAAGTTGTCGTCGGTCGAGACGCTCGGATCGGCGTCGGTCGTGTGTACCGACAAGACGGGCACGCTGACGAAGAGCGAGATGACAATCGAAAAGATCGTCACTCCGTCAGGCGAGGTCGACGTCACGGGCTCGGGGTATCAGCCGATCGGCGAGTTGTTGGTCGGCGGCCAACCGCTCGACGACGACGCCCTGCTCGACGAAGTTCGGTTCGTGCTTGGCGGCGGCAGCCTGGCCAACGATGCTGTCCTCCGAGAGGAGAACGGGTCGTGGACGATTCACGGTGACCCGACCGAGGCGGCGTTCCTCGTGGCGGAGGCGAAGATCGGACTGACCGAAACCCGACAGACCCGTTTCGAGCGGGTCGGTGAGATTCCATTCACGTCCGAGCGCAAGTTGATGACCGCAATGGCCACGGACGCCGAGCGTGACGGTCGCATTCTGATTGTGACCAAGGGTGCCCCGGACGTGCTGTTGATGCGATGCACACATGAGCGAGTTTCCGGCGTGATTCGCCCTCTCGACGAGGATCGCCGGCGTGCGTTGCTTGCCACCGTCGATCGTCTCGCAGATCTGGCGCTGCGGACCCTCGGCGTTGCGTATCGCCAGCTCCCCGACACTGCGTGCCCGCCCGCGCACGCGAAGACCGAGCAAGCGCTGATCTATTTGGGGATGGTCGGGATCATCGATCCGCCGAGACCGGAGGTCTTGATCGCGATCACCGAGGCCCATTCAGCAGGGATTCGGATCATCATGATCACGGGTGATCATCCTCGTACTGCGGTGCGGATTGCCGGTGACCTGGGGATCGTCGAGCCGGGGGCGCGGACGTTGAGTGGTCCAGAGATCGAGGCGCTCGACGACGAGCATTTGCAAGCCGAAGTACGGGCGGTTTCGGTCTATGCGCGGGTGTCACCCGAGCACAAGCTGCGAATCGTCGCCGCCCTCCAGCACGACCGGCATGTCGTGGCGATGACGGGTGACGGGGTCAACGACGCGCCCGCTCTGAAGGCGGCCGACATCGGTGTCGCGATGGGCGTGACCGGCACCGACGTCGCCAAGCAGGCGGCCGACATGATCCTGGTCGACGACAACTTCGCGACGATCATCCATGCCGTCAGCGAAGGGCGTGGGATCTTCGCCAACATTCGCAGGTTCCTCAGGTTTCTCCTGTCGTCGAACATCGGCGAGGTGTTCACGATGTTCTTCGGTGTGATGTTCGCCGGGGCACTCGGCCTCAAGGCAACCGGAGAAGCCGTGGCCGTTCCTCTGCTCGCTACGCAGATTTTGTGGATCAACCTGCTCACCGACTCTGCGCCGGCATTGGCGATCGGCTTCGATCCACCACCCGACAACGTGATGCAACGCCCGCCGCGAGCGCTCACGGATCGAATCATCGATCGTCAGATGTGGATCGGTATTGGATGGGTCGGATTCGTGATGGCGGGCGTGACGCTGGCGGCGCTCGACATCGGACTCGCCGGAGGTCTGCTTGGCGGATCCGGAGCGATCACTCATGCCCGCACAATGGCGTTCACCACGCTCGTGCTGGCGCAACTTTTCAACGCCTTCAACGCTCGTTCGGACCGGGTCAGCGCGCTCCATCGCATCTTCACCAACCGATTGTTGTGGGGTGCGATTGGGTTGTCGGCCTTGCTGCAGGTCGCGGTCGTGCAGATCCCATTCATGAACAAGGTCTTCGAAACTGCACCGCTGCCGATCAAGGACTGGCTGATCTGCATCGGCCTGGCGAGCATCGTGCTGTGGGCATCCGAACTCAAGAAACTGGTGACGAGACGGGCCTGATCAGATCGCCGCTGCGATTGGGATGCCCGACTCGACCTGGAACGACTTCCACGTCGAGACCGGGGAGGTGGCGTCGGCGATGTTGTCGACGGTTCGGAACTCGGCCAACCAGCGATCCTTGTTGACCGTGTGGCGGGTGTAGCCGCGGTAGGTCAGTTCGGCGTCGATGATATTCGGAAGGTCTCTGACGACGCCGTCCAACTCGGGAGACACGTTGGCTGTCGAGGAGATTGCTGTTGTCACGAACTCGGCACCGGCACCGCCCAGTGAAGCGACGCCGGCGAGGTGAATGTCACCGGTGATCACGACGAGATTCTCCGGTGGTGAGGCGAGCAGACGTTGCCGGGCCGCTGGATAACCGTCCCACTGGTCGTAGTTGAGGATCGCCCCATTCGGCAGCGTGGCGTCGCTCGTCACCGTCTGCTCTCCGAGCACATTCCATGTCGCGGGGCTGCTCGCAAACCGCTCGGCGATCCACGCTTCTTGTTCGTCGCCGAGCATGGTGCGAGCCGGGTCGAAGACTGCTTCACATGGTGGGTCCGGGCTGAGCGTCGGGCTGCCACATTCCTGGCCACTGCGGAACTGACGACCGTCGAGCACGCTGATGCGGGCGAGTTCGCCGTAGTCGACGCTGCGATAGATCGTGTACGGCTCGCCGTCGACTGGTGCGGCGAGGCGGGTCGGCGTGTGCTCCCACCAGGCCCGGTACGCCTGGGTCCGCCGATCGGCAAATGTTGCGGTCTGGCTCGGGTCCTCCGAGTCCTCTGACGCGGCGGCCGTTGTGCCGGCGTAGTTGTTCTCGACCTCGTGATCATCCCAGATCACCATCCATGGACACGCCGCCCTCGCCGCCTGCAGGTCGGTGTCGCCGAGGTAGTGGGCGTACCGAGCGCGGTAGGCCACGAGGTCGGTCGGTTCCGGGCCGTCGTGGGAACGCACGACTTCACCCCCGATCGGGTTCGCAGCACCCTCGTAGATGAAGTCTCCGAGGAACAGGACGAGATCTGGTTGCCATTCGGCGATGTCGCGGTGGGCGGCGTAGAAGCCAGTCTCGAAGTGCTGACATGCTGCAGAAGCGATCCGCAATTCGTCACGTCCAGCGGCTGGTTGCGTGCGGCCGCGTTGGCTTTCCCAGCCTCCCGCCCTGAAGTGATACTCGAGTGGCCGGTCGAGTTCGACGAGGGCGTGAATTGTGTGAGCATCGTCAGTCGTCGCCGAATCGATTCCGCTGGCAACGATCTCATCGCCATCGAGCAGTTCCCACTCGACGTCGATCTCGTCGGGCAGATCACCGGTGAGGCGGGTCCAGAGCACAACGCTGGTCGCTTCCGGATCGCCCGACGCGACACCGAGCGTGAACGGGTCGGCAGCGAGTTCGGTCGATGGTTGCGTCGTGCTCGTCGTGGACGGCTGCGTCGACGTGGTCGTCGCTGGCGCTGTTGTCGTCGCTGGCACTGCCCGGGTCGTCGTCGTCGGGTCGGAGTTCGGTTGTGGTGAGGGATCAACGGAGCCGGTGTTGCTGTCGGTGTCAGTCGACTGTTCGCCAGCACACGCCACCAACGTGACACTCGCCGATAATGCGAAAAACTGACGACGAGAGATCGGATTCATGCGACGGTCATGGGTCACAGCTTGCCGCAGTCAGCCGACGTTGTCGATATCAAACGCCCGGCGATCGGCGCACCTGGCTCGGATGAAGGGTCAGTCGGAGATGCTCACGTCGCCGTTGTCGAGGAGTACGGCCGACGTGGATCCAAGCGCGTAGGTTGCCGCGAACGTCGCCTCGTCGGCGAGTTCGATCTGCTCGGCTACAGCCTGAAGCTCGGCAAAGCTCATCGTCTCGCTTGAGACCAGCAGAGTTTCGTCGGTGCTGATCGCAAGCGCCAGAACCCGGTGTGTCCCGTAGCTCCCCGGATGGGTAGACGTGTAGCCATGGAACCCGTTGATCGTGACTGATTCCAGTCCGGCGAGTTCACCGCCAACGAGGCTCTCGATCAAGGGTGCGTCTTGAACGGAGATGTCGAATCGGTTTGACTGACCATCATCGGTCGCGATCGTCGGATTCCGCATCGCGACTCGGTGCTGCGGAACCGCAAGCTCGACGAGCCCGCCCGGAAGATCACCGCGCAATGCGTAGCCGCGTGTGGAAGGGGTCACCCGCTCGGGCTCGATGTGACCGATCAGCTCGTACATCAGGTCGAGGTTGTCTCCAACCATCGTGAGCGGCCTGCCATCCATGGCCCAGGTCAGCGTCACAAAGTTGCCACCGACAGCGGTTTCGCCAACTCCGTCGATTCGTCCGGGAGTCGCATCGGGGAACGTCGAGTAGCCCGGCGGGAACACGGAGATCTTGATCGCCGTGATCGGCGTTCCGCTGGCATCGACGATTCCGACGGTGCCACCCCACCCTTGGTCATCGGAGTGGTAGCTAAAGCTTCCGTAAATCGTCTCAGGTCCGTTCCACCTGAGAATCGGGTATGCGTCGATCAGTTCGGGGTGGAGCGACGGTCGTAGCGTTGGCTCTGGCTGGACGCTCGGGATCACCCCAGTTTCGTCGGCAGACCGCAGTGATCCGATTGAGAAGACGCCGATCAAACCGGCGGCCGCTACGGCTCCGGTCAAAACCGTGATCGTGCTCGATCGTTTTGAGCGCGGGCCGGTCTGCGTCACGAGTGTCAGCGGGGGCCAATCCGGTGATGCGTCGGGTGCCAGTTCCGCGGTGAGGGCGAATACTCGGCGGAGGTCTGTCTCGAGGTCAGTTGGCATGGGACAACTCCTGGTGAAGTCTGCGCGTGGCGCGGTGGACGAGGGAGCGAACGGTCGTCGGTCGGACGCCAAGGGTCGCCGCGATTTCGGTGTCTGGCATGTCGACCCAGTAGCGCAGCACGAGCGCTGCCCGTTGTGCGTACGGCAGTTCGGCGACAAGCGCGAGGAGATGCGTGTCGAACGGAACGCTCGTCGCGTCAGCCGCGACCAGGCGGAGCCGACGGTCCTCGCGACCCTGTCGCCGTTGGGCGTCTCGGCAGACACTGACGATCGTCGTTCTCAGATATGCGGGCGGGTTGGTGATTCGGTCGGCGTGCTTGCTGACCCGGATGAACGCGTCCTGCACGAGGTCTTCGCAGTCAGATCCACCATTCGTGAGCAGCCAGGCGAGACGGAACGAGCGCTGGTACTGGTTGCGATAGAAGTCGACAAACGCTGGCTCTCCGTCCAGCATGGCTGCAGTCGAGGAGACGTTCATCGGTTTCACACTCTTCCAGACGCCACCCCGACACGATCTGTTGCGCGATTCCGGGGTTATTCAAAACTTGACACATTCCTAACGTACGTATGTTGCGTCCTGTTGATCTGTTCGATATGGTTGCGGCCAACAGATCAAATCTTGGGGGAGGTGCACGATGGATGACAACGGAGTCCGCAACACGCTTGATGTGTTGTTGGCTGGTGATCCTGATGTCATGGACCGCGACCAGTTGGCCGGGTTCGTATCGCAGTTGGGTCGGGTTCGGGGTTGGTGCGCGGCGGCTGAGGTTCGGGTCAGTCGCCGAACCCGTCAACTCACCGCCGAAGGACACTCCGAGCCGGCCGCCGCACTGTTGGCCGACAACGGGCGTTGCTCATCAAAGGACGCACACAATGCGTCTGAACGGGAAACGATCTGTGGGGTGATGCCGTCATTCGAAGACGCCCTCGCCACCGGTGCTGTGTCCGCCGGGCATGTTGATGCTCTGGCTGCCGCAACACGCAACCTTGATGATCAACTGTTGGCCGAGTTCATCGCCTGTGAAGCCGATCTGCTCGCCGATGCCGGCAGTCAGCGGGTCGAAGTGTTCGAACGTGGGTGTCGTGACCTGGCACGCCATATCGCAGCCCAAGCACAAGCGAACTCTGATGTCGACGAGTTGGATCAGCAACGCAAGAACTCGACGGTCAGGAAGTGGACCGACAAGCTGACCGGGATGCACAAGACGTTGTTGTCGTTGGACCCGGTGCGTGACACCGAACTGTGGACAGCCGTGAACGCCAAACTGGCTTCGCTACGACAAGCCGACAACAACGCCACATCGTTTGATCAACTCCAAGTCGAAGCGTTCCTCGCAACCGTCACCCCAAACACCACCGCCACGACGACCACAGGTGATGCTGTCAGCCGGGTTCCGCAGGTCGGAGTGTTGATCGACTACCAAACGATTTGCGACGGCCTCCACGCCAACAGTATTTGTGAACTCGATAACGGGATACCGATCCCTGTCTCGACGGCACGCCGGTTGTGTTGTGACGCCAACGTGTTCCCAGTCGTGCTCGCCGGGAACGGCGAAGTCCTCGACGTCGGCCAATCCGTGCGGACCGCTACCCCGGCGCAACGCAAAGCGTTGCGGGCGATGCATCGCACCTGTGCTCATCCCGGATGTCGAACGGTTGTTGATGACTGTCGGATGCATCACATCGAGTTCTTCCGGAACGGCGGCAAAACAGCAGTCAACAACATGTTGCCGCTATGCGAAAAACATCACCACCTGGTTCATGAAGGCGGCTGGCAACTCACCATGAGCGCAGGTCGTGTCGCCACCTGGCGACGACCAGACGGCACGATCTGGCACACCAAACCAACCATCGACCGGCGACCAAGCCGGAGTAATCAAGCGACCCGACCAACCCAGTCGACCGAACCAGCGGAGCCGACGGAATCACTCCAAACCACACTCTGCTAACCGGCCATTTCAACGCCCGCTGTCACCCCGAACCCCTGGGCGCTTCGGCGCGCCCGAGACCGGCTCCAGCGATGTTTTGCGGACCATCGGGGCGACAACGTTCAATCCATCCTGGGGGCTACGTTTCGTCACGTGATTGTCTGGATCAATGGCACGTTCGGTGTGGGGAAGACCACCACGGCACGCGAGATCGCAAAACGTTCGGACAGATGGCGGTTGTTCGACCCCGAGCACGTGGGGTATCTGCTCACAGCACATCTTTCCGATTTTGAGTTCGACGACTTTCAAGACCTCCCGCCCTGGCGCCGGCTGGTGCCGATCGTCGCCAAGGAGCTCATCGACGAGACCGGTGATGATTTGCTGGCGGTCCAGACCGTCCTCGTGGAGGAGTATTGGAGGCAACTACGAGCGGGCCTGGAGGAGCGACGGATCAAGGTGCTTCACGTCGTGCTCGATGCCGACGAAGCAACGCTCCGTGCACGAATCCTCGACGACGAGGTTGAGCGCGAAGCCGAACAATGGCGTCTCGATCACGTCGGCACGTTCGCCGCTGCCAGACCGTGGCTGCTCGAGAGTGCCGACCTGGTTGTCGACACGACCCAACTCAGCGCCACCGAAGCCGCCCTCGATATCTGCGCCGCTGCTGCTGTCGGTGGCGGCTCGGGCTGGCGCACCGGTGTGGCTCAGAAGGCTTCGTGTGGTGGTTCGAGTTGACGGCGTTCGTTGTCGGCGATCATGGCGAGGTCGAGTTCGCTCGGGTCGCACGACTCGATCGCATCACCTACTTGGATCGTGCCGCCGACGATCACTCTGGCGTTGAGGCCGGATCGGTGGATCAGCGCTCGGAACACAGGCCGCTCGACGAGGTTCTCGAGATGCTTGACGGCACGTTGAGCCGGCCGCCGTACAGCACACACGAACCGACCGTGAAGTAGCGGCCGACGATGTGCGCGAGCGCCACTCCGCGAGTGGTCAGGTTACGGCGATGTTCGTGTGGGCCGACGACAATCCCGTGATCGCGGGCGAGCGCGTCAAGCGTCTCGTGTTCGATCAAGGTGATTTGTCGATCGATGTGGCGACGGTCGGAGAATGTGCCCAACCGCGTCGCATATCGGTCGGATGGAATCCCGACTCCGGCGACAGTTCCGCCTCTGGCAGTGCTCGCATCGCACGAGACCCAGCATCAGCCACATGAATATGATCAAGCACGCCTCGCCACATGGGAACAACCGAGGCATCCATCGTCGGCAGTCTACGGAAACCGCCACGACCGGCCCGGTGGACGATGCCCGCTCAGTCGACTGTGTCGAGGAACTCCATGAACTGGTCGTAGACCTGATCGTCGACGCCAACCTTGTGATCGGCTTGCGGGTACACACCGCTGGTGACATCAGCGCTGAACTCGGTGAAGGCGGCGACCCGCTGTTGCTGGAGCCTGGCGTACTCGGATCGAAAGTCGCGGTATACCTTGGAGTGCCGTGGCGTGTGCCACTCGGAGTAGCCGAGCACGTCGCTCGAGAACAGATACTGCGCATCGCAGCCCGAGCCGGCACCCATCGAGAACATCAGCACCGAAGTGCGCTTGGCAATCTCGCTGGCGATCCGCTCGGGCACAACTTCCATCTCGGCCGCGAATGCCCCGGCGTTCTCCAGAGCCTTGACCTGCTGGTAGACGAGTTTGGCTGTGTCGAGCGTCTTGCCGACGGCTTTGAAACCGCCGGTCCAGGTTCGGCGCGACGGAATCAAACCAACATGCCCGACGACGGGAATTCCCTCGGCGGAGAGGCGAGTGATGACTTCCAGGCTGGCCGCGCAGTAACAGCAGTCGCCACCGATCATCACGGCATTGTGGGCAGCGCGCAGGTAGTCGTCGGTCGTCTGGAGTTGTCCGTAGAGCAGGCCGACCTGGACGAAACAGTCGCCGGCCGCTTCACGCATTTGCTGATTCCAGACCGGATCCTCGATCGACAGCACGTCGATACCGGCGGCGGCGCATGCGGCAGCTTCGATCTGATCCTCGATGTGGATCATTGACATTTGGCGAACGCCACGCAGTGCACGGAGATCAGCCACGGTCTTGCGAGATCGGTTCATTCCCATGATGCATTTCTAGCCCAAATCGGGACACTCATGTAAATATGTCGTGACATTTGAGACTGACATTCACGCGGTTGGATCGGGCTTGGGTTAGCCGCATGCTCCGTAGGCTGACCCGATGGCGCTGACTGACGTTTCGGCTGGTATTCCGTCGCTCGAGAATCTGAAACTCACCGAATGGACCTCGTGCGGCGGATGTGCCGCCAAGTGGGGAGCCGGGCTCCTGAAGGATTTGGTTGCCGACTTCCCGATATCGACTGACCCGGCTCTACTTGTCGGGTTGGCACCGTTCGACGATGCGGCGATCTACAAGGTCTCCGATGACGTGGCGCTCGTCTCGACGACGGACTTCTTTCCCCCACTCGTCGACGATCCATCCGACTTCGGAGCGATCGCCGCCGCCAACGCCTGCAGTGATGTGTTCGCGATGGGTGGCAGGGTCGTGATGGCGATCAACGTGGCCGCCTTCCCCGAGCACTTCCCGCGGGAAGCGATCGCGGCGATCTTCGAGGCCGGGGCCAAGACCGTTGCCGCCGCCGGAGGTGCCGTTGCGGGTGGTCACACGATCCGCAACCCTGAGCCGATCTACGGGCTGGCAGTGCAGGGCGTCGTGCATCCCGATCGAGTGTTCCGCAAGAGTGGCGCCCTTCCCGGCGACGCGTTGATGTTGTCGAAGCCACTCGGAACCGGATTGGCTCTGGCGGCCGGCACCGAGGATCAGAAACGAGTTGCGATCGACGGCATGAAGAGCCTCAATCGGGCCGCTGCCGAAACGCTGATCTCGCTTGGCGATTCGGTTCACGCCGTCACTGATGTGACCGGCTTCGGGCTTGCCGGCCATGGTTGGGAGATGGCCGAACGGAGCGGTGTTCGGGTGGTGGTCGATACGGCCAACCTCGTGATCTACCCCGGGGCTCTCGACGCCGCCAACGAAGGAAAACGGACCGGAGGCGACCCGCGCAACCGTGACTATCTCGCCGGCCATCTCGATTCCACTGCACCCGCCGGGCCCGAGGCGATCTGTTTCGATCCGCAGACGTCTGGCGGTCTGCTTGCCTCGGTCTCACCCGATGCCGTCGAGAAACTGACCGCTCATGGATTCTGGCAAGTCGGGATTGCCGAAGAGGGCGACGCTCAGCTCGTGCTCCGCTAGCGCCCTGCCTGAGCACTGGCCGACGAGCGAAGGATTGGGTCATGAACGTCTGATTCGTGGTCGGTACAGCGTTGGTCGACAACGAGAGGCGAGCCGCTCAGGTAGGTTCAGGTCGATGGCTGCACGCGGTCGGGCCCCGACCCGCAAGATCGAACAGGAACTCTGGGCGGCCGGATACGAGTCGATCGTGGGCATCGATGAGGTGGGCCGGGGTGCGTGGGCAGGACCGTTGATGGTCGGGGCGGCGATCCTGCCGAGGGACACGCGCGTGCTCGGCGTTCGCGACTCGAAGATGCTGACCGAGAGAGATCGTGAGCGGCTGTTCGAACGAATCGCCGACTGGTGCGTCGCCTGGTCGATTGGTGCGGCGAGCCAGGAGGAATGCGACGAGATGGGCATGGCCGACGCCCAACGGCTGGCATGCAAACGAGCGATCGACGGACTCGGGATGACGCCAGATGTTGCAGTCAGCGACGGCAAGTGGAACTTCGTGTCACCGTACGTACCGCGAGTCGAGATGCGGGTCAAAGCCGACATGCACTGTTTGAGCGTCGCCGCCGCCAGCATCCTTGCCAAGGTCGTGCGCGATCGCCAGATGCGTGAATTAGCGGAGAGCTATCCGGAGTGGTCGTTCGACACGAACAAGGGTTACCCCTGCCCAGTTCACAAGGCAGCCCTCCAGGGCTACGGCCCGTCGGCGATCCATCGCAGAACGTGGATTTTCATGGACCATTTTGTCCCGTGGCCAGGCGTCCAACGCGTCTACCGACCCGAGCAACCGACCCTGTTCTGAAGGCTGTTCCCGCAGCGTGGGCGGCGAGTTGCTGGCGACTATCTGTGTGGCGTGAAGCCGGTCGGTCGTTGCGTAACCGGATCGGTCCCGGCGAGCCAAGCGATCACGGCGCTGCGTGAGAAGCGCCACGCTTCCCCGAAGCGGCGGGTGATCGGAACGATCAGATCGAACGATCGACGTTGGTCAGTTGGCGACCGTGGGTCCTGACGCACGATCGTCGGACGAGACCGGAAGCCGTTTCGGATCGACGCAGCTTCCAATTCTGCGGCAGGAATCACGACGTTCCGTGTCTAGATCCCTGCCACAGAGTTCGGGTCGAGAGTTTGCGGCAGGAATCACGACGTTCCGTGTCCAGATCCCTGCCGCAAAATGGCTGGGGGCGGTGTGGGGGGTTGTATCGGAGGCTCGGTGCCGAGACCTGGTGAAGATTTGATTCGGCGGGACTTAGCCCGCTTCGAGGGCCTGGGTGAGGTCGGCTACGAGATCGCCGGAGTGTTCGATGCCGACCGATAGGCGGATCAGATTGGCAGGCACTTCCAGCGGGGATCCTGCTGCTGAGGCGTGGGTCATCGCACCTGGATGTTCGATCAAGCTCTCGACCGCACCCAGCGACTCGGCAAGCGTGAACAGTTCGGTTGCCGCCGCGATTCGGCGGGCGGCCGCTTCGCCACCGTTGACCGTGAAGCTGACCATTCCTCCATAGTCCCGCATCTGCTTGGCGGCCGCGGCGTGACCGGGATGATCCGGGAGTTGCGGATACAGCACACGTTCAACCGCTGCATGGCCGGTGAGCAGATCGACGATCGCTCGAGCGTTCTCACAGTGGCGGTCCATCCGCAGCGCCAACGTCTTGACCCCACGCAACACGAGATAGCAATCGAACGGCGACGGCACCGCGCCAGCAGCGTTCTGAGTGAACCGCAATCGCCCCGCCAGCTCATCATCGTCAACTGCGAGGAAACCGCCGACCACGTCGCTGTGACCACCCAAATACTTGGTCGCCGAATGGACGACGACGTCGGCGCCCGACGTGATCGGCTGCTGTAGGTACGGCGTGGCAAACGTGTTGTCGACGACGACAAGAGCCCCCCGCTGATGGGCAATCGCGCTGATCGCTTCGATGTCAAAACAGGTCAGCAGTGGGTTGGTCGGTGTTTCCAACCACACCATGCCGGTGTCGTCAGGCCAGTTAGCAACCAACCCATCGAGGTCACCGAGATCGACTGCCGTCCACGGGAACCCGAGCGGTGCCCAAACCTTCGAAATCAATCGAAATGTTCCGCCGTAGGCATCGTTTCCGAGCAGTACCCGCTGACCTTGACGGAGCAGCCGTAACACGTTGTCCTCGGCTGCAAGACCGCTGGCGAACGCCAAACCGTGGCGTGCCTGTTCCAGCGCGGCGACTTGTGTCTCCAGCGCGGTTCGGGTCGGATTGCCAGACCGCGAGTACTCGTACCCGAGGTGAACACCGACTTCGCTCTGGGCGAACGTCGTTGCCAATGAGATCGGCGGGACCACGGCTCCGGTCGCCGCGTCCGGTTCCTGCCCGGCATGGATTGCCAACGTTTCGAACGCCCAACCGCGCTGCTCCTGTTGCTCACCCATCGGTCACCCCTGCGCTCGCGCTTCGAAGTAGGAAAGAATGTCGGTGCGGGTCAGCACGCTGAGCGGCCGCCCGCCGGACAGCACCAGAAGCGCCGGCGAGTGGTGCAACATTTCGATTGCCAGGTCGAGTTTCTGCCCGATCCCGATCGTCGGTAACCTCGGCCCCATCACTTGCTCGACCGGTACGTCCATTGCCGCTGGATCGTTGGCGATCGACTCCATCAACTCGAGTTCGTCGACCGAACCGGCAACCTCGGCAACAGCGAACGGCGGTGTGTTCTTGCATACCGGGAGTTGGCTGACACCGTTGGCCCGCATCGTGTCGATCGCCGACCGAACCGTCGTGGCCGGACTGACATACAACAGGTTGTCGAGCGTGGCGTTGCGGGCGTCGAGTACGGCACCGATGCACTGATCGCACTCGGTGAGAAATCCGTAGTTCGCCATCCAGGCGTCGTCAAACACGCGTGAGAGGTAGCCGCGGCCGGAGTCTGGATTGAGCACGACGACGATGTCGTTGGGCCCGGCGCGACGGGCCACCTGGATCGCGGCGGCGACCGCAAGACCACCGGATCCGCCGATCAGGATCCCCTCGACCCGACTGACCGTACGTGCGGTGAGAAAACTTTCCTCATCCGAGATGGCGATCACTTCGTCGTACAGATCCGGCTGCCAGGCAGCCGGAAAGAAATCCTCACCGACACCTTCCACCAGATACGGCCTCCCAGAGCCGCCAGAAAACACCGAGCCGGCCGGGTCGGCGGCGATGATCCGCACCTTCGGATTCTGCTGCTTCAGGAACCGGGCCGTACCGGTGATCGTTCCGCACGTGCCGGCGCCTGCAACGAAATGAGTGATTCGCCCATCGGTTTGACGCCAAATTTCCGGCCCGGTCGTCTTGGTGTGGGCGAGCGGATTGTTGGGATTGGCGTACTGATTGGGCCGGAAGGCATTGCGTTCCTGAGTAAGCCGCTCGGCGACCTTGTAGTAACTGGTCGGATCGTCGGGAGCGACAGCAACCGGGCAGACCACAACCTCCGCACCGTACGCCTTGAGCAACGAAACTTTCTCGGGAGCCACCTTGTCGGTCATCACGAACACGCAGTTGTACCCGCGTTGGGCGGCGACGATTGCCAGCCCGACTCCGGTGTTGCCACTGGTCGGCTCGACGATCGTTCCGCCGGGTTGCAGCGAGCCGTCGAGCTCGGCGGCGAGAATCATTTCGAGCGCCGGCCGATCCTTGGCGGACCCACCAGGGTTCGACGTCTCCATCTTCATCGCCAACACAGCAGGTAGCTGCTCGGTCTCCATGATCCGTTTCATGCGGACCAGCGGAGTGTCGCCAATCAGCTCGATCACCGAATCGGCGATCACCGTTCCCGCCAGTCGCCCATCAGCCATGACCGGAGCGTACCCGGGCCCGTCAACGAGTGATTCCGCGGAACCCTCGCTGGATGAGCAGCACCGTTATGAACACGATCACGGTGACGAGAGCCATAGTTGCGCCGGTCGCCGTGTCATGGTGGTAGCTCACCAGGATTCCGATCACAGCGCTGATCGCACCGATGACGACGGCGGTGATCATCATCAGCGACACGCGTCGAACCAGCAGCGATGCAGTTGCGGGTGGCGCAATCAGGAATGCGAAGACCAGCAGGCTGCCGACCGTCTCGAACGAAGCCACGATCGACAGCGCCAACAAGACGAGTAGGACGAAGTGCGTCAGCTCTGGCCGAAATCCGATCAAGCGGGCCTGGACCGGATCGAATGTACCGACGAGCAGCGCTCGGTGTAGCACGATCACGGAGCTGACCGTGATCGCCGCCACGATCATCAACGTTCGCAGGTCGCTGCCGTCGACTGCGTTGATCGAGCCAAACAGGAATCGCGTGAGATCGCCGGCGCCGCGCCCCTCTTGCGCAGACATCACGACAACAGCGAGCGCCAGGAATCCGACGAACAGCACACCGATCGAAGCATCGTCGGGCAGCGGCGATGCGTTGCGGATCAGTTGCACACCGGCGACCATCGCCAGTGCTGCCACGAGGGCGCCAATCGTCGTGTTGCCCCCGACCACGAATGCGATCGCGATGCCAGGTAGCACGCCGTGGGAGAGCGCGTCGCCAAGAAAGCTGAGCCCGCGTAGCACCACCCAGGTGCCGATCACACTGGTGCACAACACGCTCAGCAGCGCCGCCCACAGCGCATCGCGAAGAAACGGATTGTCGTTGAACGGCGTCAGCCACCAGGCAATCGGGTGTGTCAGCCAGCTCACGGGCCCATCATTCCAGGATCATCCGAGTGCGGCTGCGATCGCCTCGGCGTTTGATCGCAACAGACCGACGTACGTGGATGCCGCACCGTCAGCAGCGAGCGAGTCGGTCACGAGAGGAATGATGGCGACACCGAGTCGCGAGGCCAGCGCGTTGGCATCAGCCGACGATTCGAACTCCTCCACGAAGATCGCCGGAACGGCGTGCTCTGAGATCACATCGGCGAGTTCGGCCAACTGCGCGGCGCTAGTCTCGGCGATCGTGCTGGTCGACGGAAGCACGGTACCGACGACCTCGAATCCGTATCGATCGGCGAAGTAGCCGAGCGCATCGTGGCTGGTGACGAGGACACGACGCGCCGAAGGGATCGGCTCGAGGATCGCCTTGATGTCAGCGTCGAGGTCTTCGAGCTCGGCTCGGTACGCATCGGTGCACTCATGGATCGCGTCAGGGTCACGACCCGCGGCGATCACGGCGAATGCAATCACGTCGAGTGCGCCTGCGATACGAGTCGGGTCCTGCCAGATGTGTGGGTCGCCAGTGAGAAGATCGACATGCGTGGTCATCTGGACCACGTTGACGCCGTTGGCAGCGATTGTGTCAAGCAGATCGACAAGGCTCTCTTCGAGATCGCTGCCGTTGGCAATCACGATTGTTGCAGAGTCGAGAAGTTCACGATCGTGGAGCGATGGTTCGAACGAGTGCGGGTCGGCTCCGGCTGGGACGATCGCCACCACGGCCTCACCGCATGCCACTTGTGATGCGATATCGGCCCAGATGCTCGTGGTTGCCATCAACGGAGCCGACAGAGTTGCGCCGTTCGATTCGTCAGGCGAGTCGCCGCAGGCAGTCAACGCGGCGACTGCTACGACGATCAACCGGATTGGCGTGAGAATCATTCTCATATGTTAGACTGGGAATCATTCTAACCGCAACCTCATCGCCCCAAGGCGTGCAACCAAGCCTCGCAACGACCACGGATGTGTGCGTCCACTACGGGAGCGTCGTCGCGCTCGCTCCAACCACCCTGACGTTCGAAGCCGGCACATCGGTTGCGCTGGTCGGGGCGAACGGCAGCGGCAAGACCACGTTGCTGTCGGTGCTGGCCGGGCTGGTTGAACCGGCGGCGGGTGCCGTCACCCTCAGCGGTTCCGTGGCGATGGTGACGCAACACCACGACCATCACCGCTGGATGCCGCTGTCCGTCGAGGAGGTCTTGCGGATGGGGCGGTATGCCCACAGCGGCCTCTTGGGTCGGCTTCGTCGTGAGGACCGCGACGCGGTCAGGCAGGCCGCAGTGAGGCTCGAGGTTGAACACCTCCGAAAGCGCCCGTTTGGCGATCTCTCCGGTGGGCAACGTCAGCGTGTCCTGGTGGCGCAGGCAATCGCCGCGCAGCCCGACTTGCTGCTGCTCGACGAGCCAATCACTGGGCTCGATCTACCGAGCCAACTTCGGATCCTGGAGGTCATCGACCAGCACAAGATGGCGGGCGGCACGGTGGTGTTTTCTACCCACCATCTCGCTGAGGCGAAGCGCGCCGATCGTGTGATGTTGATGGCGGGGTGCATCCTTGCTGACGGCCGACCGACCGACGTGCTCGTCCCGCGCCTGCTCGCCGAAGCGTTTGGGGGCCGGTTGATTCGCGACGACGGCCTGTCGGTCGTGATCGACGAACATGGTCACGACCACGGCGAACCACACGCACCCGAACTACTCCCACATCATGGCCTGCATCACCACGGTCATGATCACGATGCTCCCGAGGTGCGGCCGTGACGGCCGACATCGACCGCGATCTGCATTCCGCCGTCGCCGCACGCCTCGCAGAGTTCGAGCAGCAATACACAGCGAATCGGCGTTCCGTGATCGACGTTCTCGCCGCCGCCGGCGCGCCGATCACGCTTCCTGACCTGCTCGGTCGCGATACGAGGCTTGCCCAAAGTTCGGCCTACCGGACCCTGGCAGTGCTCTCGGATGCAGGGGTCGTTCGCAAGCTCGTGCACGTCGGTGACCACGCCTACTTCGAACTCGCTGAGCAGCTGACCGAACATCACCATCACCTGATCTGTGAGGGGTGCGGCACGGTCGCTGACGTCACCTTTCCCGACCCAGTCGAGTCGGCGATGGATCGGTCGTTCGAGGATGTGGCGGCGATCACCGGCTTCAGTCCGAGCCGTCACGCGGTCGATATCTACGGCACGTGCAGCGAGTGTCAGTAGTGGGGGTCGGCGGGCACTCACACCGACACGCGGCCGACAACCATGATACGCCGCCGCCCAACGCTAGGGCGGCACGCTGGCTCTGGCCGATCGTTATCGCGTGCGGCATCGCAACACTAGTGGCGTTGATCGTGATGTGGCCGAGCGGCGACAACGTGTTCGACGATCCGCTCGCTCTCGACGCTGATCCGATCGCGGCCGACGTGCAAGTTGACGACATCGTCGCCTGCAGCTACGCCGCTGATGTGGAATGTCGTCTGATCGGATTCGTGATGCTCGACGGACCCTACAAAGGTGAGTTCGGAGCAATGGAGCAGAACGTCGAGACGTCGATTCGGGCTGGCGACGGGATCTCGGTGGTCTCCTTCGTGTCAGAGTCCGGTGAACGTGTGTACAGCTTTTACGAGTTCCGGCGGGGTGGTTCGATGTTGGTGCTGCTGACGTTGTTCGTCGGCGCCGTCGTGGTGCTCGGGCGATGGCGTGGGCTCGGCGCCCTCGCTGGCCTCGGTGCCAGCCTGCTGATCATCGTCGTATTCACGCTCCCCGCGATCCTCAATGGATCGAATGCACTAACTGTGGCGATCGTGACGGCGTCGGTGATCGCCTTCATCGCCCTGTTCCTCGCCCACGGGTTCGAAATCGCCACGGCTGTCGCACTCGTCTCGACACTGGCGAGCCTCGTGCTCACAGCGCTTCTCGCTTGGGTGTTCGCGACGACCAGTCATCTGACCGGTCTCACGGATGACTCGAGCTTTCTGCTCGCTGGTTTGCGCACCGGAATCGACGCACGTGGAATTGTGCTCGCGGGAGTCGTGATTGGTGCGCTCGGTGTGCTCGACGACGTCACCGTGACGCAGGTGTCCGCGGTGTGGGAGTTGAAGCGAGTGCAGCCGGAATTGACGCTTGCGGGTGTGATGAAACCGGCGCTCCGAATCGGGCGTGATCACATTTCGTCGACGGTCAACACGCTATTCCTGGCGTACGCCGGGGCTGCGCTTCCACTGCTGCTGCTGTTCGTCGAAGCGGGTCAGTCGATCTCGAACGTGGTTACGCGGGAGATCGTCGCGACTGAGTTCATTCGTGCGATGGTCGGATCGATCGGCTTGGTCGCCTCGGTCCCGATCTCGACATGGCTCGCAGCGGTGGTCGTTTCTGATCCGCCTTGATTGCTGGTGCTGTCGAGATCAGTTGCCGAATAGGCGGCTGAAGAAGCGTGGCTGTTCGGGTTCGTAGCCATCGGGTAACAGGTGTGGGGCGATGTGTTCGAGATGTCTGGCGACGTCGTTCGGTGTCGGGTTGACGAGTCCGATCTCACCGATCACGACGGGACTACGTCGATCGGCATCGTCAAATCAGCCCTCGACCAATCTCGCAACGCGTTCGAGTGTGGCCCTCATGTTGGCCGGGTGCTTCTTCGGGTACCGGGCGATCTCGATCAGTTTGGGAAATCGAGACGTCGACCAGTCGAACGATTCGGTCACGCGTGTTCCGCCCTCGACGGGTTCCAACTCGTACCGCCAACGGTGCTTGCCAAGGTCGGCCCAGGCGATCAGGCGATTCTCATCGAACTCGACGACGGTGCTGCTGATCCGGTACGGCAGCGGACCGATCTTCATGTCCATCCCGAACTTGGAACCGAGTTTCAGCCGCTGGTCATTACCTCGAAGATTCTGGACTGTGCCGGAACCATCGAAATCGCTATGGCGGGCAGGATCGGCGATCACATCGAAGATCGCCTCTGGAGATGCCTTGATCAGACGTGACTCGGAAACAACTCGTGCGTTCATCGCAGCGACGGTATCGCTGCAGGGATGACTGTCACACCGGATGACTACCGTGGGTCATCGTGATGGACGCGGCGCGGTGGACGATCGAGCAGGTGGCCGCTGTTGCTCCGACACCGCGGGCAATCGTCGCTGCCGAACCGTTGGCAGTCGACGCGCGATGGTCGGGATTGGGTTGCGATGACCGTGCGTTGTGGGGTCGTTGTCGGGGAGGTGGTGCCGAGCCCTACGAGGCGATGGTCGATCATGTCGAGGTCGCATGGCGATGCACCTGCCCGAGTCGCACGTTGCCGTGCAAGCACGCGTTGGCGTTGATGTTGATCTGGGTTCGGGGGAGCGTTCCCGAATCGGCACCACCGGCGCGGGTGACGAATTGGGTTGACGTCCGCAATCGTCGGGTCGAGCGCACCCCAGTTCCCGCCGCCTCGCCGGGAGATCGCGAATCGGCGGGCCCTGGCGCCGATCCGCCAGCCGATCCGCCAGCCGATCCGCCGGCTGAGCCGAACGATCGAGATGAGATCGATCGGTCGCGAGATGAACGCGTTGCCCGCATGATGGAGGGTCTCACCGAGTTGGACCGATGGCTGGAAGACCGGATGCGGACCGGCCTGGCTGATCCTGCGCTGTCGAGTTACACCACCTGGGACTCGTTGGCGGCGAGGCTTGTCGATGCCCGCGTCGGTTCGCTGGCGAATCGGGTTCGTCGGCTGGCCGGCTTGGTGGGTGCCAGCCCTGATTGGCATGCCGATGTGCTTGCGGAACTCGGGATGTTGCACCTGATTGCTCAGGCAGGCCGACGGCTCCAGTCGTTGCCCGGTCCGCTTGCTGATGCGGTCGCGACAGCGTCGGGTTGGCAGGTGCGCCAGGCCGATGTTCTGCTCGGTGTGCCAGAAACGGACGACTGGTTCGTGGCGGGTCGCAGCGATGTCAGGGAGGACCGGATCGAGGTGCGGCGGGTGTGGCTGCGCGGAATTGCGTCGGGTCGTTGGGCGATGTTGCTGTCGTTCGCCGCGTATCGGCAAACGCTCGATGACTCGTTCGGCGTCGGCACCGTCGTGCGGGCCGATCTACATCGATATCCTGGCGGGTCGTTGCGAGCGCTGGCTGGCCGTCAACACGCTGAAGCGCTCCCGATCTTGATCCCGCCTGCTGCGCTGACGATTGCCGAGGCATGTGACGAGATTGGTTCGGCGATCGCTGCCGAGCCATGGTTGGAGAGGTTCCCCGCGACGGTCAGGGCAACCTCCACGATCGTCGATGGACGTTGGGTGCTGGGTGATCAGACTGGCTGCCTGGCCTTGCTTGCGAGCGTTCGGGCGGTCGGCACGTTGGCGGCCGCGACGGCGGGAGCACAGGTGACGCTCACGATCGAGTGGACCCCGCACGGCGTCACACCGCTCACCCTGCATCTGCCGGATCGAACACTCGACGTCGGTCCGCGCGCCGACTCATCGTTTGTCGGTGCGGCATGACGATCTTGACGATCGATGGGTACTGGCGCGACTTGGTTACCGCGGCGTTGCTCGGCACGGATCGACGAGAACCGCCAGCACCGCCGGATGGTGTGCTGGCTGACCTCGTTGCCGATGCGGTTCGACCGGACGCAGCGTCACGCATGTTGGCAACGGTCGGCGCTGTGGCGGCGGCTCAGCGGGCCTCGTTCGTGCCGCTGCCGACCGCTGATCCGCTGCAGCCACCGGAATCCGACTCCCGTCCGTTCTGCCCCCCGGCTGCGACGGCGACCTGGCGAACGGTGGCCGCCTACTGGTCGGTACTCGAAGACGAGTGGGTGCTCACGGTGATCGAACGCGGATATCGGTTGCCACCGGACGTGCTGGTCGAGTTATTGATGCGACATCGCAACGATCCGGTTCGTCGGGCGCGGATTGCTCTTGCGGGCGGGCCGTTGACGCGCTGGTTGATCGACCAGATTCCCGAACTGGCGGCGATCGGTGGCCGCATCGCTGCCGCCGAGGCGGTCACAGCGTTGCCCGAGTTGGCGATTCCACCGGAGCTCTCGGCGTTGGTCGGCGCCGATCCGCACACGTTCACTGAACAACTCATGGCTGGCTTCCGGGCCGGTGCGTACGGAGCAGCCCACCGAGCCGTGTTAGTGAACCTGCTCGCCAGATGCCGTCCGGCCGTTCTGGTTGATGCCGCCAAAGCGCTCACGACGTTCGGGTACGGCCAAGCGCTCGCCCTGGCCGACCTCGCCAATCTCCGCCATCGAATGCTCACCGAACTCGGCCCTTGAGTCATTCGTGGGCATCGAGTTGCTTGATCATTGTCTTCGTGGCGACCGCTCGGTAGCTCTCCTCGATGAAGTCGTACAGCACCTCGATCTCCTCATCACGAACTTCGTTTACCCAGATCGTCACCCAGCCATGCTTGCCGAGCCCGTAGCCGGTCGGTGTTGCGCGAGGAAAGCTGAGCGCGTGATCGTGTGACTCTGGCACCTTGACTGTCAGCCCCGGATCGTCACTCGTCCCGAGAAACACGAAGATCTTCTTGCCGACCTTGACCACCGAATCACCCCATGGCGTGTCGTGCCAAGCCCCGGGAAATCCCAGTGCAAACTCCTCCAATAGAGCCATCGCCGTCTTCGCTGCGTTCGGGTGATGCGCCATGCCTCGACATCGTGTCACGTCGCGCCCTCGCGCCCGGCCGCCGGGTTGGGCGACCGCTTGTGTCACAGCCCTTCTGTAACGTCTCGTGGTGATGGCTGCACGTGCGACCGCTCCTGAGATTCTTCGGCCTCATGCCGAAGTGCAATACGCCCACGAGTTGGCGGCGCTGGCCGAAAGCGATGACCGTGAGCGACCGCCGAGTTGGAAGTTGTCGCCTTGGGCGGTCGTGACGTATCTGATGGGCGGAACGTTGGCCGATGGGACGGTGATTGTCCCGAAGTACGTTGGGCGTCGCCGGTTGATGGAGATTGCTGTGGCGACGTTGGCGACCGACCGTGCGCTGCTGCTGCTCGGCGTCCCAGGCACAGCCAAGACGTGGGTCAGTGAACACCTCGCGGCTGCGATCAGCGGCAACTCCACGCTGTTGATCCAAGGCACTGCTGGCACCACCGAGGAAACGCTGCGGTATGGATGGAACTACGCCAGGCTGCTGGCCGAAGGTCCCAGCGAGGCGGCGATCGTTCCGAGCCCTGTGTATCGGGCGATGCAGGCCGGCTCGATCGTGCGGATCGAGGAGATGACCCGCATGCCATCTGACGTGCAAGATGCTCTCGTCACGGTCCTCTCCGAGAAGTCGCTGCCAGTACCCGAACTCGCTACCGAGGTTGCGGCGACCCGCGGGTTCAATCTGATCGCCACCGCCAACGTTCGTGACCGAGGGATCAACGAACTCTCGAGTGCGTTGCGGCGTCGATTCAACACGGTCCTGCTGCCACTGCCCGAGTCTGCGGAGGAGGAAATCGCGATTGTCGCCCAACGTGTCAATGAGATGGGTGCAGCTCTGGCGTTGCCGCCGATCGCCCCGGCGGCCGACGAGATTCGTCGGATCGTGACCGTGTTTCGTGAGTTGAGATCTGGTGTCACATGTGACGGTGGCACGAGCCTGAAAATCCCGAGCGGCACGCTCTCGACAGCCGAGGCGATCTCGGTCGTCACCAACGGTCTCTCGCTGGCAGTCCATTTCGGCAACGGTTCGCTCTCGGCTGACGACGTCGCCGCCGGCGTGGTGGGCGCGGTGGTCCGCGACCCAGTTCACGACGGTGTCGCCTGGCGTGAGTACCTCGAAGGCGTGATCGCTCAGCGGGCCGGTTGGGATGATCTCTACGAAGCCTGCCGGGCGCTCGACTAACACTCGTGACCGGTCAGCTGGCTGTTCATTTGCTGGGCATCCGGCATCACGGTCCGGGTTCTGCGCGGTCGGTCGTGAAAGCGCTCGACGAGATGCACCCGTCGATCGTGCTGATCGAATCGCCTGCCGAGACCACGACCGCGTTTCGTTGGATCGGCGACGACGGGCTCGTACCACCAGTTGCCCTGCTTGGGTATGTCGTTGAGGACCCACGTCGTGCTGTGTTCGCTCCACTTGCCTCGTTCAGCCCCGAGTGGCAGGCCGTCTTGTGGGCCAACCAGCACGGTGTTCCCGTCGAGGCAATCGACATACCCCTCGCCAACTCACTCGTCAGCACGGAGTCGTCGCAGCCAGAATTGTTACAGATGGTGTCAGACACCGTTGGTAACTACCCGGTTGATCCGCTCGGGGCGCTGGCTGCTGCAGCTGATGAACCAGATGCGGAACGGTGGTGGGAGGACGTGATCGAGCACCGAGGCGACGGTCTGCCGGCGTTCGAAGCGGTAGGTGAAGCGATGACGGCAGTCCGTTCGGGAACCGTCACATCGGCATCCGAGGAGCGACGCGAGGCGCACATGCGGCGCTGTATCCGCAACGCGATCAAGGCCGGACACGAAACGATCGTCGTGGTGTGTGGGGCTTGGCATGTGCCCGCACTCGATGTCGCTGCGGTGCCTGCATCCGTCGACGCCGCCACGTTGCGGGGCCTGGCGAAGGTCAAGGTGGCGGTCAGTTGGGTTCCGTGGACCCACGAGCGGCTGGCAGCGTCGAGTGGGTACGGCGCGGGAGTGCGCAGCCCGGGTTGGTACGACCACGTGTTCCGTCACCCGGGGCCCGATGGTGTCGCCCGCTTCTTCGTCGATGCCGCGCATGTGCTGCGTGCGGCCGATATGTCGGCCTCACCCGACCATCTGATTGCCGCCACGCGGATGGCTGACGCGTTGGCGACGATGCGTGGTCGGCCTCGCCCGGGGCTGGATGAGATACTCGATGCGGCTGACGCCGTGATGGGTGGGTTGCCGTTGGTGCGGCGACGCTTGGTGGTCGGGCGAGCAATCGGATCGGTGCCCGATGGCGCTCCGCAAGTACCGCTGGCACGTGACCTGGCGGTCCGCCAGAGGGCGGCGCGGGTCAAACCGGAAGCCGACGATCAGACTCTCGAACTCGACCTGCGGACACCCAATGGGCTGCGTCGCTCGCACCTCCTGCATCAGCTGGTTGCGTTGGGTGTGGCCTGGGGTTCGCTCGAGGACGGTCGCGGATCGAGCGGCACATTCCGTGAGACGTGGCGGCTTACGTGGCGGCCCGAATGGTCGGTCCGGATCGTCGAATTGGCGGCGCACGGAACCACCGTCGAACGAGCCGCCACCAGCCGGTTGATCGAGCGCGCTGACACAGCCCCAGGTTTGGTCGAGGTCGCCGGAGCACTCGATCTTGCGCTGCTGGCCTCGCTCGGTGACGCCGTCGATCCGGTCGTTCGGATTCTGTCGGCGAGGGCGACCAACGATCCCGACATCGGGCAACTGATGGCGGCGCTCGGCCCGCTTGGGCACGCCCAACGCTATGGCGACGTGCGTTCCACCGATGCCTCAGCGGTCGCGGCGGTCTTCGACGGGCTCGTTGTGCGGGTGCTGGCTGGGTTGATTCCGGCATGTGCGTCACTCGACGACGAAGCGTCGGCGGTGATGGTCGAGCGGATCAGCGGCGTGCAGCAGGCACTCGCGCTGGTCGACCATCGGGCCCGTCACCGAGGGTTTCCTGAAGTGCTCGAACGTCTCGCCGACAAGTCAGGCGCGGGTAGTGGCCACGGGCGGGTACACGGCCGAGCGACACGCCTGTTGCACGACAGCGGGTACTGGACTTCGATTCAGGTCGAACAGCGGCTCGGGCGAGCACTGTCGGCTGGCACTCCACCGGCCGTCGGCGCAGCGTTCGTCGAGGGGTTCCTCGCCGGGAGCGGCACCGTGCTCGTCCACGACGCCGATCTGAGAGCCGTGATCGACCATTGGTTGTCGTCGCTCACGCCGGTTGCCTTTGACGAAACGATCCCACTCCTGCGGCGCACGTTTGGTTCGTTCGATCCTGCCGAGCGGCGTCAACTCGGGCGATTGATGGCCGGCGAGCAGCGCGAGGTGCTGGCATCGTTCGGTGCCGGTCTCGACCAACGACGCCTGTTGGAGAGTCTGCGCACCGTCCGCCACATGCTCGGCCTGCCTGACAACACGCCCACAGACAACACGCCGACAGAGGTACGAACGTGACGGTGGGGCGGGTTTCGGAGGCTGAGCGGTTACGGCGGTGGCGGTTGGTGCTTGGCGGGGGAGACGCCGATGGCACTGGCACCGATCTTCACGGCGACGATGTCCGGGTCGATGCTGCGTTGGCCGCGGTCTATGACTCGTCGGGTGCTGATCGGCGATCGAGCGGCCGCCGCTCTGGTCGGACGGGAGGGCTTGGCCGTTCGGCGCCCAAGGTCGCCCGTTGGCTCGGCGACATCAGGAAGTACTTCCCCCGCGAGGTGGTCCAGGTGATGCAGCGTGATGCCATCGAGCGGCTCGACCTCCGCCAACTCCTGCTCGAACCAGAACTGCTGGAGTGCGTCGAACCCGATATTCACCTCGTCACGTTGCTCGTCGAGCTCAACCACTTGCTGCCTGACGAAACCCGAGCAACCGCCCGACTCGTGGTCGCCAAAGTGCTCAACGACTTGGAAGCACGACTGAGCGACCAGACGCGAGTTGCCGTACATGGTGCCCTCGCTCGGGCCAACCGTTCTCGCCGCCCGCGGCCGGGCGACATCGACTGGTTGCGGACCGTTCGCGCCAACCTCAAGCATTGGCAACCGAAGTATCGGACCGTGATCCCCGAACAGTTGATCGGATTTGGCCGCCGTCGTCACAGCCTCGCCAAAGACGTCATCATCGCTGTCGACCAGTCCGGGTCTATGGCCGACAGTGTCGTCTACGCATCACTGTTCGGTGCGGTGCTCGCTCAGCTCCCGGCGTTGCAAACTCGGATGATCGCCTTCGACACGGCTGTGACTGATCTCACGTCGGTGCTTCGTGATCCGGTCGATGTGCTGTTCGGAGTGCAGCTCGGGGGAGGCACCGACATTGCCCAGGCGTTGACCTATTGCCGCCAGATCATCAATCGGCCGGCCGACACTGTGTTGATCCTGATCTCCGACCTGTTCGAAGGCGGCAACGCTGATCTGATGCGAGCCAGGGTGCTCGACTTGATCCGATCAGGTGTGACGGTGCTGTGTCTGCTGGCGCTCAGCGACGAAGGTGCCCCTGTCCACGACCGATCGATGGCTGCCGACCTCGTCGGTCTCGGTGCCACCGTGATGGCGAGCACCCCCGACCAGTTCCCCGAAGTCCTGGCGACTGCGCTCGCTCACTGATCGCCCGCGGCTAGGTTGACGTGGATCGGCCGGACCAGCATCTCGACCACCACCACCACCACCACCAGCACCACTACTACTCGCGTTCTGATCGGCGGTGCGCTGGCGCTGCTTGCGGTGATCTGGTCTCCGACGGGCGATTTGCGCTCAGGCGCGCCTTCGCTGGCCGCTGGGCCGACGGCTCGGTTCGAGACCGGGTCGCCGTGTCGGCTGGCTGACGTTCGCGATGGCACCGGTGTCGAGCGTGTCGACGCAAAGATTGTTCGTGTAGTCGTGGCCGGTCGGTGCGGTGTGCCCGTCAACGCCACCGCGGCGGCGCTCACCGTGACAGTCGACAACGGGTCAACGCCCGGCCCCGGACACGTCACGGTTTGGCCCGACGGGGTGGCGACCCCAACTGTGTCGGCGTTGAACTACTCGGACCGGCAGGTGCGTGCCAACGGTGTGATCGTTGGGATCGGTGTCGGTGGTGCAGTCAATTTGCTCAGCTTGAACGGCGCCCCGGCGATCGTTGACGTCACGGGCTGGTTCGTCCCGGCGGCGGTATCGACGAGCGGACGATTCGTCCCAATCGCTCCGACTCGTGCAATCGACACGCGTGAAGCACCCCGGTCGCGCCCACTGGGTCAGGGTGAAGTAATCAACGTGCCGTTGCCGCCTGGTGTGCCAGCGGACGCGTCAGCGCTCGCAATCACACTGACCACAACCCAGTCAGCAGGTCCCGGCTTCCTGACGGCCTTCCCGGCCGCCGCGCTGCTCCCCCCGACATCGTCGCTGAACACGGACGCCGCAGGACAGACGCGCGCCGCGGGTTTGATCGTCGCCGCCAGTCCGGACGGGCTGAACGTCTACTCACTCTCTGGCGGGCACGTCATCGTTGACGTCACCGGCTGGTTCACGGGAGCATCGGCAGTCGAGGACGACGATGGCTTGTTCGTTGCCGAGCCAGCGCCGCGCCGGTTGATCGATACGCGCTATGGAGATCCGTTGTGGGCAAACGGCGGGATCGAGATCGCCAACGTCGCGAGTGATGCTGCAGCCCTCGTAGTCAACGTCACGATCATCAATCCATTTCGCCCAGGGCACCTCATCGCCCATCCGGCACGG
>JANPLQ010000120.1:0-54353 GCA_031422395.1 Ilumatobacteraceae bacterium | reverse complement strand
TGTGACACTTGCGTGCCGGTGGCCATCCATCTATGCGGCCTACCCGAGGGGAGTCCGTGTTGCCACGGACGGACGAGCCGCCCGTCCCCTCTGCTCGGCCTTGCTCCGGGTGGGGTTTACCGAGCCGTGCGAGTCGCCCCGCACGCTGGTGCGCTCTTACCGCACCGTTTCACCCTTACCTGTGACCGGTTTCCCGGACCATCGGCGGTTTGCTTTCTGTTGCACTTGAACCGTCAGGTCACCCCAACCTGGCTCTCGCCAGCACCCTGCCCTTCGGAGTCCCGACTTTCCTCGACACGGTCAAAGCCGTGCCGCGGCCACCCGACCGACTCACCATCGCACACCGGAGTGTATGGGTCATGACAAGCTAGACGCCATGTTGTGGTCGTTTCTCGGGTCGTTTCTCGGCGCCGCGACACCTGATTCCGGATCGGTGCCGCCAAGTAGCGTTCCTGACGCGCCCGGTGATGGCGTTGGTGGTGGTGGCAACTCGACGGTCTCCGATGTCATCAGCACGATGGTCGACAACGTGACCGAGAGCGGTTATCAGACCGGAGTGGCACTCGTCGTCACGACGATCGCGATCGTGGCGATGCTCAACCTGAAGGTCCAAAAAGCTGTTCTCATTCCGGTTGCGGTTGGTGCGTTCTGGGCTGGTTGGCTCGGATGGAACACCTTCACCGGGCAGGACAACCCCCTGTTCCCCGGCGACGTGTCAGCCACCAAGTTGTGGGACCTGGCGACAACGGGTGAGACCGGTTTCCTGCTGGTCGTGATCGTCGGATGCATCGCCGCCGTGTTCCTCTGGCGGAAGGGAACGACCCTGCCGAGCCGCATCGCCCTGCTTTTCGGGGCAGTGCTTGGGGCGTCGTTCGTCTACAACCTCGTCGAGGCGTTTCGCTACTCGTGACGGCCTGTCGCCAAACCGTTCAGCACGACTGATAGTCGTAGACAAACGTGTTGGCAGCCGGCGTCTGTAGCTGGGTGCTGAAACGCGCACCCTCTTCGTCCTCGTCACCGACCACGAGGTCGATTCCTGTGAGACGGCCGAATACCGCCGGAATCGCGTACGGAATCGGGAACCCGTCAGCATCTTTGTCGACCGGCAGGCCAAAGAAGATCGGGCTGAGCAGTTCCTTCGGATTGATGGCAGCGGCCAACGCCGCAGCGTGGCGATGCTCCTCGGCACCGATCCGCATGGTCTCGCGGCGAAGCATTTTGTCTTTCAGCGAGGCGACGAGCGCCTGATACGAGGCACCGGCCAACGACTCGAATCCGTGTGCGATGTTGAGCACGTCACGGTGGGCATCGTCGCTGCCTTTGAGCGCCGCCAGAATAGGGTTCACAGCCCGATCCATCAGGAACGGATTGGCGCACGTGAACTCTTCGCCGCCGGCATCGACGATCAACGTTCCGAGCAACGCAGCGTGGCCTGTGTGATCACTCACGAACCGTTCGGCCAATGACGCCTCACCTGAGGTCATAACTCCGGTCTTGCCGGCCGCCGAATAGACGTCGAGCGCTGTGTACTCGAGCGACTGGAGCGTTCGCAGCAGAACGAGGTCGTTGACGGTGGCCTCCGGCAGCGTCGGCAGCGGTGCCGCGTCACCCAGCAGACCGGGGTCGGTGCTTCCACCGCGGTCACCGCAGGCCGCCACGATGGCACCCATCGACAACATGAGACCGCCACTACGAAGCAGTTGACGACGGTTCAGTGAGGAGGTCGAACGTGAATTCACGATGTCACCCCTGCAGCGATTGGAGCTGCTGCGTTGAGGAACTGCGCGTCGAGACTTTCACCGCGCAAGCCGGCGATGACTGCTGCGTGGCGCGATTCGATCGCCGCGATCGATGCCAGCGCGCCGGCGATTTCCGAATCATCGATCTTGCCGAGCAGGTCGAGGTGAGTCGCTGCGGCCGCTGACTCAAGGTCGTAGCCGACGATCGACGGCGTGTTTGTGCCGAAGCCTGCCGCGTTGGCGCTGAACAACGCCTCGTCGCGAGTGTTGGCAGAGATGCCGGTGATCCCGGCCAGACGCTGTGCATACGCCTCATGGTTCTCCCTGATCGTCACCCACAGCTGCTGGTCGGCGCCAGCCTCCAAGGCGACATCCCAGAGGTCGCGGGCGGCGAGTTCGAGCGAGATGGCGAAGCTGGCGAGCGACAGATCGTCGTCGGACAATCCGGTGGATCGCGCAGATGCCGACCGGGAACCGGCGACAGCCAGTGCGGCACCGATCACGCCGGCACCAAGCAAGGCGCGCCGCGTCGGTTGATCGAATCCTGCGTGATCCGCAACGGCGGAGTCAGTCACGAGTGAGTGTCCTTTCGGGATGTTCTAGTGCGCCAACGTAGCGAGTGGTCGCCTCGCCAAACGGCTCGGCTCGGTAGTCTAGAAGTCCAGGGCCGAAAGCTCAGGAATCCACGACGTAGTTCTACCAATTGCGCGGGCCCAAATCTCCCGATCCAGCTGTCCGGTCGGCTCGACCGCCACGCTCGGCGACCATGCCGCGGCGGTGTCGTCGAGGTCGCTCCAAACGCCGACCGCGATTCCAGCCAGGAATCCGGCACCCAGCGTGGTCGCTTCGACGACAGGCGAAACCTCGACGGGCTTTCCGCTGGCGTTGGCGAGAGCCTGGACGAATGTTGGGTTTTGGCTCATCCCGCCGTCAATCCGAAGCGACGGAATCGAGAGTCCAGTATCAGCTTCGGCAGCGGCGACCATGTCGGCACCGCGATGGGCAACACCTTCCAGCACGGCCCGGACGACGTGCCGACGTTCGGTGCCGCGGGTAATCCCGAGCAACGTGCCGCGTGCGCCGAAATCCCAGTGGGGCGTGCCGAGGCCGAGCAGCGCTGGGACGTAGACGACGCCATCGGCTGTCTCGCACTGGCTGGCGACATCGTGGCTAGCGGCAGCGTTGGCGATGATGCCGAGGTCGTCGCGCAGCCAGTCGACGTTGGTTCCGGCCGACAGCATGATCGCCTCGACCCCCCAGGTGATCTCTCCGTGGCGCGACCAGGCGATGATGGGGAACGTGCCGTTCTCAGAACGATCGGCAGCCGCCGGCCGAACTGCGCCAGTGCATACGTCGAGCATGCCACCCGTTCCGAACGTGATCTTTGCCCGACCCGGCAGTACACATCCTTGACCGACCAGTGACGCCTGTTGGTCGCCGACGAGTGCAGAGATCGGTGGGCTGCCCGGCAGGACGGATGCTTCGCCGACGATTCCCGAGGAGTCAACGATCGTCGGCAGAATCGACATCGGGATACCGAGTAGGTCGCAGATCCCGGCGTGCCAGCCATGCTCGTCGATCGAATACAGGCCGGTCACGGCGGCGTTGCTGTGGTCGGTGACGTGCAGCCTTCCACCCGACAGCGTCCAGGCGACCCATGTATCGACCGTGCCGAAGCACAGCTCAGCTGGGTCGCGGTCGCCAGCACCGGCGAGTAATGCGCCGATCTTCGTCGCCGACTGATTCGGGGCAAGCCGGAGTCCGTGGGTGACCTTGGCGGTGATGCATTCGCCGACGGTCCGGAGGTCCTGCCAGCCGAGCGCCGGGGCGATCGGGTTTCCCGTAGCGCGTTCCCAGATGATCGTGCTGGCGCGTTGGTTGGCGATGCCGACGCCATCCACAACCGGATTGCCCGTCTGTCGCAGCACGGCATGTGAGGCGTCGAGCACCAGTTCAGCCATACGCGCTGCGTCGAACTCGACCAGGCCGGGAAATGGGCTATCGGGTGCAAACGGTCGATACTCGACCGCAGCCAACGATGCGTCCGATCGCACAATCGCTGCGCGTAGGCCGGTCGTACCGACATCGATGACGAGAATCATGAGTCATTCTCCATTCCAGTGTCGTTCATGCCAGAGGGTCGAAAGCCCCTGGCTCGCATTCGACCGCCGAGTAGGCCGCCGATCAATCCGGCGCCGGCGACCATCGAGAGATTGAACAGCGCTGCGAACCAGTTGACGTCGTTGCCCCGAAGGAGACGAATGGCGATGAACACGGTCTGGGCAGCGACGTACGTTCCGATCGCAGTAGCGAGCCCGTGCGAAAGCGGCAGATCACGACGTTGCACCCATGCCGCGCAACCGGCACCGAGCACGAAACCGATCACCGCCCCGAACGACAGCCACGCTGCCAGGGTCGAATCGTCACGACTGTCGGCTGCCCAGCGGGCGGCGATCGAGAACGGGACTGCGAAAACGAGCGCGACCGTGCCCCCGGCCCTGAGGGCGTCGAGATCCCAGCGTTCCAGATTCACGGCCATGATGGTGGCCCGAACGGGCTCGGAAATCCCAACTTGCCGGGATTGAGAATCCCGTTCGGGTCGAGCGACTGTTTGATCCCGATCAACACCTGATGTGCCGGGCCGAGCGCCGTCGCCACGAATCGGGCCCGGTTCAGCCCAACCCCGTGATGATGCGACAAGTTGCCGCCCGATTCCAAAACCGCTCGCTGTCCCGCGTCCCAGAGCGCGATGTACGTCGATTCGATCTGGTCTGAAGGCGGCTGGGCCGCAAACGTGAAATACAGGCAGGCACCGTCGAGGTAGCTGTGCGAGAGATGGCAACTGGCGACAAGTGCGTGCGGCACGTTCATGATCGCGCTGGTAGCGGCGTCGTACACATCGTTGAGCCTGCTCCACGGGGCTGCGATCTCCATCGTGTCGACCACGAGCCCCTTGCGGCTCAACGCCTGCAGAGCGGAGGTGTCATTGCGATGCACGAGCCAGTTGGCAACCAGTTGATCTTCGGCCCGCCTCCCCGACGTTCCGGCCACGTTGTCAACCATCTGCATGGTCGCCTCGACCATCAACTCGTCGCCCTCGTCGAGCACCAGCAGTGTGCAGTTCGTGCCATCGCCTCCATGACCTCTCGCTGACTCGACCCCGTCATACAGTCGCAGGACGGCTGGTGTTGCACCCGACCGGACGACTCGACGCACCGTCTCGAATGCTGTCGCGAGATCGGGGAGCCGGTAGGCGGCGCGACGCTGCGTTTCGGCCACCGGGTGAGCCCGTAGCCAGACCGACGTGATCACGCCGAGGGTTCCTTCCGATCCGACGAACACGTGGTTCAGGTCGGGTCCGACCGCCGCCGCCGGAGCACCGCCGGTTCGGATCACCCGTCCATCAGCCAGCACGACTTCGAGACCTACCACCATGTCTTCGATCTTGCCGTAACGCGTCGAGTACTGACCGGCGCCGCGACACGCCACCCACCCGCCGACAGTCGCCAGTTCGAAGCTCTGCGGAAAGTGGCCGATGGTCAGCCCGTGCAGCGTGTTGATGTGATTCTCGAGGTCTGGCCCGAACACGCCTGCTTGGGTTTCGACGACACCGGAGATCTCGTCGACGTGACCGATCTGGTCGAGGCCCGTCAGATCAAGCAGCACGCCTCCGTGAACGGGGACCGAAGCACCGCACACGCCGCTTCGACCGCCCGCCGGGGTCACCGGAACCCCCGCATCGTTGCACGTTGCGAGAATCCGACAAACCTCGTCGGTTGACGTTGGGCGGACCAGAACGGCTGCGCGCCGAGGGACTGAACCGGCAAGTGCCCAGTGGAGCGTCAGCGGCCACCAATCGCGGCTTGCCTCGGCTGTTGCACTGACGTCGGTGACCGTTTCGCAGATACTGGCGAGTGCTTCGGTGAACCCTCCGGGCAGAGAAGCTGAGCCGCCCTCGAATCGGTCTGCGGTCCCGTTGAGCTCGATCGGGGGAGTTGGGCTGGTCACGCAGGCGAGCCTTCCTGAACCTGAGCGTGGCGAGCATCCGGTTCGTTCTGAGCGGCGATCTCAGAGGCGTACAGCGACTCATAATCGGCGACCTGCTCGGTGACTTGGCTTGCGGTCCAGCCAAGTTCGGTGGCGAGCAGTTGGGCGACCGCGGGTGCCGCAGCGAGGCACGCAGAGCGATCGTGCAGGTGCGCCCGCGTTCGTCGAGCCAGCACGTCGATCAACGTCGTCGCCATTTCGTTGCGGGCAGCGAACACGGCTTCGGCTCGCACGTAACCGAGGCCGGGCACGAGTGGCTGGGCGAGGCTCGAATCGACGACCATCAGTTGTTGCAATGCGGCCGTTCGATCAGCGCCGACGAGCTTCAGGCGACGCGTCTTGCACCGGCATGATCGGCTGAGTCGCTTGATCGCGAGATCAACCGTGTCTTCTGCCATCTGGCGATACGTCGTGAGTTTTCCGCCGATCACCGTGATCACGCCCGAGTCACTTTCGGCGATCAGATGGTGGCGTGACAGGTCGGCGCTGCGGCCCGCTGAGGCCGTATTGACAAGCGGCCGCAGCCCTGCCCAAGAACCGCTCACGTCGTCACGGGTGATCGTCGAGGTGAGCGCGTAGTTGAGGGCGTTGATGATGTACGCAAGATCGTCCTCGTTGGTGTGAGGTGCGTCGGTCGATCCGGCAAAGTCGGTGTCGGTCGTGCCGACGTAGCAGTGTAGAAAGCTGCCATCGGTTTGCTGACCCCATGGGATCAGGAACAGGCTGCGTTTGTCCTTCGGAACCGAGATGATCACGGCAATGTCGTTACGAACGAGCGACCAAGGAATCGTGATGTGTACTCCCTTGGCGGGTCGCATCGAATCTGAGACGGCTCCACTGTCGAGCGACTTGATTTCGTCGGCCCACACGCCAGCCGCCGAGACGACAACTCGCGCTCGGACAGTGACCTGACCGTCACCCGAGTCGACCACCGCTCCCGTAGTCCGCCCAGCAGCGTCCTTGGTCAGCGCCACGACGTTGCATCGATTGGCCATGACCGCTCCGTGCGACGCCGCCGTGCGGGCGATCGTGAGTGTCAGCCTGGCATCGTCGGCTGAGGCGTCGTAGTAGATGAACGCTGACGACAACCGGTCAGCTGGCATCGTGGGGCAGTGGGCGAGGGCCTCGGCGGTGTTGAGTCGTTGATGCCGTTTGCCGATCCGTAGCCCGCCGGTGACGTCGTACATCCAGAGTGCCGAACGTAACGTCTTGGCGATCCGCTTCGAGACCGGTCCGTTCTTGGTCAATACGGGGAGCAAGAAGGGGAGTACCGAAACCAAGTGGGGAGCGTTTCGGAGCAGGCGTTGCCGCTCGCGAAGCGCCTGGTACACCAGTCGCACATCACCCTGCTGCAAATACCTGAGACCGCCATGGATCAGCTTGGAACTCTTCGATGAAGTGCCCGATGCGAAGTCATCACGCTCGACGAGTGCCGTCTTCAACCCGCGAGTTGCTGCGTCGAGTGCGACCCCGACACCGGTGATTCCTCCACCGATCACCAGCACGTCGAACTGCTCGTGACTGAGCCTGGACACCATCTCCGCTCGATCGAACCGCACGATTCCAACCCTACGCCCGTTCTGTCGGCCCAGGATCAGCACAACGACGGTCACACGCAGACAGTTTGATCAGATGGTCAACGTCACGCGATGAGCGATGAGGGGCCATACGGTCCTCATCGCTCATCGCGAGGATTTCTAAACTTTTCGTTCAGTTTCCCCTGGCGTTTCTGGCTCGGGCGTTCTATTCTCCGTGGCGACGACGAGACGCCCAATGGGGGGACGCGAAGTGTCGATACATGAACTCGAGTGGAGAATGCTCGGAGCCTGCAGAGGGCTTGACGCGGGCGTGTTCTACCCGGACACCGACGAAGAAGCCGAAATCGCCAAACAGGTATGCGAAGGATGTGGCGTTCGTCAGACATGCCTCGACTTCGCGTTGGAGAGCCGGGAGAAGGTGGGCGTCTGGGGAGGCGCTACCGAGCGAGAACGGCGTCGCATGTTGCGACAACGTCGTCGTAGCGCGTGACGTCGGCCCGTTAGCCTCGCCGTCATGTCGACGATCGATGACCACGGCGGGTGGCCCGCGCTCCTGACCCTGCTACTTGATCGCCATCACCTGACCAGCGAGCAGGCTCGTGCGGCGATGACGACGATCCTGTCGGGCGACGCCACACCATCTCAGCTGATCGGATTCGTAGTGGCGCTGCGAGCCAAGGGTGAAAGCGCTGAGGAATTGTCGGGGCTGCTCGACGCTGTACTCGCGGCAGCCGCGATCGTGCCACTGAGCGACGAGCAGCGAAACACGGCGGTCGACATCGTTGGCACCGGAGGAGATCACTCCCACAGCATCAACGTGTCGACCATGGCGGCAATCGTCACGGCGGCTGCCGGAATCCCTGTGTGTAAACACGGTGCCAGAGCTGCCTCGTCGAAATGCGGGACCGGCGATGTGCTCGAAGCACTGGGCGTTGCTGTGGCACTGTCGCCAGAGGGCGTCAAGCATTGCATCGACACCGCAGGGATCGGGTTCTGCCTCGCCCCGTCGTTCCACCCGGCCTTTCGTTTTGCGGCACCGTCGCGGCGCGAGATCGGGATCCCGACGGTGTTCAACTTGCTCGGACCGATGGCCAACCCCGGCCGCGTCCGGCGACAGGTGATCGGTGTCGCCAACGCAGCGTTCGCCGAACGGATGGTCGAAACACTGAAATCACATGGTTCGGTTCGATCGTGGGTCGTGCACGGTGGAGGTCTCGACGAACTCACGACGACGGGTAGCAGTCAGGTCCTCGAACTCGACAATGGTGAGATCCGACACCTGACCGTCGACCCGACCGAGTTTGGGCTCGCCCCAGCCCGCAACCAGGACCTCAGTGGAGGCGAACCCGCCGAGAATGCTGAGGCAGTTCGCCGGGTACTCGCTGGTAACGCAGGACCCCACCGCGACATCGTGGTGCTCAACGCAGGTGCGGGTTTGGTCGTCAGTGGCACCGTCGATTCGCTTGCCGACGGCGTGGCGCTGGCGCAGCACACGATCGATAGCGGCGCCGGAGAGGCGACGCTTGAACGTTTCGTGGCTGCGTCACAGGAAGCTGCCGGCTGAACTCGCCATGACGGACTGGGTCGTACGGGTTCCGGCATCGTCTGCCAACCTTGGCCCTGGCTTCGATGTGCTCGGCATGGCACTCACCCTGCATGCCGAGTTCGGTGTCGGCAGCGTTCCTGATCAAGCACGACACGTTGTCGAGCACCATCCGGCAGCGGTCGCATTTCGGGGGGTCGGAGGAGTAGGTCCTCTGTGGGTTCGGTCACCGATTCCGATCGGGCGCGGACTCGGCTTCAGTGGTGCGATGCGGGTCGGCGGAGCCGTTGCCGCCCTGGCACAGCGCGGCGGAGATGAGTTCGACATCGGCGACGACGCTGTCCGGCGCACGGCTATGTCGGCGGCCGCAGCCCTGGAAGGCCACGCCGACAACGTTGCCGCCTCGCTGTACGGCGGCGTCGTGGTCGCCGCCGCTGACACCGTGAAGCGTATCCCACTGGCCTTCGACCCGGTGGTCGTGGTGTGGGTGCCCGACGCCACGACCACGTCGACGAGTCAGTCGCGAACGCAGTTGGCGTCGACGGTTGACCGCAGCGACGCGGTGTTCAACCTGGGGCGCCTGGCGATGCTGATCGCGGCCTGCGTTACCGGCGACGTGAAAGCGCTCCGCGTGGCAACCGAGGATCGGCTTCACCAAGCCGATCGGATGCAGCGCGTCCCCGAGTCGGCACTGGCGCTCGAAGCCGCACTCGACGCGGGTGCATGGGCGGCTTGGCTGTCAGGGAGTGGGCCGACAGTGGCGATGATGTGCGATTCGAGTCACGCCGACGAGATCGTTGCTGCGCTTCCGGCGTCTGGTCACACCAAGCAACTCCGAATTGATCACGATGGAGCGATCATCATGAAGCCGGATCAGGCCGCCAAACCCTGAGCATCAAGCGAACGGCGCGCTGCTATGCGCGGCAACTCGTCGGAAGCCGTGATCGGGAAACGCCACGCGCCGGTGCAACTGACCACGTCGAGTCGATCAGCGTGCCGGTCGAGGAACTTGGCGAGGCACAGTGCTTCGTCGATGTGGTGGCGGCGTAGCGGGCGATCAGCCAGCGGAGGTTCGGGCGGATCGACCGGGAGGGCGCGGCCGATCTCGCCCGAGATCGAGACATCAACCAGGCGAGCCTGATCGATGACCCACGTGACACCGCCGCGGCGTACGACCAGTCGGTCTGCAGCGCGAAGCGCTTCGACAAGGAGGTGTCGTCGTGTCGCCCCGAGCAGTGCAGAGAGTCGATCGCGCACGAGAGCGGCGTCCTCGTATCGCTGGGCGGATGCCAGTTCACACATGCGGGCGGTGAGCTGCTCGACAACGATCGTGGGGTCGCCGGTGATTGCCCGTCGGGCTGCCTCGACGGCGGCGTTGTAGACGTCCCGATCGGTAGCACCAGCGCACGGGCATTGGGCAACGCCGAGCTGGGCGAAGCTGCACGGTGTGGCATCTCGTGGCACCTGATGGTTGGCTGTCAATCGCGTCGAGCAACGGCGGAGGGGGAGTGCCGACTGGAGTGCCTCGACAACGAGGTTGGCCATCGCCCGTGACGGCAACGGTCCGAGATGGAACCCGCTTGGCGAGGCTTCTTTCACGACCGACAGACGCGGCCAGATCGTGTCGTCGAGCCGTACGTAGCAGTACTTGTCGGCGCGGGTCCCCGCCTTGTTGTAGCGCGGAAGCATCCGCGAAATCAGGCGTGACTCGACGATCTCGGCCGACAAGGGATCAGGTAGTTCGAGGTGCCGAATCTGCTGCATTTCGCGCAACATCGGACCGATCTGTCGCCGATCTTCGCGGCCGAAATAGCTGCGCACCCGTTGTCGAAGATTGGTTGCCTTGCCGACGTACAGCACCTCGTCGCGATGTCCGCAAAACATGTACACGCCGGGAGTTCGTGGCAGCTTGGCGGTCAACGTCAGCTTGGCGGCCTGGGCGTGACCAGCCAGCTTCGCCAGCGTGACGAGATCATCGAGTCCCATCACACCGAGACCGGTGGCGCGTTCGATCAGGAGGTGGAGTAGATCGGTAGTTGCCAGCGCATCGTCGAGCGCCCGATGGTTCGGCTGGTGGTCGAGCCGCAACCGCGAGGCGAGCGTGGAGAGCTTGCAGTTCGGCACCTCGTCACGCAGCAGCCTTCTCGCCAAGGCGGCGGTGTCGACGACGGTGGGGCGGTAGTCCGGTCGGTCATTGCGGGTGAATGCCGCTCGTAGGAAGCCAAGATCGAACGAGGCATTGTGCGCAACGAATACGGCATCACCGAGAAAATCGATCAACGAGCCGAGCACGGTCTCGATTCGCGGCGCGGTACACACCACAGCGTCGGTCAGCCCGGTCAACACCGTGATTTGGGGTGGAATCGCCCGGCCCGGATTGACCAGCGTGTGGAACGTTCCAATGCACTCGCCACCGCGCACCTTGACGACGCCGATTTCAGTGATCATGTCGTCGTTGCGGTTTCCTCCTGTCGTTTCGAGATCGAGCACGCAGAACGTGGCGTCCCAAAGTGGTGTTCCGAGGTCGTCGAAGCTGCGTTGTCCGGCAAGGGTTCCCAACATAAGGACATGATCCAACCACGAACACACGTTCGCGTCAAGAACAAACGTTCGATTTCTCGATTAACGGGAACATGTACGCTCGATGTGTGCCGCATCCACCGATCGATCACCGCTACTTGCGGTCGGCGCTGGAGTTTGCCGTTCGGATGGCAGAGGAAGGCCAGAAGTTCAAGCCACCGTTGAAGTTCCCTGTCGGTCTGAAGAAGTTCATGAAGCAGCCACGGATCCCATCGGTGGCGCTTCCCGCGATCCGGCGGATGGTCGAGCAGGACGAGACGTTTCGGTCACGGATCGCCGTCGGAGCGTTGCCGGAACTGGTGGATCCGATCGGCAAGTTGTGGTTGGAGCGACCAGTCGGCTGGGAAGCGTCGATCGCAGAACTGGTGGCTGCGGCGGAAGCCGCCGAACATGCAGCCGATGCTGCCGGCGAGTTGAAGAAGTCCGAGAAGCGTCGAGAGGCGGCTGAACAGGTTGCCGCCCGAACCCGCGCCGAGCTGGTTGTGCTACAAGAGCAACTCGGTCATCGCGACGGGCTGGCGGACGATCTCCGTAACGATCTCGCCAAGTTGACCGAGTCGGTTGTCGAGCTGCGAGCAGAGTTACTCGATGCCCGCACCGAGTTGCGCCATGCCAGGGACCGCGAGGCGGCGGCGACGTCGAGACTCGCTCGGGTCGAATCCGAACGCGCCGGTGCGATCACCGCGCAAGGGACAGCCGAGCTGGTTCGAGACGGCGTGCTCGCCGACCGCGCCGTGCTGGCCGCCGAACGCTCCGAGCTGGCGCGTATGGCAGCGACAGCCGGATCATTGGCGGAACAGTTGGCGGCGTTTGCCTCGCCGCCGCAGTCTGGCAAGCCTCGCCCGCAAGCAAGGCGCAAGGCACTCCCGCTTCCTGGCGGCGTGATGGGTGACTCGGAAGCGGCCACCGAATATCTGCTCCGATCAGGGGCGACCGTGCTGGTCGACGGGTACAACGTTGCGAAGACCGGTTGGCCATCGCTCGATCTCGAGGGTCAGCGAGTCGTGTTGCTTGACGTGATCGAGAACCTTGCGCGGCGATTCGGGAGCGACATCACGGTCGTGTTCGACGGCGCCGACGTGATCGGTGCGACGGCCGATCGGCGACGAGTCGCGAGGGTCGTGTACTCACCGGCCGGCGTGATTGCCGATGACGTGATCCGCGACGAGGTCCGCCGACTTCCGGTCAACCGCCCCGTCGTCGTCGTCACCAACGACCAGGAAATCATTAGAGATGTGAGAGCACTGGGTGCCAACACCATCACCACCCACCAGCTGCTGACGCTCGTCCGCTGACGAGAACTGAATGATACTCGAGCTCTTCGGGCGACCGCTGTTGCGATCCGCGAATCAAAACACCCGACGGAAAGATCGCGGGGTTAAGGATCGCGGGTTGAGGATCGCGGGGTTGAGGTGAAGGCGGCGCGATGTGTGCGTTATTCGTTGTTCGACTCGATCGAATCGAATACCTCGCGGGCGATGTCTGGGCGGCGGGTGTAGACGCCATCGACGCCTGCCAGGGCCAGTTCACGCAGGGTTTCAGGGTCGTCGACCGTCCACGTGAAGATCGCCAGCCCGTGATCGTGCGACCACGCCACATCGGCAGGCGTGAACCGATCATCGCGATACGGTGGCTGCCCGATCTCTGCTGGAGCGCACCACGGCTCGCCGGTCGTTCGCACCTCGCGCATCACATCGACATCGGCGTAAGTCGTCGTGATCTCCAGTCCATCGGGGCAGGTCCGTTGCGCCTCATACAGCGACGCATCAGTATTGGAACTGAAGTACGTGTGATCGAAGCCGCCCGTTCGTTCGAGCACATCGCAGAGTTCGGTCGCCATCGACGGTTGCTCCTGTTTCAGCTCGATCGAAACCAAGGTGTCTGGAAACTCGAGCAAGACCTGTTCCAACGACGGAATTTGTACTGGCTCACCGATCGGCTCACCCGTCCATTTCGCCCGTGTGTCGAGCGCCTGGAGTTGCTCCCATGTGTGCTCATCAACGTTGCCGACAGCGTCGGTCGTGGTCGACAGATCACGATCATGGCGGGCCACGATCACGCCGTCTGACGTCATCCGAATATCAACATCAAGCACGTCAGCTCCGGCCTCCATCGAACGGTGCATCGCCAGGATTGTGTTGCCGGGCCCGAGACCTTCACCTCCCGCATGGGCGATGACGCGGGGCGGTGACGACCGAAACGAACTTGGTTCGCAGGCGGCAGCGCCCTCGGGTGCACCGGAGCAGGCAAATAGTGTCAACCCAACCAGCCACACTCGTACGCGAGTCAACGGAGGGCCGCCCTCACACGAGCACTGATCAGATCGATCGTTAGCGAGACTGCGATCAATGCGAGGATCGTGGTCAACATCGCTGCCTCATCGAACGCCGCGTTCTGTTGCGCCAAGAGCCTCCCGAGCCCTCCAGCACCAACCAGTCCGACGATCACCGTCTCACGGGTCGCCACCTCCCAGCGGTACATCGACAACGAAACGAACCGCGGCGCAACGAATGGGAGGCTGCCGTACGCCATTGACGGCAGGGTAGGCGCGCCGGCAGTCCGAAGTGCGGCGCGAGGTGCCGGGTCAGAATTTTCGAGTGCCTCCGCATCAAGTCGCGCGAGTACCCCGATCGTGTACACCGCCAACGCCATTCCGCCGGCGAGGGGGCCGGGAAACACGACGAACAACACCAACAGGGCCCACACCGGAGGCGGCACCGCACGGAAGAACAGGAGGAACCATCGGGCCACGAAACCAGCACCGCGGCGCATCCACGACCGATCAATCGACACAATTCGGCCAGTCGAGCGGGCGGCGACAAAGGCAAGCGGGATCGCAACCACCGTTGCCACAGAGATCGCGATCACCGACAGTTGCACCGTGTCAAGCGTGGCGTTCAAGAGCGTCCGCCATCCACCCGCCGGAAGTTGTGGAGGGAATCCGTCGCGCATGAGCTGGGCGCCAAGCCGCTGAGCACGGTCGGAGACGAGTGTCGCCGGGTCGAGCCGAAGTTTCAGCACCGCCAGAACTGTCGCTAGCGACGCTGCCCCCGCCGACACGGCGATCCGGCGTCGGCTCGGCCGATTCCGCAGCGATGCGCTCCACCAATCGGCCGCCGCCGACATCGCCACGAGTGCAGCCAACAGCGTCCAAATCTGCTCGTACCTCAACGATTGAAAGCTCACGGCAAGTTGATAGCCAAGCCCGCCGGCACCGATCATGCCCATCACCACCGACGATCGAATAGAGCATTCGAGCCGATACAGGCCATACGACACGACATCGGGAACGATCGTCGGGGCGATGCCGTAACACAACGACGACAGACGCCCCGCTCCCGATGCGCGATAGGCGCGATAGGCATCGCCGCCGGAGTCATCGATCGTCTCTGCGACCACCTTGGCAGTGATTGCTCCGAATGGAATCGCGATCGCCAACACGGCTACCCACGGGTCAAGTCCGAGGACTTTGAGGAGCACCAAACCCCAGACCGCTTCATGCATCCCACGTGGCATTGCCGCAACGAACCGGGTTGCCGCCCATCCCGTCGGGAGCGTGAGTCGACGTGGCGGCGCGAGCGGGTCGCGTCTCCACCAGGTTTCGCTTGTCAACACTCCGCCGACTACGCCGATCACCAACGAGAGAGCGGTCCCCACGAGCGCATACGAGGCGGTGATTGCGGCCGCCTCGGCAACAACACGGAGGAACTCCGGACTCGTCTCAGGATGAGGTGACGCGGCGAAGAACTTCGCCACCTGATTCCATCCGCCGGGATTGAATACGTCCTGCGTACGAAAGGCATCCCAGAATGACCACACGCCGATCGCAGCAAGGAACACGAACCATCGACGGTGAGGGGCACGATCTCGACGACCGTCGCGACGACCGTCGCGACGACCGGGACCGTGACCCGATCGTCGGTGTTCGAGGTCCGAAAACTGGGTGAGTTCCGGCGGAGCGACGGTGAGCGTCATCGTTCCCGTTCGAAGTCGTACAGGTCGGCTGCAATCTCGTCGGTAACGCCTTTCGCTGGCAGGTCGAACGCGATTCGCCCACCTCTCAAGCCAATCACGCGGTCGAAGAACTCGGTTGCAAAATCGATCGCGTGCAAGCTGACCACGAGCGCTCGTTGAGAGCCGTCGGCTGGTTGCGCGGCTGCCACCAGTGCTGCGACCACATCACGGGAGCGCGCAGGATCGAGGTTGGCGATCGGTTCGTCGGCGAGCACGAGGTCAGCACGCTGGACCATCATCCGTGCCAGCGCAACGCGCTGGCGTTCCCCGCCCGACAGCGTGTCGGTTCGGCGCCACAGCGTCTCGACAATCCCGAGTTCGTCGAGAGCTGAGCGGGCGTGATCTGTCTCTCGCGGCCGTGCCAGCGACCACAATGCCCGTCGGGTTGACCATTCACCGAGCCTGCCCGCATTCACGTTGTGAATCACCCGGAGCGATCCAGGGAGATGCAACCCCTGATGCACCGTTGCAATCCGGCACCGAAGCGTCCGTCGATCGTGCGGCGTCAGGTCGACCGGCTGCTGCCCAAAGATGTGCAGAGTTCCTGACGACGGCGCAACGGACGTGTTGATGATCGAAAGCAGACTGGTCTTACCGGCGCCGCTCGGCCCGACCAGTGCGACCCGTTCGCCGGCGTCGATTCGCAACGACACCTGACGCAGTGCCTCGAACGCGCCATGACGCAACGAAATCTGATCGAGTTGAACGACGGGTGTGTTCGGGTTCACTCGGTGATCAGACCGAGTGTTCGACCGATTTGCTCGATATCGGTGTAGTTGGAGGCGTCGCTCGGAATGAATCCCGCCGCTCCGAACAGTTCCAGAATCGCCGCGTCGTGTGGACTCTCGGTGGAGAGCGACAGGATCGTGTCTTGGATCAGATCGCGGAACTCGGTGCCGTACCGCTCCGCTACTGACGAGTGGAGCAACCAGTGATAGTCGTGGTATGTCGGCGTGCGGAAGATCTCAACAACCTTCGACGTGTCGACGGTTGCTTCGCTGAGTCGGCGCTCCCAAACCTGCAGGTTGAGCGCACCGCCCTCGAACGAACCGGACTCGACGAGGTCGACGGTTGCATCATGGGACCCGGAGAATCCTGCCTCGCCGCTCAAGCTGTCGGGTTCGATTCCAGCTTGGTCGAGGAAGAACTGCGGCATCAGACGGCCCGACGTCGATGATTCGCTCCCGAACGTGAATCGCCGATCAGCGAACACTGACAGTTCAGCAACATCACCAATTGGAGCGATTCCGGCGTCGACATTGGCAATGAACACTGATTGGAACCGCTCGTCGATGTCGCGCTGGGCAATCACTTCGCTCCCCGGTGTTTGCAGTCTGGCCTGCACGCCGGTCAGTCCGCCGAACCACACGAGGTCGAGGTCTCCGGTCGCGAACAGCGTGACAGCGGCCGCGTAATCGGTCACCGGCATGTACTCGACCTCGGCGTCGAGCGCCGTTCCTAGGCGAACCGAGACCAACTCGTACAGTCTGGCCAGTTTCTCGGGGTCCTGGTCGGGGATCGCCCCGATTCGCAGCACGCGGTCAACGGCGTCGGTCGTCGGCGGGGCTGCAGTGTTCTCGAGTGTGACAGTTGCGGGCGGCGCATCGGTCGCCGATGGTGGTTCCGAGATTGGTGCGGAAACAGTGGTTGGTGCGTCGGTTTGCGCAACCGACCCGTCGGAACCGCAGGCGGCGAGCGTGATCGCAAGTGCCGCTGCGATCGCCGCACCACGAAAGCCAAACCGGTCCGAGAACGTTCGTTTCGATGTCATGGCGGCGAGCCTGCCAGCGGTCACCCGAACTCTTGTCGGCGTTTCCTGAACGTTTCGCTGATGTTCCTCTGGCTTCATACTCGTCGGAGGACGCCGTGCGTAAAACGTTGGACAGCGTTCCATGGCGTGACGTGATCGGCCTCGAACGATTCGATCAACTCGAACGATGGTCCGAAAATCGCAGCGAGTGAATCGGCATCATGCCGCGCGGTTGGGAGCCCGCTGCACTCGGTCGGCCCGGTCGGAGCAAAGGCGGCAATCGTGAGATATCCACCTGGCCGCACGATTCGTGCGGCCGCACTGGCGTAGTCGGCCTGATCTTGCTGACTGGTGAAGAAGTGAAACACCGCTCGGTCATGCCAGGCGTCGACCTGTTCTTTGAGCCTGAGATTCCGAACGTCGGCGTGGATCAACTTCAATCGATCCGAAGGTCCGATTCGTTCTTGAACCCGGTCGAGTGCCCTTTGAGACAGGTCAACCGCAATCAGGCGGTGACCATCGGCCAACAATTGGTCGACCAAGCGAGAACCCCCCGTACCGACCGTCATGATCACCGAGTTAGGCGCCGTCACGCGGCGCAACAAGCTGATTCAGGGTTCCAGCGTTGGTTGGTACCAGCTCACCTCGTCGGGTGATTTGGTTTCCCACACACTGTCCCAATGTTGTTGATCGGTGACCATGGCGGCGACGATACGTGGCTGTTGCAGAGCTGGCGATCGACGGCCTGAAAACAATTCGGAAAGTATGTAGGCGATCGCTTCCGTGTGTACGCGAAGTTGCCAGGATGGCGGCATGGCCCGCATCGAGTTGCTCGACCAATTGACTGTGCCGATCACGGCCAACGTCTATTTCGCCGGCGGCGACCCTGGGCCAATCGTCGCCGCCCTGGCCAACGTTCCCGAGCTGCTTGAACCAACGTTGGGGTTCATCGGCGCTGCGCTAGGCAATGGAGCTGCCTCGACGCGTCACAAGGAGTTCGCGATTCTGAGAACTTCGGCGCTTCAGGGGTGCCGATACTGCATACACGCTCACACGGCAGTGGCACTCGATGTCGGGCTGACCCCGTCGGAGGTCCGCGGACTTCGTGGCGAGCTGGCACTGGAGGAAGCATTCTCCGACGAGGGCGAACGGAGTTTGATTCGATGGATCGACGCCATGGCCGGCGCTACCGGGCCGGTTCCCGACGACGTGTGGGATGCGGCGCGAGTATCGACGCCCGCACATCTGCTGGCTGAGCTGAGCGTCACGATTGGGGCCACGATGTTTCTGAATCGGTTTGCCACCGGATTTGAACTACCGACATCTGAGAGTGTGCTTGAGCGTCTCGAACGAGAGGGAATGGCATGATCTCCGCCGTCGTCGATGGGCCGGTCGCGGAGGCGGTCGCAGCAGGCAACCTCCCGGGTCGGGTGTGGATCTACACCAACTACAACTGCAATTTGGCTTGCTCGTACTGCCTCACCGAGTCGTCTCCGCGTAGCGAACGTCGCCATCTCGAGCCGACAACCATGATCGCGATCGCGGAACAAGCCCGTCAACTGGGCTTCACCGGGCTGGGCGTTACCGGCGGCGAACCGTTCCTGCTCCCCTGGCTACCCGAGGTGATCCTCGCGATGGCGGACCATCTGCCAGTGATCTTGCTCACCAACGGGACGCTGTTCAGCGGCGACCGACTCGAACGGGCCGCAATATTGGCGGGACACGACGTCGCGTTGCAGATCTCACTCGACTCGCACCTGCCGGATCTCAACGACATGGCGAGAGGACCAGACAACTTCGCCAAGGTCGCTGACTCCGTGCCGCGCCTGATTGCACGTGGGATTCGTGTTCGGATCGCTACCACCACGGCCGGAGCGCTCGACGACCCGGCGATCGAACCGTTACGCCAACTGGTCGAATCGTGGGGCGTCGCTCGCGAGGATCACCTTGTGCGTCCGATCGTGCGCCGTGGCCGCGCCGATCAACTCGAGATTGGCCTGGCGGCACGCGCCCAAGATATTCCAAGCGAGCTGACGATTACCGCCGACGGCGCCTATTGGGGAAGTTTTGGTCCGACCGTACGTGGCGGTCGGCTCGACACCGATCTGCTCTTGACTCGCACGGTGTTGCCGCTGTCCGTGCCGGCCAAGGCGTTACTCACCGCGCTTGGTGGCATGCCGGAAGGACACGACGCCACGCTCGGCATTCGTTGAGCATGATCACTGCGGGGCCGGTCGGCTCCAACACGTGTCTCCCAACCCCAACTCGCTCAGGTGAGTTCAGCGAGCACCTCCCTGGCGGTGTCAACCAGGTTTGTGCCCCCACATCGTTGCGAAGCTGCCTTCACGTCGTCGAACGTATCCAGGTCGCGTGTCATCGGCATCGGGTAGACGCTGCGACGCAAGCGGTGCAGTTGGCGCAGTTGGGACAGCCCCGTGTGCGAGGCGCTGATCGGCACGTCGGTGAAGATCCGAGGGTCGACATCGTGCACACCGATCGCCCAGTACCCACCATCGGTAGCCAAGCCGATCGCGTCGCAACCTCGCCGCAATGCAGCCAAACCTCGGTCGAGCGAGGCCACAGCGTGGGGGGTCTCCATCCCGACAATGATTCCGGGTCCCAAGTCGTCAAAACCGTTCGACAGCCGCTTCGCCAAACCATCGCCTCGCTGAGCAACAACCGTGTACCCGTGGCGCTGCCATTGCTCAGGGTCACCCTCGAACAGCAGCACTCGGTTGAGGCTTTCAGTCGAGCGATCGGCGAGACGACGAACCAGCAGGTCGACCTGATCAAGCGTGTCGGTCAGCGCAGCGGCGGCCAGTCGAGCAGCCTGCTCAGGCGTGCAAGGTGGACACAGACGGGTCTTGACAAAACCGGGCCTCGGTTGCTTGGCGATGATTGTGATGTGCATCAGGTGGTCCGTTCACCAGTACGGCGAATGGTCCTCGCGCAACAGCCGACTCATGTCTTTCACGGCGCGAACAGTGCCACGGACCGTTCCGGTCACCTTCGAACGGCCGGCCCGTTCGTGGTACGCGATCGGAACTCCCTGAACCCGAAGCCCCGCCTGGGAGGCTCGCAGCACCATTTCGAGCGGCCACCCGGACCGTCGATCGCGCAGATCGAGCCCCAGCAGGTCGGTTCGGCGAGCGACCCGCATCGGGCCCAAGTCGTTGAGTGTCAGTTTGGTGCGGCGACGAACTGCGGCAGCCAACACCCGATTGGCGAAGCGGGCATGGGCCGGCCAGGTTCCGCGCTTGGCAACCCGCTCGCCGATCACCATGTCGGCGTCGCCGCGCCGCAACATCTCGACCAACATCGGCAACGCCGCCGGGTCGAGCGACGCGTCGCAGTCCATGAAACACACGACATCGTCAGTGGCTGCCTGCAGCCCCGCCCAACACGCCGAACCAAATCCGCGAATCGGCTCGTGGATAACGAGCGCGCCTGCCTGCTCGGCAAGCTGCGCGGTTGCATCAGTCGACCCGTTGTCGACCACGATCGGGCGATATCCGGCTGGCATTCGGTCGAGCACCCACACGATCGCTGCTGCCTCGTCGAGAGCGGGCAGGATCACATCGGGCATGAGAAACTTGGAACGGTCAGAGTCGGGGAGCGAAACATAATGGGGAAAGCCACATGAAAGTACTGGTGACTGGCGGAGCCGGGTTTATCGGATCGCACATCGTCGATCAACTGCTGCACGTGGGTGCCGACGTTGTTGTGGTCGACGATCTCGATCCCGCTGCTCACGACGGAGTTCCAGCGGGGCTCGCCGACGGTGCGAGGTACATCTGGGGCGACATTAGAAACGCATCGGTTTGGCGCCGCGCTCTGAACGGCATCGATGCGGTCTGCCATCAGGCATCGAAGGTCGGGCTTGGCGTCGACTTCGCCGATGTCGACGAGTACGTGTCGCGCAACAATGGCGGCACGGCAAGCCTGCTGCGTGCGCTGCACGACGTTGGCTTCGCGGGACGATTCGTGTTGGCATCGAGCATGGTCGTCTATGGCGAGGGTCGCTATCGCTGCGCTCAGCACGGCGTCGTTCGTCCCGGTCCGCGGCGCCTTGCCGATCTCGAGGCAGGTCGCTATGAGCCTCCGTGTCCGACGTGCGGCGCACAACTCGTGGCCGAGCCGGTGCCGGAGGATCATTGGCTCGATCCGCGCAACGTGTATGCCGCTACCAAGCTCGCCCAGGAGCATCTGTGTGCTGCGTACGAGCGCGAACATCCGGGCACGATCGTCACCGCGTTGCGCTACCACAACGTATACGGCCCCCGAATGCCGGCTAATACCCCGTACGCAGGCGTAGCCAGCATCTTCAGGAGTGCGTACGAGCGTGGTGATTCTCCCCGAGTGTTCGAAGATGGTGGCCAGCGACGTGACTTTGTCCACGTTGTCGACGTCGCCGATGCCAACGTTTTGGCATTGACTCACCCGGAGGGTGCCACCGGTGCCTTCAACATCTGCACGGGGACACCGCACACTGTGCTCGACATGGCCACAGCATTGCGCCCTGACGGAGCGCCTGCTCCCCAGGTCGTCGGTGGCTACCGGTTCGGCGACATTCGACACGTATTCGCCAGCCCTGAACGTGCCGCAGATGAGCTTGGCTTTCGGGCTTCGATCGGTTTTGACGATGGCATGGGCGAGTTCGCTACAGCCCCGCTCCGGCATTTCGTCGCGCCTCGCCCGGCGATGTGAGTTCACCACTTCGACACCAGAGCGGCCTGTAACAGCACTGCTGTCACGACCTGCGTCGCAACGGCGATGGCGCCGACACGTCGTTTATCGTTCGAGATCAGGAGCCCTCCACTGATCATCAGCCACGGGTAGAACAGCAGCCAGATTCGTTCGACTTCAGCTCGCGTGTACTGCGATAGATGTGACGCTGCCAAGGCGAGGGCCCCGCCGATCACCAGCGGGGCGATCTGTGACGCTGGCTTCCGCTGCTTGACGATTCGGATCAGACCCTCGAATCCGCGTGGGCCGATCGCAATCAAGGCCACCGCCAAGTTGGCGAGGGCGAAGTAGATCAGCGGCCGGTACTGAGCGGTCCCGGCCCAGTACTGGCGGCGCGTCTCGGCGGCGCCGTCAAGCCACCAAAATCCCAACATGGCATATCCAGTCGTCACTGCGGCACCAGCCGTGATCGCCCCAACGAGCATTGGAAGTGCTCCGGCGGCGCGTCGCCGGAAGGCGACAACGACCGGAACCAGCGGCGTGAGGAGAAACGTTGCCCCGCCATAGGTCAGAAACAAAAGCCCGCCGAGCAGTGTCCCGGCCAGCACCCCCCATGCTGCCGCCCGCCATCGACTCTGACGCAGGCCGAGCATGCATGAAGCGACACCCCAGGCTCCGATCGCTGCATAGACGGCATCGGCCGAGGTGACCTGCCAGATGGCATACGGAGCGACGATCAAAAGGGGAGCGCATCGCCGCACCCATTCGTCTCCCGCAGTGGCCCGCACGGCGATGAGTACAGCGGCAGGGAGCAGAACGGTGCCCAGGATCGACAACCCCACCACCGGCCAGACACCTCCGAACCCGACAGCGTCCATCGCCTTGAGCACAAGAATGAATCCGGGAGGATGCCCGCGGACGTGCACGGAGTATTGATCGATGTCATCGACGAAGTTGCGCAGGAACTGACCTGCCGGCGGCGCGACTTTCAGGTTGACGAGATACTCCGTGCGGTCTGCTGCGCCGTGCACTAGTCCGTCGCGACCGTCGGTCGCTGCCAGCAGCACCGCGAAAGCGCCTGCCGTGAGGGCGGTGACGATAATCGTCGATCGAATCGAGATCCTCCACCACCAACCGCGGTCGGTTGCGACGACGACTGCGAGGCCGATTGCGACGGCACCGACCAGGCCCCACCCGAATCGCCAGTCCCAGCCGTCGGCAGGATCGCGGCCGACCAACGGGGCAGCACCGAGGAAGATTTCAGGCGACTGGTGTTGGAGGTGTTGGCCCCATCGAACCGTGACTGCGATCAGTGCCACCGCCCACAACCACGGTGAAACGATCAACGACCTGATTCTCGTCATTTCGTGTTCGTCATCTGGTGTTCATGACGTCGCCGGCGGTTGCTCATCGTCGTGACCGTCAGGGCTACCAGCGGCGACGCCGGCGAGCAGCAGCGCAATCGCAAACGCTCCCCACATCGCCGTGTTCGAAGCGGTCGCCACGACTTGAATCGAGTCATCGTCCCTGACGTAATCGAACTTCTGGATCGCCAAGATCACGACGGCCATCACAGCGAACCCGATACCCGCCGCGCGAGTTGCCCACTGCTTTCGTACGGCCAGCACCAAGACGCCGAGGGCGATCGTCAGCAACGCCCACAACGGGTTGAACCACACAAACTTCAGCTCCCAACGACGCGTTAACTTGCCGTCGTCGTTGACAAACCCGGCGTCGCTGCCGAGCAGCGCCACTTGACTGCCTGCGAACGAAACCGACCTGGCCACAAACAGGCCAGCTGCTCCGATGACGACGGCCACGACCCCGACGACCCGGATCGATTGGTTGGCGGCCACCGTGCCCCGACGCAGAACGCCATCGAGTCCGAGGTGGTCTCCGGCAGCTGCGGCGTACACAAGCAGGTGGGCAATCAACATCAGCAGATATGACCATGACCACTCATCAGCGCGGTCGTAGTAGAGCACCGACAGCATGATCGGAATTGTCATCATCGCCCCACCGAGGGCGACAAGCTTGGTGCGGTAGCCGACGATCAGCAGCATCGCCAACGTCGTTTCGCCGAGCAGTACCACCCATCCGAAGAACTGGAAATTGGGAAGGATGATCTCTTCGGTGACCCACGTAAATGGGGCGAATGGCGAATGCCTCGAAACAGAGGCGGAGTACTTGTACAGCCCGCCACCGTTGTCCTGCCCGAAGTCGGTCGGGACTTTCCAATGCAGGTTGGCCAGCCAGAGCAATCCGAGTCCGATCCGACTGACCCCAAGTACAGCGCCTCGCGCCCGCTGGTCAAGTTGTTCGAGACGTTGGACGAGCGACGAATACATCGCGTCAGCATGTCACCGCACGTACGCGCTGACGAGCAGTTTCCTGAATCTTTCGCACTGTCGGCCGGTACTCGTACACGGCCATCGCTACGGTTGCGGCCGTGAAGTGGCGGTCAGGATGGGTGGCGGTCAGACGGGCACTATTCGCGGCCTATGCGGTTGCCTACTTCATTTGGTTCTGGCGATACGGCCTGATTATCGATCGTATTTCGGTGTTGATCTCAGTTGCGGTGTTGATCGTGATTGCCCACATCGGGCGGCCGCTTCGGGCGTGGGGGCGGATGATCGTCGACCTGACGCTTTACGTTGCAATGTGGATCGCGTACGACGAAACGCGAGGTGCCGCCGATCGAATCGGAATGCCACTCCAGGTCGAGAGTGTCCGCAACATCGACCGGGTGTTGTTCCTCGGCTCCGACCCGCCCGTCTGGTTGCAAGCCAAGTTTTACTCTCAGGCGCAGGTTCGTTGGTACGACGTTCTGGCATCCGTCGTGTACTACTCGCATTTTGTGGTGCCGATCGCAGTGATCGTGACGCTCTGGATTCTGAACCGTGGCGAATGGGTTCGGTTCATGAAGCGATTCTCCTCGGTGTTGGCCGTTGCATGTCTTGGTTTCATCCTGCTCCCCACGGCGCCTCCATGGATGGCTGGCGGTGGTGATAAGAAAATCAGGCTTGATGCGTTGCCGAAGCTACGCAGGCCGGCCGGGAGAGGTTGGTCGCACCTTGGGTTTGAGGGTTTCGTGCACGCATGGGAGACGGGTCGCGATTGGGCCAATCCGGTGGCAGCGATGCCGTCGCTGCACGCAGCATATTCGTTGCTGATCACCGTGTTCTTTTGGAATCGGATGCGCCGCGGTCGGGCTGGCCGCTGGGTATATCTGCTCACGTTGTATCCGGTGACGATGGGCGTGGCACTCGTGTATCTCGCTGAGCATTATGTGATTGACGTGTTGGCTGGTTGGGCGGTTGTTGCCGGAGTGTGCTGGTTCTGGTCGTGGATTGAACGTCGTCTTGTGGTCGCTGTCGAAGACATCGAACCTGACGAGACCGAACCTGACGAGATCGACGACGCGGGTCCCATGCAGAGCGTGTCGCTCCTTTGATCCCGGCGGCTGTCAACCGCCAGACGGTCGACAACTCTGTGACACCGATTGTTCATGATGATCCGTATGAACGGATTCACTGATCGTCGGCTCACGATTTCGTGTGACGACTGTGCGATGCAATGCACCGCTGCATGTGGCGAATGCGTGGTGACCTTTGTGCTGCGCGACGAAGTGTCGGAGCACGAACCGCTGATACTCGATATCGAACAAGCGCGAGTCGTGCGCCTGTTCGAAAAGGCCGGAATGGTCCCCGAACTCAAGTACTGCGCCGCAGGCTGACGTTGGCGCCACTTTCCGACCTCGATGCCGACCTACTCACGTGTGATGGCAGCCTTGGCAACGTATCCGGCCATCGCGCCGACGTGCTGTTGTGAGATCGATCCCTACGCTGGGCGGATGGCTCGTCGCCTCGCCCAACTTCCGCTACCGACGTGGGACGAGATCGTTGCAATCGGCAATCAACACGGGATCGAACATCTCGGCGTAGCTCCCGCTGACATACTGGATCGGGCTCGCGCTGAAATTCGCCGCCGCAAGCAGGCTGGTCTGCATGCCGGAATGGGATTCACCTATCGAAACCCGGAACGCTCGACTGACCCGCAACGTGCGGTCGAGGGCGCCCGGTCGATCATCGTCGCCGCTCGCCCATACAGGGCAACGGATGAACCTGACCGCCCTAAGGGGGCGCAAGCGAGAGTTGCTCGCTACGCCTGGGTTGATCACTACGCCCCGCTTCGTGAAGGTCTGCGGGTGATTGCCCGCCGGATTCGGCGAGCCGATCAACGTGCGGTCGCGTTTGCCGACGACAACTCGATTGTCGATCGCGAAGTCGCCTATCTCGGCGGCCTCGGCTGGTTCGGCAAGAACGCCAACATCTTGCTTCCAGGCGCAGGCAGTTTCTTCGTGCTCGGCAGCATCGTGACGACTGCCCACTATCCGGTGAGCACGCCGGTTGCAGACGGGTGCGGTTCGTGCACGAGGTGTCTCGATGGTTGTCCGACGGGGGCAATCATCGCGCCCGGAGTGGTCGACGCCAACACGTGTCTTGCCTGGCTCGTGCAACAACCAGGCAATTTTCCGATCCAGTTTCGTGAAGCACTCGGCGACCGCCTGTACGGCTGTGACGACTGCCAAGAGGTGTGCCCTCCGACGGTCAGGTTGGGGGAGAAGCATCGAATCTCCCTCTCCAACAGCGCGGGTGCCGAACCGGTACAGGCCTGGGTCGACGTGCTCGAGCTTCTTGAATCATCCGACGAACAGCTGATCGAGCGGCATGGCCGGTGGTACCTCGCCGGGCGCGACCCGATCTGGTGGCGACGCAACGCGCTGATCGTGCTCGGCAACATCGGCGATCCGAGCGATCGTCGCACCCAACAGGTGCTGGCGCGCTATCGCGCCCACGGCAACGAGATGATTCAAGAACACGCCAGATGGGCCACCGAACGGCTGGCGCACCGTCTGGTGGCTGCGACGTGAAACATCTGCTCGTCACCAACGACTTCCCGCCCAAGATCGGTGGGATCCAGTCGCTGCTCTGGGAGTGGTGGCGACGCCTGCCACCGGATCAGTTCGCCGTGCTGACCAGCCCGCACGCAGGGGCCGCAGAGTTCGACGCCGAACAGTCGTTCCGGATCGAGCGGGTTCGCGAACCCGTGCTACTCCCGCATCCGTTGATGGTCAGGCGGGTCAATCAGATGGCGGCCGACTTCGGCGCTCAACTGGTCGTGCTCGACCCTGCCGTGCCACTCGGGCTGATCGGCCCCTCGCTCGACCTTCCCTACGACGTCGTACTGCACGGTGCCGAGGTGACCGTACCTGGCCGACTTCCCGGGAGTAAGCAGGGCCTGGCGTACGTGTTGCGGCGGGCTCGCCACGTGATCGCCGCCGGCCAATATCCGGCGACCGAAGCGAACCGGGCCGCCGGCCGAGAACTTCCGATCACCGTGGTGCCGCCTGGCGTCGACACCGAACGGTTCCGACCGTTGACGCCAGTCGAGCGAGCACACGCACGCATGGATTTTGGTATCGATCGAGACGCCGACGTGATCGTCGCGATCTCGCGATTGGTCCCGCGTAAAGGATTCGACACGGCGATTCGGGCGGTCGCCCGTATGCGCTCGCGTCATCCTGACCTCGTACTCGTGATTTCTGGTGGTGGCCGCGACGACCAACGGCTCCGCAACCTCGCTGCCGAGCTTGAGGCTCCGGTGACGTTCCTCGGGCGTGTCTCCAACGACGACCTCCCGCGCGTGTACGGCTGCGCTGACATTTTCACGATGCTGTGCCGGAACCGGTGGGGCGGCCTCGAACAGGAAGGGTTCGGAATCGTCTTCGTCGAGGCGGCGGCGTGCGGTGTTCCGCAGGTTGCGGGCGACAGTGGGGGAGCGGCTGACGCCGTCGCCGACGGAATGACCGGCATCGTCGTGCGGCGACCAGATGACGTCGATGAAGCCGTAGCGGCTTTTACCCGGTTGCTCTCCGATCGAGGCCTACGCGCACGAATGGCCACAGCATCGAGAGCGAGGGCGATCAGCGAGTTCACGTACGACGTGTTGGCGGCGCGATTAGGAACAGCCCTCGAAATCGACACCTAAACTGCTGGCTGTGGGTTCACCCGACACAATTGTCAAGACGAATCTGGCACTCACCGGGGTTTTCGCGATTACCGCCACATACGCCGCGTTGGTCTTCTCGACATCGGCTCAGTGGGTCGGAGCAGTGACTGCAATGGTGCTGTTCACGATCGGTGTTGCGGCGTTCCTGTGGTCGTACTGGAACGCAGTTCAACGCAGTCGCAGCGCTGAGATCTCGGTGACACAGCTGTATTTCCTGCTCGGTTCGGCGATTCCCTCGCACGTTCGCCGCACGATGGATTCGGCACTGCTGACGCAGTTCGTTATTGCGATCACCACCACCATTGCGCGCCAGGACGGTCCTGATGGGAACCCGGGGTCGTCGTTGGCGGTTGGGTTCCTCGTCCCGATGCTCGGGTTCGGGTTGAATGGGCTATGGGCCGCCAACCACGGGAACTTTGCAACTCGCGCCGACGTCCCCAATTCCAGGTCGAAAATCGGGCAGAATGCAGACCATGGCTGAGACCGCTTCAGAGACGATCACCATCGCGGCACCGCCCGATGAGGTGTGGGCAATCGCCACCGACATCGAGCGCTATCCCGAGTGGGCACATGACGTCAAAGACGTCGTCGTCACCTCCCGCGACGACGATGGTCGACCGTCCCTCGTCGAGTTCCGAACGTCGGCACTCGGCCGCAGCACGCACTACACATTGTCGTATGACTACGGCGCAGCGCCATCGGCGTTGTCGTGGACAATGGTGAAAGGTGACATCCAGCGATCGATCGAAGGTGCCTACCGATTCCAGCCGACTGCCGATGGCGGCACCGAGGTCCGATACGACCTGGCGATTGAACTCGTCGTTCCGTTGCCCGGCTTCGTGAAACGGCGCGCCGAGCGTCGAATTCTGAATGCGATTCGCGAACTCAAAGCGTTCGCCGAAGCGTGATTTCGGTTGGCATTGACGTCGGCGGGACGAAATGTCTCGGCGTAGCGCTCGACCCTGACGGCAAGGTTGTCGCCGAGGATCGTCGCCCGACTCCGCGCGGTCCCGGCAGTCTTCCGGCGCTGATCGACACGCTCGCAGAGCTCGCCACCTCGTTCGGTCCGCACGCGGCGCTCGGCGTTGGTGTGCCCGGTTTGGTGACTCGCGAAGGTGTCCTGCGTGCCGCGCCCAACCTGGATGGTGTTGCCGACTTCGACGTCGCCGGCCTGCTCGGAGAGCGCGTCGGGCACAAGGTCTACGTCGACAACGACGCCACATGCGCTGCGGTTTCGGAGTGGTTGTACGGTGCGGGCAAAGGCGCTACCGACATGGTGCTCGTGACGCTCGGGACCGGTATCGGCGGCGGGCTGGTGTCAGGCGGCAAGCTGCAGCGCGGCCAGCACGGATTTGCCGGCGAGTTCGGACACATGGTCGTCGACCCTGACGGCCCGCCGTGCCCATGCGGCAGGCGCGGCTGCTGGGAACGGTATGCGTCGGGTTCAGGGCTTGCCCGGCTGGCCCGCGAGGCCGCCGTCGGTCGAAGAGTCAGCCGCGTGCTCGATCTTGCCGGTGGAGACCCCGAAGCCGTTCGCGGTGAGATGGTCCAGATTGCTGCACGTGAGGGCGACGAGGACGCGCTTATGGTGATCGACGCCTTCGGTCGATGGGTGGCACTCGGCCTCGTCAATCTGACGAACATCGTCGACCCCGAAATGTTCGTGCTCGGCGGCGGCCTGGCGGCAGGTGCAGATCTCTACCTCGATCCGATCAAGAAATGGTTCCGAGAGCTGATCTACCAGCCGGAGTTGCGGGCGATGCCAACGGTCGCCTTTGCCCACTGGAACGAACGTGCGGGAGCAGTCGGAGCAGCCCTACTCCACACCGTTCAGGACTAGTTGTTACAGATGGGTCAGACACCATCGGTAACAGTCAGCCCGGTGCGACGTAGTTGGCTCGGGCTGCGGTGATTTCGGCCCAGGCGGCGTCCCGGCCGGCCATCCCGCTTGCTGACGAATACTTGTCTGGCTCGAGCATCTTGTAGACCTCGAAGAAGTGTTTGATCTCGGCCCGCAGCGCAGGCGTTAGATCTTCGAGGTCGTTCACATCGGCCCAACGTGGTTCCTTCGGCGGAACACAGATCAACTTTGCGTCTTCGCCTGCCTCGTCTTGCATGTAGAGCACGCCGACAGGGCGCGCTTCGACCCACACACCTGGATAGACGGGATCTTCCAACAACACGAGTGCATCGAGCGGATCGCCGTCTCCGCCGAGCGTGTCGGGGACGAATCCGTAGTCAGCCGGATACGTGGTGGCGGTGAACAGGCGACGGTCGAGGTAGACGCGACCGTCGTGATGATCGATCTCGTACTTGTTCCGGCTCCCTCGCGGGATTTCGATCACGACGAAGATACAACCCTCTGTTGGCTCTTTACTCACCCGGTCATGATTCCACATGACCGGATAGCTTGAGTCACCTATGGAGTTTCGGCGCATCACCAACCTGCCCCCGTACGTGTTCACGATCATCAATAACTTGAAGATCGAGGCACGTCGAGCGGGTGCAGACGTGATCGATCTAGGATTCGGGAATCCGGATATCCCGTCTCCCGACATCGCCGTCGAGAAGTTGGCTGAGGCCGCCCGGAATCCGAAGAACCACCGGTACTCGTTGAGTCGTGGACTCCCGAAGCTGCGCGAGGCGATGGCGGGGTACTACGAGAAGACGTGGGGTGTTGTGCTCGATCCCGAGCTCGAAATCACCAATACGATCGGATCCAAGGAGGGCTTCAGCCACCTGATGTGGGTGTTGCTCGATCGTGGCGACGCTGCGATCGTCCCGAGTCCGAGCTACCCGATCCACATTTACGGTCCACTGTTCGCGGGCGCCGACCTACGGCAGGTTCCTATGAAGGGCTTGAGTCATCCGGAAGCTCGTGAGAACTTCGCTGAAGACTTCTTCGAGAGCCTCCACGCGGCGTACGACATCGGCTGGCCGAAGCCTCGGGTGCTGGTGATCTCCTTCCCGCACAATCCGACAGGTGCCTGCGTCGACTTGCCATTCATGCAGCGGGTGGTCGATTTTTGTCGTGAGCGCGACATGATCGTGGTTCACGACTTTGCCTACGCCGACATCGGATTCAACGGCGTCAAGCCGCCGAGCATCCTCCAGGCCGAAGGTGCCAAGGAAGTCGCCGTCGAGCAGTACTCGATGACCAAGAGCTTCTCGATGGCCGGCTGGCGAAGCGCCTTCATGCTCGGCAACGCCGAAGTCGTCCAGGCGCTGGTGAAGCTCAAGAGCTACCTCGACTACGGCATGTTTCAGCCAGTCCAGATCGCCGCCACAGTTACGCTGAACGAGGCGTCGGACTTCCCGAAAGAGATCTGTTCGATCTACGAATCGCGTTGCGACACGTTGATCGACGGTCTCGCCAAGATCGGTTGGGAGGTTCCGAAGCCCGGCGGGTCGATGTTCCTTTGGGCGCCGATCCCCGAGCCGTATGCTCATATGGACTCCGTCGAATTCTGCTCGATGGTGATCAAGGAATGTGACGTCGCGTTGTCACCCGGAGTCGGTTTCGGTCCGGGTGGCGAGGGATACGCCCGATTCGCACTGATCGAAAACGAGAAGCGGATCCAACAGGGCCTCCGCAATCTCAGGCGCGGGCTCCCTCTGCTCGGCTGAGTCGGGTTCCAGAGCCCGTCACGTCCCTGATACGCCCCTGTTACATGCGATGACTACCGTTTCGCCCGTGTACACCGTGATTGTCCGCGTCTGGCTCCCCGACCGCCCTGGCGCACTTGGTCAGGTGGCGAGCCGAATCGGTGCGGTTCGAGGTGACTTGCTCGACATCGAGGTGCTCGAGGTCGGCGGGGGGCGAGCAATCGACGAACTCGTGGTCGCATTACCCGATGAGACGCTGGTCGATCTGATGGTCGCCGAGATCTACGCCATCGACGGAGTCTCGATCGAGCATGTCCGCCCGATTGTCGGGGATCACACCGATGGGGGATCGCTGGCACTGTTGCTGGCGGCCGAGTTGGCAGAAACTGAACCTGGTGACCGGTTGCCATCGGTCGTCGCGTCGGTTGGTCGACTGACTGAATCGGCATGGGTGATGGTGGTACGCGGCACCGAGATCGTGGCGTCGGCCGGAGAGCCGCCGTCGGCTGACTGGGTCAACGCGCTGTTGACTGGCAGCCGACACCTCGGTCATCACTCGACGTCTGGCGACCTGTTCTGGAGCGATCTACCAAGTTCGGGTCTGTGGCTCGCATCCGGACGACCTGACCGACCGATTCACGAACGTGAGCGGGTTCGGCTCGACTTGTTCGCCCGGATCGCCGACTCCCTGCTGACCTAAACCCCCACGTTCATGTCGCGCTCAACCCCCGCATGACGTGTTCAGCGCGACATGAACGGGTGTTAGGTGGCCCAATTGCGGGAGCGGTCCACGGCTCGGAGCCATTGAGCGTGGGCGAGGTCCGTGAACGTGCGGTCTGGTTCTGGCTCGAATGTTGCGTCGAGCTGCCAGGTGGCGCTGATCGCCTCGAGATCGGGCCAGACGCCTTCCGCAAGACCCGCGAGGAACGCTGCCCCGAGTGCGGTGGTTTCCTGGTCGACAGGCCGGCTCACGGTGACGCCAAGCTGATCGGCCTGCATCTGTAACATGAAATCCATCACGGATGCACCACCATCGACCCGCAGGTCGGTGATCGGCGTTCCGCTGGCGGCGACCATTGCATCGACGGCATCGCGTGTTTGGTAGGTCATCGACTCGACAACGGCCCTGACGAGATGCGCCCGCGTGCTCGCTCGCGTGATCCCGACGATTGTGCCGCGTGCATACGGATCCCACCAGGGCGACCCCAGCCCCGTGAATGCAGGAACGACGTAGACACCGCCCGAATCGGTGACGCTCTCGGCCAGCGGACCGGCTTCGGCGGCGTTGTCGATCACGTTGATCCCGTCGCGGAGCCATTGGATTGCCGCCCCGGTGACGAAGATCGCACCCTCGAGGGCATACGTGAGCGAACCGTCAGCGAGCTCCCATGCGATCGTGGTCAGCATCCCCGCTGCCGGCGCCGGACAGGTCGGGCCGACGTTGAGCAAAATGAAACTACCGGTGCCATACGTATTCTTCGCTGTCCCTGGTGTGAAACAGGCTTGCCCAAACAGTGCCGCTTGCTGATCGCCGGCGACGCCGCTGACCGGAATTCCTGCGGGCACCCCGCAGCGGTCGGAAGTCATACCGAACCGTCCGCTCGATGGCTTGACCGTCGGAAGCGCTTCGATTGGGACGTGGAGCAACTGGCATAGCTCGCTGTCCCAGCGCCGCTCGACAATGTCGAACAGCATCGTCCGACTGGCGTTCGAGACATCGGTGGCGTGGACATCACCTCCGGTCAGGTTCCAAATCAGCCAGCTGTCGATCGTGCCGAGCGCCAGGTCAGGCCCGACCGGAATCGCCCGCTCTGTGATCATCCATTCAAACTTGGTTGCGCTGAAATATGGGTCCAGCACGAGCCCGGTTCGGCTCCTCACGAGATCAAGATGACCATCGGCTCGGAGTTCGTCGCATCGGGCCGCTGTCCGACGATCCTGCCAAACGATTGCCCGACCGTGTGGTTGTCCGGTCTTTCGGTCCCAGGCCACGACGGTTTCACGCTGGTTGGTAATGCCGATCGCTGCAACATTGTGTTGACCTACGTGAGCGATCACATCGCTCAGCGTTGCCCGCACGACATCCCAGATCTCGTCGGCATCGTGTTCGACCCAACCGGGTTGTGGGAAGTGTTGGGTGAACTCCCGGTACGACGCAACAGCGAGGCGCCCGTCAACGAACACGGCTCGGCTTCGGACACCCGTTGTTCCGGCGTCGACCGCGATCACGCATGTGTCGCCCGTTGATTTCGTCACTTGCGTCGCTTCTGACTCACTGGTCGGGCAGTTCCGCCTCCACCGGTTCGTTTCGTCGGTGCCGGCTTAGGTCGTGGCGCTGACACATCGGTGAGTGATTGTGGTGTCTTTCTTGACTCGGCCCGAGCTTGCTTGAGCGTCTTTCGCTGGTAGCCGATCTTTGCGAGGACATACCCGATGACCAGGTATAGCGGACCGCTGATCAGCAATCCGCCGAGTAATCCGACGATCGAGCGGTCGCGGAAGACGGCGACAAACACCACAGCCATGATGCCGACATAGATCAGCCATTCCTTGACCAAACGTTTCCACGGAACAGCGCGCGACGAATCCCAACTCACGCTTCATTTCCTAGCAGGTCTCGCATCTGGTGGAAGCCGTTGCGGGTGTCTGATCGTCGCGTAGGCTCGTAATCCGTGCGCGTTGGAGTACTCACCGGAGGAGGCGACTGCCCTGGCCTGAACGCCGTCCTGCGAGCGATCGTCCGCAAGGGTGAACGGATGTACGGTGACGACATCGTCGGTTTCCGCGACGCCTGGGATGGTGTCATGGAACGACGCACGCTTCCGCTGACTGTCGAGACGATGCGCGGCAGCCTCCCCAAAGGTGGCACGGTGCTCGGCACCCGACGGGGGAGTCCCTTCGACCGCCCTGACGGCGTCGATCTAGTCGCCGCCTCGATTGGCGATATGGGCCTCGACGGCCTGATCGTGGTTGGCGGCAACGGGTCGCTGAGCGTTGCCTGCAGACTCCACGCCGAGCGAGGCCTTCCGATCATCGGCGTGCCGAAAACGATCGACAACGACATCGAGGGGACCGAAGTTACGTTCGGGTTCAACACCGCAGTCCAGATCGCCACCGACGCCATCGATCGGCTGCACACGACCGCCGAAAGTCATGACCGTGTGATGGTCGTCGAGGTGATGGGTCGAAACAGCGGATGGATCGCCACCTACGCTGGAATTGCGGGCGGCGCAACGGTGGTCCTGATTCCCGAGCGCCCGTTTGACATCGAAGCGGTGTGCGATCGGATTACCCGGCGACACCAGCGCGGCCGTTTCGCTTCGATCGTCGTCGTTGCCGAAGGGGCGTTGCCGAAGCAAGGGACGATCGCCGTTGCCGATCAAGAACTCGACCGGTTCGGTCACATCCGAGTTGGCGGGATCGGTCAACTGGTCGCACAGGAGATCGGGGATCGGACCGGGTTCGAAACTCGCCCGGTGCTGCTCGGTCACGTCCAGCGCGGTGGCACGCCAACGGCGTTCGACCGTGTGCTCTCGACCCGTTTCGGTGTTGCTGCGATTGACGCCGTCCACGAGCGACACTGGGGCCACATGGTTGCCCTGCAGGCTGATCGGATCGTCCATACTCCGCTGTCTGATGTGGTCGGACGCACTCGGCCGGTCGACATCGATCTGTTCGAAAACGTCGCCGAAATGTTCTTCGCCTAGACATCCGAGTCGCTGCTCGAGGCGCTGCTCGACGCGGAACTCGAATCACCCGATACCTCGGGTTCGATGTCGGACGGAACTGCCGGATACGGCGGTTGAGCGGTTTGTACGAAACCCGGATAGTCGTAGGTTCGGAGCGCGCCAGTCGTTGAACTTCCGTTACCTTTCGGCCACGGTACCGGTTCGCCGTCAACAGTGAGTTCGACCGCCTGCACTCCTTCGAGTTCGGTTGCCGTGTAGACAATCTGTGCCAACGCCTGGGTTAGCCGCTGCAACGGAAGGTCAGTGAAGTCCGAACTGACATCGAGTACCAGCACATTGCCTTTCGAGTCGGTCGATAGCAATCCGGTTCCCGGCGGGATCGCAGAACCGTACTGAGCACTCAACTCGTCGCCGTTCGGCCCGAGAAACAGCACCTCCATGAGGTTTTGGCGGGAAACCGCCTCTCGAGGCACTGACCGCAGCAGGTGTTGCTCGCCTGGGCTGACCAAGTAGACGCGCCCAGCCCCGGTGGCGTTGGCGGTTGATGCGTCGGGATCTCGCAATGCACGTTTTTCTTCTGGGACGTCACGCGGTTGTGAATCAGTTTGAATCCCGCAACCGCAGGTCAATCCGGCGACGAACCAGAGCAGGGAGAGTCGTCGTCTCATTCGTCGATCTCCTCCGCCGCCAGTTCGATCACGAATCTCGCTCCGGGTTGGCCATCGAGCCGGTCTTCAACCCACACGGTTCCGCCGTGCATCCGAACGTGTTCGTCGACCAGTGCCAGCCCAAGCCCGGCGCCATCGTTCCCGGCCCGTCTGCCTGCGACGCCGCCGCGGGCGAACCGTTCGAAGATCAACGAGCGTTCGTTGTCGGGAACGCCGCTCCCGTGGTCCTCGACGGCAATCTGGATCTTCGTCACCGGTTGGTTTGCAGGTACCGTCTCACTGATCGAGATTTCCGGTTCACCGCCCCCATGCAGGCGAGCGTTGTCGATCAGGTTGGCGACCACGCGGGCGAGCCGACGCCGATCACCGTTAATCAGCACCATCTCGACCCGCGGCGACACAGTGACCGGCGAGTCTGGCTTGCTACTGACGGCGACTGCCTGACGAACGAACTCGGCGGCGAGCAACTCCTCGAGGTGCAGCCGTACCGCACCGGCATCGAATCGACTGATTTCGAGCAGGTCTTCGACGAGACCCTGAAACCGCACCACATCGCCTTTGAGGAGATCCAACGCAGCCTGAGCCCGTTCGGGCATCTCGTCTCGCCGGGCGTCCATCACCTCGACTGAGGCTGACAACGTCATCAGCGGCGAGCGCAATTCGTGACTGACATCTGAGGCGAAGCGGGCGTCGCGCTCGATGCGTGTTTGCAGTGCTGCCGCCATGTCATTGAACGAGTGGGCGAGCACGCTGAGGTCGGGGTCTTCGGTCGGCTCGAGTCGCGTGTCGAGTCGGCCGCCCGCGATCGCCTTGGCAGCTTGCGCCGCCACTCCGACCGGTCGGACCGCTCGACGGGCGGCAAATGAGCCGGCCAGTACGCCGAGTGCCGTCGTAATCATGGTGCCGAGGATCAGTGAGAGGCGGAACCCTCGCAACGTGTCGTTGACCTCGTCAAGGCCAAAGAACTCGAAATACGCGCTGTTGGTACTCGAGAGCGGGTAACCGACCACGATGTTCGGTTCGGACCCCACGTTCTCGATCATGCGGGCTGGGGTTTGGGCATCAATCACCCGGTCGACGAGTTGCTGGTCGAGCGCGCTCTCATTGAACCCGGCGCGTCCCTGGGTCCAGGTCTCGTTGTAATAGATCAGAGGTCGCTGCACGCCGAGCAGATCGAGTTGGTTGGTGGCGATTTCGGCGGTCGCCGGCGAACCGCGCAACGCGTCATCGACGACTTGGGCGTTGCGTTTGGCGGCGTCGATGGCCGCCGTATCACGCTGCTGGACCACGCTCGATCTGGCGAGTCCGTATGTCACGAACGCCAGGAACAGCGACAACATGAACGAACCCAACGTGAAGATCAAGAGGATTCTGCGTCGCAAACCCCAGCGTTGTTTCGTTTCGCGCCGAAAAAATCGAGGCGATCTTGCGGTCACGTCTGTAGCCGGTACCCGAGCCCGCGTACCGTAACCACGTGGCGTGGGTTGGCAGCGTCATGTTCGACCTTGGTTCGCAATCGGCGAACGTGTACATCGACCAGACGCCCGTCGCCGAAGTAGTCGTAGCCCCACACTTTGTCGAGCAACGCTTCACGACTAAACACTTTGCCGGGATTCTCGGCAAGCTCGCACAGCAGCCGGAACTCGGTCTTGGTGAGATGCACCTCTTGGCCATTGCGGAGCACCTTGCCCTCGTCTGGCACGAGTTCGAGGTCGCCGAACACGAGTCGCGCATGGGCGTGGGACATCGGTCGGATGCGGCGCAGGAGTGCCCTGATTCGGGCCGAAAGTTCCTTTGCCGCGAATGGCTTCGTGAGGTAGTCGTCGGCACCTGCTTCGAGGCCGGCGACGATGTCGTGCGTATCGTTGCGAGCGGTGACCATGACGACCGGGACATCACTCGTCTTGCGAATGGTCCGGCATAGTTCGAAGCCGTCGATGCCAGGCAGCATGATGTCGATCAGGACGACGTCCGGCGAAACACGATGAAAAATCTCGATCGCCTCTTCACCGCTTCCCGCTTCGTCGACGGTCCAACCCTCGTCCTCGAGGGCCAGTTTGACTGCTGATCGGATGCGCTCGTCGTCTTCGACGGCCAGAATGCGGGTACCCACCGCCACATACTGTCGCAAATCGCGCCGATTACAGCATCATCCGGTTTTGTCGAGCAGATCGACGAATGCCCGATGTACGCCGGGGGCAGTGACCAACAGTTGCTCTGGACGCGGCGTACGACCTGCGAAGTCGGTGCTGATCGCGCCGGCCTCGCGCGCGATCAGTTCTCCCGCAGCTGCATCCCAGAGGTTGAGGTGCTCCTCGAAGTACACGTCGAGTCGGCCGACGGCGACGAAACATAGGTCAATCGCGGCGGAGCCGAGTCGTCTGATGTCACGAACATGGGGGATCAGAAGCGCAACTCGGCCGGCCTGTTTCGCTCGCACACCGGCTTCGTAGTTGAAGCCGGTGCCGACCAATGCCAACGCCAAGTCGGTTTCGGTCGTTGGCGCGATCGGGTTGCCGTTCATGGTCGCTCCGGCCCCCAGTGCGGCCGTGAACATCTCGTTGAGCGCAGGAATGAACACGGCACCGGCGATCATCTCGTCGTGATAGGCGACCGCCACCGAAGTCGACCAGGCGGGCTGGTCATACACGAAGTTGGTGGTGCCGTCGATCGGGTCGAGGTGCCACGAAAACCCACTGATACCTTCGTCGGCCGTGCCCTCCTCACCGACGATCGCATCGTCTGGTCGGAGTTTTCGAAGTCGGCCAACGATGTACGCCTCGGCAGCGCGGTCGAACTCGGTCACCATGTCGGTCTGTGTCGACTTGGTGGTGCCGCCAAGCCCAGATGAATCTTCGGTCGAACGGCGACCTGCCAACGCCAGGTCGCCGGCACCACGGGCAAGCGACTCGGCAAGTTGGCGTAGCTCCGTTGTGTCTTGTCGAATCATCGCGGGGCGTGACCGGCTTGTTCACGATCGGAGATCTCGCGCCATTCGCCCATTGCTCGCAGCGCAAGTACACCGACGATTGCCATCCCGCCCGCACAAATCCCGGCGCCAAACAACAAACCGAGCCCCTTCGGTACGGAACAGTTGCCATCGCACTGCAAATCGACCAAGGCGAACCCGATCAGCGCTCCGGCCAGACCGCCGAGGAGAATCGTGACGAAGGCGATTACCCTCGCTGCGACGGGCGGGATCGCCGAGAGTGGACGTGGTTCCGGCACGTCGCCAAGTCTAGAGTGGCCTGTCGTGCAGGTCGTCGTCGTTGTCCCGACTTACAACGAGGCCGACAACATCGCCGCGTTGTGTTCACGTGTCAGAGCGGCGCTGCCGGATGCCGAGATCCTCGTCGTTGACGATGGAAGCCCCGACGGGACAGCTCAGATGGCGCGCAACGTGGGTGAGCGGTTTGGCAACATCACGGTGCTCGAACAACCCACGAAGGGCGGGATCGGAGCTGCATACAGAGCCGGCTTTCGAGCCGCAATTGCGGGGGGAGCCGAGATCTGTGTGCAACTTGATGCCGACCTGTCACACGACCCTGCAGCGTTGCCGGCGCTCGTGTCGAACATCGAGCATGGTGCCGACCTGGCGATTGGCAGCCGATATGTCCCTGGCGGGATGACCGAAGACTGGCCATGGCGCCGGCGGACGCTCTCGCGCTGGGGAAATCGCTACGCCGCAGGTGTGCTCGGCCTAGCCGTGAACGACGCGACAGCCGGATTCCGGGCCTACTCGGCTGAGGCTCTTGAGCGGATGGACTACGACACGGTTCGTGCTGAGGGTTACGGGTTCCAGGTCGAAATGACCCACCGAATGGTCCGTTCGGGTGGTCGAATCGTCGAGTTTCCGATCACGTTCAGGGAGCGAACCGCCGGCGAATCCAAGTTATCGAATGGGATCATCAGCGAAGCACTGGTCTTGGTGATCCGACTGTGGCTCGAGGATCGTCGCGGGCGTCGACAGCGGCGCCGGATTGGAGGATGACCGGCGACGCGGGTTGACTGGGGGAATGACCGCTGCGACCAGATCGCGTGTTGTGCTGCATGTCGACATGGATGCCTTTTTCGTCTCGGTCGAGTTGCGTCGTCGGCCGGACCTGGTCGGTCAACCCGTTGTGGTGGGTGGAACCGGTCCGAGAGGTGTTGTTGCGGCCGCGTCGTATGAGGCGCGACGGTACGGAGTCACATCGGCGTTGCCGTCGGCGGTCGCCCGTCGCCGATGTCCGCACGCCGTGTTCCTTTCCGGAGACCACAGCTTGTACGCCGCCGTCAGCACCCAGGTGCACGAAATCCTGCAGCGGTACACACCGCTGATCGAGCCGCTTTCGCTCGACGAGGCGTTTCTCGACGTGACCGGCTCGACCCGCCTGTTCGGAGAGGGCGCCGCGATCGCTCAGCAAATCAGGCACGACGTTCAGGCTGAGCTGCTGTTGATGTGCTCGGTCGGCGTGGCACCGAACAAGTTCCTGGCCAAACTTGCCTCCGTGTCGGCGAAACCCACGGCGACCCCTGAAGGTGTGTTGCCTGGTGCCGGCGTCGTCGAGGTCGTACCCGGAAGGGAACTCGAGTTTCTGCACCCACTGACCGTCAAACGGCTGTGGGGTGTCGGCCCGGTCACACTCGACAAACTTGAGCGTCTCGGAGTCAGGACGATCGGGGATCTGGCATCGCTTGACGAGCGAACGGTCACGTCGGCCCTCGGTCGATCGGCCGGATTACACCTGCTGATGCTTGCCCATGGCGCAGATGATCGAGCCGTCGAGGTTTCACGAGAAGCAAAGTCGATCGGTCATGAAGAAACCTACCCGACCGACCTCTATGGGCATGACGACCTGGAACGCGAGTTGGTGCGGCTGTCGGACGCCGTCGCATCACGGCTCCGAGATCACGAAACGGGAGCACGGACGCTCACGCTCAAGGTCCGATTCGCCGGTTTCCGAACCGTCACGAGGTCAGTCACGACCTCCGAGCCGATCGATACCGGACCGCAGATTGTCGAGGCGTTGCGGCCACTGCTGCGGGCGCTGGATGTTTCGGATGGGGTGCGTTTGCTTGGCGTATCGACCAGCAACTTCCGCCAACCAAGTCAACAACTGAGTTTGCTCGATGACGCTGCTGAACACAGCCGGACCGCCGAAGCAATCGATCAGATCCGTGAGCGATTCGGAACCACTGCGATCGGTCCGGCGAGCGCCGTCGGGTCCCGCGGACTTCGGCTGGTCCGCAAGGGCGCTCAACAATGGGGCCCCGATCAAATCCCCGAGCGATGAAATCTTGTCTCGACGCGTTGAGTCGGGGGCTCGAACGTGCGATGATTCAAAGTGATGCCGCTTTCAGAACACGAACAACGGATTCTCCGTCAGATCGAACAGGAGCTCCAACAGGACCCGTCGTTCTCGGAGCGCGTCTATCGGAGGTCTCGGCATCGACTGGCGATGTTGATTGGTGGGTTGATCGTGGGGATCGGTTTGATCGTCGCCGGGCTGACGGTCAACTTCTGGTTGGCGTTCGTTGCGTTCCTTGGGGTACTCGCAGTTGCGGTGATGCTCGAAGCCGAACTGCGCGTCGTCGGGCGCCAAAAGCTGGGAAGCCTGCCGATCAATGCCTGGCTCGCCGGCACAGCGCGCCAATCGCGTCGGCCCGAGTGACCGACTGCGCGAATTAAGAAGCCGCGCCGATAGGCGAGGCGACCAATCGTTACGTCGCCCTATTTCGCCTGCGGAGCAGGTGAAATGAAAAGTACGGCACAATCAACGTTGACCTATCCGCTGGGCCTCTAGCGCCAGTCGGTCAAGTAGCGGCGTATTCGCTGCCGTTTGTTTAGCGTGTCCGAGGAGATCCGACGGATCTGTTGCGACCACAACTCGCAGTCGTGCGTCATCGATGACCCGAAGGACCCCGGTCGGTCGAGATCGATGGTTCCAGCCCGAGCGAACGTGACTCGATCGACTACCTCGGCGAGCGCTCGCATTGGTCGCGCGGCGACCGGCAGTTGACCGGCAGTTGCCGCCGCCCACTCCCGAGTGGTCATCGACTGTTGACCGTTGACCCCCGCCTGTTGGGCGGCAATCGTGGCGGTCACCCACGCCCTGAGAACCCTGTCGGCTGGACCATGGCTTCGCGCCTGACCCGCCCGCAACCGTCGCCCGACCCAAGGCGCCGCGATGCCAGCCGCGAGTATCGCCACGACGAGCACTTGCGGCCACGGAAATCCCGACGAACCGTCGCTCGCGCTACCTGTGCCTGTCCGTCCCTCAGGGTCGAGTATGCGCGGTTGCTGCGACGGGAACGTGGGTGGCACCGCGCCGTTGTTGGGTGGTGCGACGACCGTGGATGGTGTGGTTGGTCGGGGAGACGAGCCGACTGGGTCGTCACCGACTGCGTCAGGTCCAGTTGTGTCCTGGTCTGCTGATCGACCGGTATAGGACTCGTTGCCGGGTGCGCCTCGGCCGGGCGTCGGTTCGAACGCCACCCACCCGATGCCGTCGAACCACAACTCTGGCCAAGCGTGGGAGTTCTTCCCGATCACGCTGTACCAGCCGTCGGCATTCAACAGTCCAGGTGTGTATCCAGTGGCAACCCGAGAGGGGATATCGATCGTGCGAGCCATCACCGCAAACGTCGCGGCGAACTGCTCGCAGTAACCGACGCGCCCGTTCAGGAAGCTTTCGATGGCGCTCGATCCGTGGCCCTGCTGGACCTCGAGGCTGTACCTGAAATTGGCATGGAACCATTTCTGCAAGGCGATCGCTCGGTCGAACGACGTCGTCGCTCCTGAGGTCGCCTCGGCTGCAAGTTCGCCGACAACGTCCGGAAGATCGTCTGGCAGGTCGATGAAAACATCGCCGGGTGGCGCGGTCGTGGTCGCCGCTCGAAGCTGATCGGGGGTAAGGCGGGGCGACACCGAGTCGACGGTAAACAGATCACCTGGCTCGAAGTCTTCGGAGGCGAGCAGCGTGTTCGTGACTTCGTTCAGTCGCAGATCGATCTGCTGTTCACCTCGGTTACCGCCGGCGAACCTCACACTCGCGGCGGCGGGCACAAGTGGTCCATCGAGTGCCAAGATTTGAATCTGCTGGCGGATGACGACGCCATCATTGGTTGCCGGACGTCCCTCGTCTGGAATCGATTCAAGCGCACCGTTTGGGAGGCGGAACGTGTCGCCGTCGAATTCCGGAAGCGTCGTCTCACGCCAGTACGACTCGGCGTCGGCGTTGACTCGGAACAGTTCAACGTTGCCACGATTCGTCAATCTCGATCGAATATCGACGAGTGGACTCTGCACTTCGGTGACGCCGCCATTGCGACCACGAGTTTCGTAGATCGGCTCTGCGCCCGCTCCAGGGATCCTCGGGCCGACAAGACCGGCCATCACTGCTATCGCGGCAGCGGTGCCGAGGGCGGCCGGAACCAACATCGACCCGGAGCGTCGCGACGTCGTCAGCTCGACACGCCGAGTTCGATCATGGAGAGCACGCAACGCCACCACGGTGATCACCCCGGCGGCCAGTAGCGCCGCAGTGACCTCGATCCGCAGGCGCGGGCTCCCCAACGCAGAGATAAAAATGAAGAGCACCCCACCGGGTACCAGTGCTTCGCCACGGGCCTCGGCACGAAAGGCAAATGAGTCAGCCATGACAACGGCGATAATCACGGCGAATCCCGCCAGCGTCGCCCAACCGGCCCCGTAGAGCACCGGCGCGACCGCCGACTGGAACTGATCGCGAACCAGCCCGACCTCAAGATCGACCAGGTCAAACGTGGCACGTCGAGGAAACAACCATGTCATGGTGTGGCCGTAGTGCAACGCCAGCAACACCCAGAGCAGCGCCACCGTGACGAACGGAATCGCGATCCAACCGCTGACCTTCAATCGGCGGAGGAGCAACGAGGTGCCGTGACCCAACACGACCAGCAGCCCGAGGTCGAACATGAATCCCCAGCCACTGAAAACCCTGGCCATACCGACGGCCACCGTGAGTGAATAGGTCGTGACAGCGACAGTCGCGGCGACGTCGCGTTCCAGCGATGTTTGGCGGTCCGGCGGAGTCGTCACGACACGATCTCGTGTTCGAGCTCGTGGGGGATTCTGGCGAATCCGCCCACCCCGGCAAGTCGGTGCCAGCCGTGCCTGAAGGCGATGACCGAACTGGCATCGACCGACAGCCGTCCCTGAGCCCCGAACGCCGTGAACACCCCGACCCGAGTCAATGTTGGGTCAGCGATCTTCTCGGTGCGCCGCCATGCGTCAGTGGCTGGGGACGAAGTGACGACAATCACCAGTCCGAGACCTTCACCCGGGTCGCGTTCCAACTCGCCGAGGGGCGGTCCAAGTTCGATCGGCGCGAGAATCCGCAACGCATTGCTTGCGACGTCAGGGCCTCGGAGGTCGATACCTCCACCGGTAACGAATCGGCTGGTGAGACCGGCCCGATCGGCGCTGATCACGAGGCTCCCGGCAGCCATGACGGCACGTTCGAATACGTCGGCCTCGATATCGGTCACGGCCGATGGATAGGCGTCACCATCACGATCGAGCACGACGATGCAGCGCCGAACACCTTGTGCCTCGTGCTGGCGAACCTTGAGCGTTTCGGATCGTGACGACGCCCGCCAGTGGATCGACCTCGGTTCGTCACCCGTCACGTAGTCGCGGAGGCTGTGGAACTCGCCAGGACCGGTCCGTTGAGACAGCGCCAGCAGATGCCTGCCGAGGACGCCATGGCCGAGCGAGGGCATCGGCAGTTCGAACGTTTGCGGGGCGACCGTGATCTCGGTAGCGCCAACTGCGAGTCGAGTATCGACAGCGAGCCCGAGTAGGTCTCGGCGTTCCAGTGCCGCTGGTCCGACGAGTAGCACGCCGCGCCGGGTGGCCGGTACCCGGTATCCGGCAGTGACTTGCTCGCCTCCTCCCAAGGCGGCCACAGTCATGTGGGCCGTGTTGTTCGGCCCAACTGGTTCGGTCAAATTGATCCGTGGCGACCGACTCCGTTTGCGATTCTCGATGATCAGGTCGACGCGGCCGGTGTCGCCCACGGTCAGCACGGGTGGGTGCGCCCACCGCGTGATCGACAGATCCGGTCGACGCAATCGGACCACAGCGACGGCCAGCAGCACGGCCAGCGCGAGCCCTGCACCGATCACAAACAACTCGATGATCGCGAACACGCGCCCGATCACCAGCGCCGCCACCGCACCAACGGCGATCGTCCAGCCTTGGCGGGTCGGCATCAGCGGGCAATCGGGACGGGCACGTCGCTGAGTAGTTCCCTGATCGTGTCTTCGGCCGTTGTTCGTGCGTTGGTCCCGGCACGTAGCACGAGCCGGTGCGCGAGTGCGGAGGGGGCCATGGCCTTCACGTCATCAGGAGTTGCGTAGTCGCGACCTTTGGCGGCGGCATAGCCACGCACGGCCGCCGACAACTGCAGTGTGGCTCGCGGCGAGAGTCCCAACTCGATCGCCGAATGGCGGCGGCTCGACTCTGAGATATCGATCAGGTACGACTTGAGCGCGCTGGCGAGGTACACGGATTTGACGGTTTGGACCATCGCCATCACCTCTGACACGGAAACGACTGGCCGGATCTCGCGCAACGCTTCAGACGAGCCCTGTCCGTCGAGAATCGCGATCTCGGCGGTGCGATCCGGGTACCCAAGCGAGATCCTCAGCAGAAAGCGATCGAGCTGGCTCTCGGGCAAACGATAGGTGCCCTCCTGCTCGACTGGGTTCTGCGTGGCGATCACCATGAACGGGGGATCGAGCTTGTACGTCGTTCCGTCGACACTTACTTGACGTTCCTCCATCGCCTCGAGTAACGCCGATTGGGTTTTCGGGGAGGCACGGTTGATCTCGTCGGCCAACACGATGTTGGCAAACAGGGGGCCGGGCTGAAAGCGGAACGTCTCCGTCGAGCGTTCAAACACACTGACCCCGACCAGGTCGGTCGGTAGCAAGTCAGGCGTGAACTGGACGCGCTTCCAGCTGCAATCGATCGATGCCGCCAGTGCTTTGGCGAGGCTGGTTTTGCCGACCCCTGGCACGTCTTCGATGAGCAGGTGACCTTCGGCGAGCAAACCGATGACGGCGAACTCAACCGCATCACGCTTGCCATGAACCACTGTAGCGATGTTGCCTACAATGCTTTCGAACAGGGTGGAGAAGGTCGTGGTCGCCTCGGCTATGTCCGTCACGTCTGGAAGGGTAGACGCTGGACCGCGCTCGCGCCTGACGGTCGGATACCGTGCCGCATCGTGGACGACGAGAAACCAGAGCATCGTGGTTATTTGGCGATCGATCTGAGCCCGAGCCGTCTCGCCGTTGGAGTTGTCGACGTCGACGGAGAGGTGGTCGTTCGTGATCGCGTCACGACGCCCGCACGCAACGTCTGGCCCGCACTGACACAACTCGTCAATCGGGTTCTGGCGGCGAACTCCGATGATGTTCAACTCGTGGCGTGCGGCGTCACCTGCCCCGGACCAATCGATCGCGGGACGGGAACGATGAAACCGATGGGGATGCCGACGTGGACGGGTTTCCCCGTACGTCGTGAGCTGCAGCAGATCACGGGTCTGCCCGTCGAAGTCGAAACTGCGGGGCGTGGATTGGCGTTGGCCGAGTTGTGGAGGGGCGATGGCAAGGTGTGCAACGAGTTCGCCACACTCGTGCTCGGCGACGAAGTCGATGGTGGGCTGGTCATCGCCAGACGGTTGATGCAGGGCCTGACCGGAAACCTGGGGCAGTTCGGTCACATCCTGGTCGAACCGGACGGACTCGAATGCTGGTGTGGTGCGGTGGGCTGTCTGACGATGTATGCCGGAGCTCGCGGGATTCATGCGAGCACCAGCAGAGAACTGCGTCGAACGCCACCGGCGATCATCGAGCGGACCGGGATCATGGTCGCCCGGGCCTGTGCGTCGATGGCGGCAATGCTCGACGTCGCCGAAATCGTGATCGGCGGTGTCGTCCCGTCTGTATTTGCTGAACCGTTCTTCGATGCGCTCGGAAAGGAACTCGACCAGAGAAGTGGGCTGCATCACCTCGCTGGTCTGCGCGTGAGAGGCGTCAGCTCCGGTCGAATCGGGCCGCTTGTGGCCGCCGCCGCAGTCGCCCGCTCGGCGAGCGCGTAGCCTTGGCTTCTGTGCGACGGCCAACTGTGCGACGGCTAACTGTGCGACGTCCATTGATTCGACGTCCAATGATCCGAACGGTGTTGGCGGTTGCTGGTCGTCCGGAGTTGTGGCTGACTGCCGCTCGCCAAGCGAGACGCACGGCGCTACCCGGTTGGTGGCGTCGGCGCCCGTTCCTCCCAGTGCCGAGCGGCGACTACCTCCGGTTCCGAATGCTCACGCAGTATGGAACGACAGAGGGCGACCCGGATCCGGCCGACGTCGTCAGCTATCTGGAGTGGTGCCGGGAGTGGGAGCGGTGAATCAGGAGTGGGAGCGGTGAATCAAGAGTGGGAACGGTGAATCAAGAGTGGGAGCGCTGAACGTCGAGCGACACGGCGGAACGGCCGACGAGTTGCACGCCAGAGATCCGTTCGTCGACGGGCCTCCCTCCGGTCTCGTCGTGTGGTGGTGTGACTTTTCGCAGCCGGCGGTCGTGCTCGGCTCGCGCCAGCAACCGGATGTGCTCGATGAGGTGGCATGTCGATCGGCAGGGTTCGAGGTCGCTCGGCGTAGATCCGGCGGAGGGGCCGTGATCTTGCGTCCCGGTGAGATGCTCTGGATCGACATGATCGTGCCGATCGGCTGGGCGGATATGCCGAACGATACTCGCGGTTCGATGATCTGGGCAGGTGAGCGTTGGCAAGCAGCACTGGCACCGTTGCTCGACGACCGGATCGACGGCGAGTTAATCGTGCACCGCGAGGGAATGGTTCGCGCGCCGTGGTCGGATCTGATCTGCTTCGCCGGGCTGGGGCCGGGCGAAGTGCTGCTGCACGGGTGCAAGTTGGTCGGGTTGAGTCAACGCCGGACCCGTCACGGCTGCCGGTTTCAGGGTCTGATACATCTTCGTCCGCCGCGGCCAGACGATCTGCGACTGTTTCGTGAGCCTCGGCCAGCGGGTTCTCCGTCGGCGGTGGCGGCGTTGACGGGTGCCGTGACTGGCGAAGAACTGTGTCGTAAACTGGCCTCGCTGACCTGACGATTCGCGCGGAGCGCGCGAATCGGATCGTCGAACCTCGTTCACTAGTTGATCAGAAGCGAACAAGCGTTCTGGAGGAATATGGAGCTTTTAGGGGCTAAATGGGTCAATAAGGTTGACTTCGGTGAACACGCAGCGTCATACTTCCGGAACGATGTTGGAGGAAGCGTTTAGTGGTGAGTACGACCGCAGTGTCGATGGCGCGGGCCGCGTGGCGCTCCCGTCGACCCTCCGCGAGCTACTCGGCGAACGCTGCTACGCAACCAAAGACCCGCAGGGATGCATCACGCTGCGGACGCCGGCTCGGTACATCGAGGAGGCCGACAAGATCGAGCGGCGCGAGGAGAAGGGCAAAGCCGGCAAAGGCAGCAGCCGCGCATTCTCGACGCGGACCGTGATCTTGGGTGTTGACAAGCAAGGTCGAGTCACGCTCGACGAGAGCAGCCGCGAGTTCGCCAAAATCCAGACCGGCGGGCAGGTGTTCGTCGTCGGACACAAGCGGGCGATCGAACTGTGGCAACCGAATCGGTGGTCAGTGATCAAGACCGAGGATGCGTTTGGGGAGCCCGATCGTGTCTGGCCGGCAGAAGTTGACGGATCGGTTGGTGGCTGATGGACGACACTCCGCTTGAAAATGCCTTTCAGCACAACCCGGTGATGAAACATGAGATCGTCGACAGCTTTCGTGACGTGCCTGCGGGCGTCGTCCTCGATGCCACCTTGGGCGGCGGCGGCCACAGCGAGGCGATCCTCGACTCGCGCCACGACCTACGAATTCTCGGTCTCGATCGCGACCCGACAGCGCTCGCCGCGGCAACGACGCGGCTCGATCGATTCGGCGACCGGGTCATGACCTATCGGTGTCGGTTCGATGCGCTCGACGACGCGATGGCAGCACACTCCATCGACGAGCTGAGCGGTGCACTATTCGACCTTGGCGTGTCATCGCCGCAGCTGGACCAGCCTGAGCGCGGCTTTTCGTATCGCCATGACGGGCCAGTCGATATGCGGATGGACACCGATGCACCCTGGTCCGCCGACGATGTCGTCAACGGATACTCGGAACACGAACTCACGCGCGTCCTACGCGATCTCGGCGATGAACGATTCGCCGGACGGATCGCCAGGGCAATCGTGGCCGCACGCCCGATCGAGTCGACGACGCGATTGGCCGAGGTGGTGACCGCAGCGATTCCAGCTCCGGCGCGCCGGACGGGCGGACATCCTGCCAAGCGCACGTTTCAAGCGATTCGGATCGAAGTCAACGGTGAGCTCGATGCCTTGCCGGAGGCACTCGACCGAGCGATCGACGCGCTCGTCCCGACAGGTCGTATTGCGGTGTTGTCGTACCACTCCGGCGAGGATCGGATCGTCAAGGACCGTATCCGTCAGGCCGTGACCGGCGGCTGCGAGTGCCCTCCGGAGCTTCCATGCGTGTGCGGAGCCGTGCAGACGGTTCGGGTCGTGCGCGTGCCGAAGCGCCCGAGCGCTGCCGAGCAGACCGAGAACCGGCGGGCGGCATCGGCGCGTCTGCGAGTCGCCGAGAAAACAGATCGACAACCCGAACGAGAGGCGAGCTGATGGCGGTTCCGATGCGCGCCCAGACAAGCCCAAAAGCGGAGCCTCGTTCGACAGCTCCAACGCCTCGACGGCCGTTGGCGGTCGTTCCACACAGCCGGCGGGCCGCCGGGTTCGCACTGACAACTGCCGTCTTGATGGCGAGCGTGATGGCTGCTGCGCTGTACCTGCACACACGCATCTCTGAGCGTCAACTCGAGATCGACCGCCTCGAACGGGCTGTTCACGCTTCGCAAGAGGAGTTCGACGTTTTGCGTTCGGAGCGGGCGGAGGCCCGCTCACCAGTCGCACTCGCAGATCGGGCACTGGCGCTCGGCATGGTGCCGGGCGAGGTGAGTGTGTTCGTCAACGTCGACCCCATGCTGGTGGCGATCACGATCGCCCGGACCGGAGAGCTTCCAGCCGCCGAACTCGGTGATGGGTTCACGGGAAGTATCGAGCCGCTTGATCAATTCCGACTTGTGAAGTCGCTGAGTGCGGAGGCACCATGAGTCGTCGTACACCACCCCCACGTCCGGTACTCCGCACGACTCCTCGGGTTCGGCGGGCGTCGCCATCGAAGCCGCGGCAACGATCGACCTCCCCAAACCTGCGATCTCCAAACCCGCGATCTCGGCGTCAAGCACCTACGCGCCAATCCCCACCAGGGCGGGCGCGCCGCGAGGTGTCGTTCCGCCAACCGGTTCGTCCGCCCGACCGCACGCACCGCTCAACCACACACGGTCCACGAGGAACGGCCAACAAACGTCGGGTCGTAGCTCCCCGCCGTGCGGCCGTTCAGCGAGCTGGTTGGTATTCGATCGGACGCTCGGAGAATCGCCTCCGAATCCTGCTCGTCGTGGTGATGGTGGTCCTCGGGGCGGTCCTGTTCAAGGTCGCCAAACTGCAGTCGGCGGGTGGCGCAGCGCTGCGCGTCGAGGGTGCCAAGCAATGGGAGCGAACGACGCCGCTGCCAGCCGACCGCGGCACGATCTTCGACCGCAACGGCGACGAGCTTGCCGTGTCGGTGCCCTCGGCATCGGTCAGCGTGAATCCGAAGCTTGTCGTCGATGAAGCGGGCACCGCTCAAATCCTGGCCTCGATGATCGGTCTCGACGAGATCGAGACGCGTGAGCTGTACGACGCGATGGTCGCCAAAACCTCGGGGTTCGTGTACGTCAGGCGTCACATCGACACAGCAGTCGGCGATCAGATCGAGGCGCTCACGCTGACCGGAGTGAATGTCGATTCAGAAGACAAGCGGATCCTCCCGGGTGGCGATACCGGTCGGAGCGTGATTGGCCGAACCGACATCGACGGCGTCGGAACCGCTGGACTGGAATTCCAGTTCGGGGGAGGTGCGGTGGCGGCTGAACAGGGCTATGTCGACATCCTCACCGGAACGCCCGGGGAGTCGACGCGGGAAGTTGCGCCGAGGGGTCGCTCGATTGCCGGCACGGAACAGGTCACGCTGGCACCAGTACCTGGCGACGATCTGATCCTGACCCTCGATCGCTCGATCCAGTTCGCAACAGAAACTGCGTTGCTGAATCGTGTGACTGAACTCGGCGCCAAGTCGGGAACGGTGATCGTGATGGACACCGACACGGGCGATGTGTACGCGATGGCGTCCGTTCGTCGCAATGACGAGGGAGTGATCGAGATTTCGTCCGGCAACTACGCCGCCGTCGACGCCTACGAGCCTGGCTCGGTCGCCAAGGTGATCACCATCGCTGCCGGTCTCAACGAGAACGCCGTGACGTCGACGACTTCATTCGTCGTGCCGTGGCGTCGCCAGTATGCCGACGACCTACTCAAGGATTCACACGAACACCCGGACGAGCTGATGACGGTCGAGCAGATCTTCGTCGAGTCGTCGAACATCGGCACGATCGACGTGCAACAGGCCACAGGGCGCGAGATCCACTGGGACTACATGCGACGGTTTGGGCTCGGCGAGCGGACGGCGTTGGAGTTCCCAGGCGAGTCGCCAGGAATCTTCAAGCATTGGAAGGATCTTTGGGGCTCGGAACGTGTGACGGTGGCGTACGGCCAAGGTATGGCGAGTACGTCGATCCAGCTCGCCTCGGCCGTGAACGCGATCGCCAACGACGGTATGTACGTAGCGCCTCGCCTTGTCAAGGCCACGGTCGGTCCTGACGGTGACGTCACTGATGCTGCGCCCTCGGCTACACATGAGGTCGTGCGTCCCGAAGTCGCTGCTCAAATGCAGTACTTGATGCGTCGCGTGGTTTGCGATTCGAGCGGTACCGGAGAGCTGGCGCAGCGAGGTATCGACGGGTTCAGCGTTGCCGGCAAGACCGGAACAGGGCTCAAGGCGCAGCCCAATGGAACGTACGTGAACGAAAAGGGCGAGCGGGTTTACTACGCCAGCTTCGTCGGCTTCTTCCCGGCCGAGGATCCACAGGTCACCGTGTTGGTCTCGATTGACGAACCACCCGCCGGCGACATCAACCGTTTCGGCGGCACCGCTGCAGCCCCGGTGTTCGCCGAACTGGCACCAACGATCGTCCACGAACTCAATATCGAGCCACCTGCGAATACGACGCCGTGCTCATGACATCGGGTTCTCTGATCGGCTCGGTTCCGGCCGACCAATTCGTTCGTCTCGTGGGTGAGATCGGCGATGTGGTCGATCTGACCCACGACTCGCGTCAGGTTGAACCAGGTTGGGCGTTCGGGTGCGTGGTCGGGGAGCGCCTCGATGGGCACACCTTCGCGGGTAGCGCGGTTGCATCAGGCGCGTCCATGTTGATTGTCGATCGGCAGCTGCCGTTCGATGTTCCGCAGATCATCGTGCGAGACGTGCGACGGGTGATCGGACCGATTGCCGCCTCGATTCATGGTGACCCCAGTCGGCGGCTCACGACTGTTGGGATCACGGGAACCAATGGGAAGACAACAACGACCTTTCTGCTCGGGTCGATTCTGAGGGCGGCAGGACGCGAGACCCGCGAGATGGGAACGTTGTCGGGTGTTCGCACGACACCGGAAGCCAGTGATCTGCAACGCCGTCTGGCCGGATTCGTCGCTGATCGTGTCGACGCTGTCGCGATGGAGGTGTCATCGCATGCGCTGGCGCTGCATCGAGTTGATGGGACTCGTTTCGACGTAGCGGTGTTCACCAATCTCGGGCGCGATCACCTCGATCTTCACGAGTCGATGGAGGCCTACTTTCGAGCTAAAGCGTCGTTGTTCATGCCGGATCTGAGCGACGTCGGCGTGACCAACATCGACGATCCGAATGGTCGGCTGTTACTTGACGTGGCAGCGATCGACATGGTCGGCTTCTCTGAATCCCACGCCAGCGACGTAACGGTCGAGGTTGACAAGCTTCGATTCGCATGGCGTGGGCGCGACGTCAGAGTACCGCTCGGCGGTCGGTTCAATCTGATGAATGCTCTCGCCGCTCTCACGACGGCCGACGTGCTCGGCATCGAACTGGACGCAGCGGTTGCCGGTATTGCCAGTTGCCAACCCGTTCCCGGTCGATTCGAAGTGGTCAGTGATCCGAACCGGGAATCGTTCGCTGTTGTCGTCGACTATGCACACACGCCCGACGGCATTCGAGAGGTGCTCGCCTCCGCCCGGCAGCTTGCGATCGACGGTCGCGTGATCGTCGTCTTCGGATGCGGCGGGGGGCGGGACGCCGAGAAGCGTCCATTGATGGGTTCAGCGGCTGCGGCCGGCGCCGACGTCGTGATCGTGACCTCCGACAACCCGCGTCACGAAGATCCAGTTGCGATTGTCGATGCTGCTGCCGCAGGGGCAGGCGGTGCCAATATGTTGATCACCGAAGTTGATCGCCGGGCGGCGATCGAGATTGCGCTACGGCAGGCGCGACCTGGTGACGTTGTCGTGATCGCAGGCAAAGGTCACGAAACCACACAAACGATCGGTGACACGGCGCGTCCATTCGACGACCGCCAAGTCGCCAGGGAACTGTTGCAACGATTGGAGGATCAGTCGTGATTGCCGTCATGATCGCCGGGGCGGTTTCGACGCTGATTTCGCTGTTCGGCACCCGCTACCTGATCGGGTTCTTCCGAATCCGCGGTCAGGGTCAGCCGATCCTTGGCAAGGACGACCACGGGCCGGAGCACCACATGGTGAAGCAAGGCACCCCCACGATGGGCGGGATCGCGATAGTCATCGCGGCGTTCGTCGGCTGGGTCGTCGCGCACGTTCACAACATCGCCTTTTCCGACCAGGCGATGATTGCCTGGGCAGGGATTCTGGCAATGTCGTTGATGGGGTTCCTCGATGACTTCATCAAGGTCCGCAAACGTCACAACCGAGGCATCTTCTGGAAGCAGAAGAACTACCTGACGATGCTGATGAGCTTCGGGCTCGCCTGGTGGCTGGTGGGAACGACCGGAATATCTGAGGAGATTTCGCTGGTGCGCGCCGGCGACCTGAGCTTCGACGTGCCCCCCTTCGTGTGGGTCGTCTGGGCCGGAACGATCATCTGGGCGACGACCAACGCTGTCAACGTGACCGACGGCCTCGACGGTCTGGCGGGCGGCTCTGCCCTGATGGGATTCGGTGCCTTCATGATCATCGCCTATTGGGCGTTTCGAAATCCGAACGTCTACACCGAAGTCGTCAATCCGCTCGACATGGGTGTGATGGCCGCCGGGTTCGCCGGAGCCTGCCTCGGATTTCTGTGGTGGAACGCCGCACCGGCGCG
>JANPLQ010000119.1:0-2203 GCA_031422395.1 Ilumatobacteraceae bacterium | reverse complement strand
GCTCACCGGGCTGGTGGCGGTGGTGACGGCGGCACTAGCGCTCGCCGCACGGCCCTGACACGATCGCGCCGCCATGAGTAGCCTGAGTCACCCCGGGTTTGATGCAGTGCTCATTCCGTGGTCGTAGGGCTGCGGGGAAGGAGACTGTCGCGTGTCACGTCCATCGAAGTACACACCCGAGTTCCGGCGTCGAGCCGTCGAGGAAGTCTTGGATCGCGACCGCACGGTGACCGAGGTTGCTCGGGCGTTATCGATCACGGGCGCATCGGTGTTTCATCGTGGCCCGTCATCAATCGGTTGTCGGAGTTGCTCGACATCCGTGTCAGTATTTTGCGCGTGACACGAACGTTGGGGCACGAATTCGCCGCGATGAGCGATCGGGTCGCCGCCGTCGCCGGACGCTCAAACGAGACCTCACGCATCTTCTGGGGCTGACCCGTTTGAGTCTCACTGTCAGGCCAGGCCGAACACTGCTCAGACCGACGGGCCGGTCGCCGGCTCGATCGAGGTGACCTTCGTGCGGGCGCTCGCTCGTGTCATCGTCGGCCTGTCCAGGCGGTCAGTCTGTGTTGCGAACGATCGGCGATTCGAGGGCGTAGCCGCGCTCCGTGTAGTCGAACCCGCCGAGCTCGAGTCGTTCGAGTTCAGGGGCCTGTGGGGATGCGTAATACGCGCGAATCTCGGTGATCAGACCGTTCTCGTCGAACTCGTACCACTCGTCGCCGCGCAGCAGCTTGTTCTGGTAGGTCTTGAAGTGGCTCCACTCCATCACGGCTCGTCGCGTTCGTGCGTCGATGATGATGTTTTCGACCGTCCACACCGACCCGAGGTTTGCGACCGCATCCGACCAGCGCTCGGCAATCGTGCGCGCGCCAACGAACGGGCCGTTGTACATGCCCGGCGGGAAGTAGTGCACCGCGTCCGGCGTGAAGTAATTGGCGATCAGGTCGACGTTGCCGGTGTTGCAGGCGTCGAAGTACCCGCGCATCGTTGCCTCGATCTCGGTGTCATCGAGCATGTGGTGTCCCTTCGGTACGTGCGGGTGTGCCGGTTCGATGGTAGTTGGTCGGGCGGTCATGGCGTGGCGCCGCGGAACCTGCAGCTGACGTCACCGAGCAGCGGAAGCGAGCGGTGAACGAGTCGCCGCCTGCGGCCCTGATGGCTGTGGTGATCGATCCGGAGAGCACGGTGGCGTTGGCCAGCCAGGCGACGGAGACGATCGGATCGCCCAGCACGGCAGCCCCGACCCCCGAGCAGTGGTTCATCGTCGTTGCGGCGAAACGAGACCTTGAGCTTCGACAGGTCGAGGTCGCCGATGGGGATCGACTCGGATCGGTAGACGACCCTGGCACTCGAGCCGTTGTCGGCGATCGTGTTGCACAACCCGATCTGCCAGTTGGTGATCCGGCTGTCGATGATCTCCATGCACGGCTGCACGTCGAGCGTTGCCCGTCGGATGTCATCGGTGGTGATGCCAGGTCCGCGCAGCTCGTGATGGAGTTCGAACGCCACCTCTGGTTCGACCATCGGCTGGTTCAGTTGATCCCGATCGAGCACCCCGTCGGCGACCACGAGTCGTCGAAGATCAATCCGTAATCGGGGGTCTCAATGCCGAACAGGCGTTGGATGCCCTCGGCCGTGCATCCGAACTTGTGGCCGACCAGGACGGCGCCTTCTGTGATGTCGGCGGGCTCGACGAACAGGTCTTGCAGCCACGGGATGCACTCGATCATCGGGCACGCCGGGTGACCGGCGCCGAGGTGCTGCTCCGCCTACATGGCGATGCAGCTGGGTGCCGTTCGGCTGACGACATCAGGGTACGCCTGCCGGATGAGTACGAGATGGCTCTCGATGTCGTTGAGGACACGTCGTTCGCTATCCGATTCCTTTGCTGCAGGTGGTCGGCAGGTGCGGCGCTGCAGAATCACGCTCGCCAATCGGCTGTGATGGCAATCTTTGCCATCCACGAGATAGTCTGGTGGCATGTCGACGATGAACGTGTCGCTGCCGGATGAACTCAAATCGTATGTCGATGACCAGGTCGGCGGCGGCGCCTACGGGTCGACCAGCGAGTACGTCCGTGACCTGATTCGTCGGGACAAGGACCGTCAACAGCTTCGACGTCTGCTCCTCGCCGGTGCAACGTCGGATGTCGGGCCGATCGCCGACGATGCGTACTTCGCAACATTGCGCGATCGCATCC
>JANPLQ010000118.1:0-10884 GCA_031422395.1 Ilumatobacteraceae bacterium | reverse complement strand
GATATCCGTGATCTGACGATCGGCGTCTGAGCAGTAGGTTGCGGAGCCATGACTGGGGTTCCTCAACGTGCTCGAATCGTCATCATCGGCGGGGGGATCCTTGGCTGCAGCGTTGCCTACTGGCTGACCAAGTACGGCGAGCCCGATGTCGTGCTGCTCGAACAGCACAACATCACCGACGGAGCGACATGGCACGCTGCTGGGCTCGTCGGCCAACTGCGTTCGTCTCGCAACACCACCAGGATGCTCGAACAATCCGTCGAGATGTACCGCGGGCTCGAAGCCGAAACCGGCCAGGCGGTCGACTGGCGCGAGACCGGCAGCCTGCGACTGTCGTGCTCGCCGGAACGCACGATGGAGCTCCGTCGCCTAGCCACGATGGCTAAGAGCTTCGGACTTCCGATGGAGATCGTCACGCCGCGCCAGGCACAGGAACTGTTTCCGCTGATGAGTACGACCGATGTCGAGGCGGCCGGCTTCCTCCCGACCGATGGCTACATCGATCCGGCGTCGGTCACGCAGGCGATCGCCAAGGGTGCCCGCATGCGCGGCGCAACAATCCTTGAGAACACGCCCGTTACGGGCGTGACGGTCGACGGGCGGCGGTGCACTCATGTACACACTGCCGACGGTGCCGTAATCGAGTGTGAGATCGTCGTCAACGCCGCCGGCATGTGGGGGATGGAGATCGGTCGGATGGTTGGAGCCCGAATTCCCGCCGTCGCCGTCGAGCATCAGTACCTGCTGAGCGGCCCGATCGAGGGATACACGCCGGTCGAACTCGGCAAGATGCCGACGATGCGGGACCCCGATCATCTCGTGTACTACAAGCCCGACGGACCCGGTTTGTTGGTGGGCGGCTACGAACCAGACACGCTGTCGTTCGGGATTGGCGGGTTCGGATTCGAGGGCGTTCCCAAAAATTTCCAACGCAAACTGTTCGATCCCAACTACGACCGGTTCGCCCAGCTTGCAGAATTGGCGACGAAGCGCACACCCGTGCTCGAACAAGCTGGCATCCGGAGCCTGATCAACGGTGCGATCCCGTACTCCGCCGACGCAGATTTCGTGATGGGAAAGGCACCCGAGCTCGACAACTTCTTCGTGGCTACGGGTTTCCTGTACGGGATCGCCGCTGGCGGCGGCGCCGGCAAGATGACAGCCGAGTGGATCCTGGAGGGCCGACCATCGCTCGACCTGTGGCCACTCGACGTGCGTCGCTTCTCCTTCCACCACACCACGCGCCACTTCCTCGGGCCGCGGATGGTCGAGCTCTACGGTCACCACTACAAGTTGGCGGCGCCTGGCTCCGAAAAGGCGACCGGGCGAGGTATCCGCCGTAGCCCGCTGCACGACCGGCTCGCCGCCCAGGGTGCCGTATTCGGTTCTCGCGGCGGGTGGGAACGTCCCAACTGGTTCGCCCCATCTGGCGTCGTCGCTCAAGATCAGCCCTCGTTCACCGGTGGCACCTCGTTCGAGCACGTCGGGCGCGAAGCATTGGCGGTCCGCAACGGCGTCGCCTTGATCGATCAGACCAGTTTCGCCAAGTTCGAGATCTCCGGGCACGGTGCCCTGGCCGCAGTGCAATGGCTGTCGGTCGCCGACATGGACAAGTCGATCGGCACCGTCACATACACACAACTCTGCAACGAGCTCGGCGGCATCGAATGTGATTTGACGATGGTTCGCACCTCTGTCGACTCGTGGTACGTCGTCACCGGTGCCGCATTCGGGTCACACGACATGGGTTGGATTCGGTCGCAGTGCCCGTCCGGCGAATCAGTCCAGATTCGCGACCTGACATCGGCACGCGCGGTGATCAACATCTGCGGACCACGCTCACGAGATGTACTGCAGTCGGTGTGTGAGGACGACGTGTCGAACGCCACGTTCCGGTACGGGCGGGCGAACGAGATCACCATCGGCGCCGCCCCAGCACTCGCCCTCCGGATCGGATACACGGGCGAACTCGGTTGGGAACTGCACATCCCCACCGAGTACGCGGCGCACGTCTACGACGTGTTGTGGGAGGCAGGTCAGGCGCACGGGATCGTCAACGTCGGATACCGGGCGATCGACCGGCTGCGGGTCGAGAAGGGGTACGTCTACTGGTCGACCGATGTCACCCCTGATACCACGCCGCTTGAAGCAGGGCTGGAGTGGCGAATCGACTGGGAGAAGGGCGACTTCAGCGGACGCGACGCGCTCGCTGTCCAACGCTCTGAAGGGATTGCACGCAGGCTGTCGACATTCACGCTTGAATCGGCATCGATGGTGTACCCGGTCGGCGGCGAAGCGATCATCGCCGAGGGGAAGGTCGTCGGATTCACGACGACAGCCAACTTCGGCCACACGATCGACAAGCCAATCGCCTACGGCTACCTGCCGATCGAGCTGATCGACCGCACCGATTTCGTGATCGAGGTGTATGGCGAACCATTCAAAGCGATCCGCCACGACGGCCCGCTCTACGATCCAGCCGGGACACGACTGAGAGCGTGATCGCGATTTCAGTCGCTTCCCGCAACTCGTGACGAAGAGCCCGATCGGCTAGTTTCTGCCGATGAGCACCAACCTTCGGAACTACACCAAGGCCCTGTACGGGTTCGATCACGTTCTCAAGCTGACGCCTGCAAAGGCACTCGCCAAGAAGTCGCCGTGTGTCGGCTGGACCGGGGTCGACGTGCTCGAACATGCCCTCGGAGGCACCAAGATGGTGAACGCCGCGGCGACCACAGGCAAGATGCCCAAGTCGTATCCGAAGGTCGGAACCGACCCATTCGGAGCGTGGTCCAAACTGCGTGACGGCACGATCGCAGCTCTCGATCATCCCGGTGTTCTGGAGTCCGTCGCCAGCACCCCGTTTGGTGAGATGCCCGTCGACGTCTTCATCGGATTCATGGGCGCCGACCTGATCGTCCATGCCTGGGACCTCGCCAAGACAGCCAAGGTCGACGATCGCCTCGACCAGAATCTGTGCAAAGACACGCTCGCGCTTTGGAAGACGCTCCCGGACGAAATGTTGCGAGGCCCTGGTGTGTTCGGTGCCGCCATCAAGCCCGCCAAAGGTGCCGACGCCCAAACCAAACTCCTCAACTTCCTCGGCCGCGCCGTCTGAAGCGGTACGCCTGACGGAACATCGTGAGGCGTCGGTGCTCGATCGTTGACGCAACACCGGTGCCGGGATCCGGTCCGTCAGGCAGCGAAGCGCCCGGTGCCGGTCCGTCAGGCAGCGAAGCGGTACGCCTGACGGAACATCGTGAGGCGCGAGCGCAGCGAGCTCCACCCATGATTTTGTTCACGCGGCGTTCATATTGCGAACATGGGGGAGTAATCGCACGCTGACATCGTGCCGCCTGCCCCTACTAACACCCGTTCACCGTGGAAGGACTCCTTCGTGGCGTACCAAGCTGAATACATCTGGCTCGATGGAACTGAGCCAACTCCGACGCTCCGCAACAAGACCAAGGTCATTGAGGATCACGTAACCGAGATGCCGATCTGGGGGTTCGACGGTTCGTCGACCAACCAGGCGACTGGCGACAAGTCCGACTGCGTGCTCAAGCCCGTGTTCACGTGCCCTGACCCGATCCGCGGCGGCCGCAATGTGCTCGTCATGTGCGAGGTCTATCTGGCCTCCAACATGAAGCCGCACCCGACCAACACACGCGCAGCCGCCGCGTCGGCGGCCAGGAAGTACGCCGCTGATGACATGTGGTTCGGTCTTGAACAGGAGTACACGATGCTCCGCCTCGACGGCAGCCCACTCGGTTTCCCAACCGGCGGCGGATTCCCAGCCCCGCAGGGCCCCTACTACTGCGGCGTCGGCACGGGCCGCGTTGTCGGCCGTGACATCGTTGAAGAGCACACACAGGCGTGCATCGATGCCGGCATCAAGATCTCCGGCACCAACGCCGAAGTGATGCCCGGTCAGTGGGAGTTCCAAATCGGACCAGCCGGCGTCGCCGAGGTCGGCGACCACATGAACATCGCACGTTGGCTGCTGCACCGCATCGCGGAGGATTACGACGTGGTGATCAGCTTCGCCGCCAAGCCGATGAAGGGCGACTGGAACGGTGCCGGCTGTCACACCAACTTCTCGACAGTCGCCATGCGCGAGGGTTACGGCGCCGTGATTGCCGCCTGCGAGGCAATCGGCAAGAACTACCTCCAACTGGTCAACAGCTACGGTCACGACATCCAGAGCCGCCTGACCGGCGCCCATGAGACTGCCCCGTGGAACAAGTTCAGCTACGGCGTGTCCGACCGTGGCGCTTCGATCCGGATCCCGTGGCAGGTCGAGAAGGACGGCAAGGGTTACGCCGAGGATCGTCGTCCCAACGCCAACTGCGACCCATACCTCGTGGCTCGCCTGATCACCGAGACAGTGTGTGGCGCAGCCGCTGGCAAGCCGGTCAAGAAGGCTCCGGCCAAGAAGAAGTGAGTTCGGTTCGCCGAACTGCGTGAACGTTGATGGGGGTTCCGGTCGCCCGGGACCCCTATCGCGGTTTTCAGACCTGTACGCCGGGCGCAATCCCGACAAGAATGGTGAGGTGACTCGAATGCTCGACCAACACCGCGACTATGTGCTCCGCACGGTCGAAGAACGCGGCGTTCGGCTGGTCCGACTGTGGTTCACCGACGTGCTCGGCAACTTGAAAAGTTTCGCGATCAGCCCGGCCGAGTTGGAGAACGCGCTCGAGGACGGAATGACGTTCGACGGGTCATCGATCGATGGATTTTCACGGATTCAAGAAGCCGATGTGTTGGCGGTGCCTGACCCCGACACGTTCGAGCTGATCCCGTGGAGCGAACCCGGTGCCGCCGAAGCGCGTGTGTTCTGCGACATCCACAGCCTCGACGGTTCGCCATTCGACGGCGACCCGCGCCAGGTACTTCGTCGCCACATGAAGGCAGCCCACGACGAGGGGCTGACGTTCTATGTCGCCCCCGACATCGAGTTCTTCTACTTCGAGCCACCGGGTAAGGGCGAACGACCGCAGCCACTCGATCAGGGCGGTTACTTCGATCTCACGACCAATGACGCTGCCGGTGACCTGCGAAAACAGACAATTCGCAAGCTCGAACAGCTCGGAATCCCGGTCGAATACAGCTTTCACGAGGACTCGCCGAGCCAGCAGGAGATCGACCTGCGGCACACCGACGCGCTGACGATGGCCGACAGCGTGATGACGTTCCGTCTTGTCGTCAAGGAAGTCGCCGCCAGCCAGGGCGTGCACGCCACGTTCATGCCAAAGCCGCTGGAGGGTGTGCAGGGTTCGGGCATGCATATCCACATGTCGATGTTCCGCGGCGACGACAACGCCTTCTACGACGGCGACGACGCCTACAACCTGTCGCCGCTGGCGAAGTCGTTCATGGCCGGACTGCTGATCCACGCTGCTGAAATCACGGCGATTACCAACCAGACCGTCAACAGTTACAAGCGCCTCGTGCCCGGGTTCGAGGCACCGGTGCACATCAGTTGGGCTCGTAACAACCGAAGTGGTCTGATTCGGGTGCCGATCGCCAAGAAGTCGAACCCGGTGGCGACCCGCATCGAGTACCGCTCACCCGACCCGGCATGCAACCCGTACCTGGCGTTCAGTCTGATGCTGGCGGCCGGAATGAAAGGCATCTCCGAGGGATACGAACTCCCAGAGGAAGCCGACGCCAATTTGTTCGAAATGGATGACGCCGCGTTGGCCAAGCTGGGGATCACCCAACTCCCGCAGTCGCTGTCAGACGCGCTCACGGTGATGGAGAAGTCCGAGCTGGTACATGAGGCGCTCGGCGATCACATCTTCGAATGGTTCCTGCGCAACAAGCGTCGAGAGTGGCGCGACTACAAGACCCACGTCAGTCAGTTCGAGCTTGACCGATATCTAAGGTCCATCTGATGGCGGCCGGGTCGGGAGTCGGTTCGAGCATGCTGGCCGTGTTCGCCGATCAGGTGGCGCCCGAATTGGCGCGCTCACTCGACCTTGCCGGTTATAGCTGGAAGGCCGTCAAGTCCACTGATGATGCAGCCGACCACGAACCGGCCGACGGTTGGCGGGCCGTGATCCTCGACTGCACCGGCGACCCGGAAGGGGCGTGGGCGTTCGTGCGCACGATCCGCAAGTCCGAGGGTTCGCATATCAAGGTGCTCGTGCTCGTCAACGGTGGGCAACTCGCCGATCTGCACCTGCGCGACGACCTGTTCGACGATTTCTGCTTCTCACCGTTCCATCCGGCAGAGTTCGAGGCTCGCCTGCGCCACCTCCTCTGGACTACAGCGGGTGATGTGGTGACGAGAGCCGACCTGGTCGAGTACGGCGACCTGGTGTTGAATCTCGAGACCTACCAGGCCTCGATCTCCGGCACACCGCTCGATATGACGTACATGGAATATGAGCTGCTCAAGTTCCTCGCCCAGAACCCCGGCCGCGTGTTCACCCGCGAGATCCTGCTGTCACGGGTGTGGGGTTACGAGTACTACGGCGGGGCCCGCACTGTCGACGTCCACATCCGTCGGCTCCGCGCCAAGCTCGGCGAAGAACACGCCAACCTGATCCAAACGGTTCGATCCGTCGGTTACCGCTTCGGCCAATCCCGCTGGGGCAGTTAGGGGTCGAGCGTCCTGGTCTGGCGTCACTGCTGGAACAGACTGTCGATCGTCGAAGCGATCGAACCGGCAAAGACTCGCTGGCCAGCAGCCGTCAGGTGGACACCATCAGCGGTGATCACGCTCTTGTCGTCGCCGTGCGAATACCAGTCGACGACTGCCGATCCGGGCCTTGCAGCAATCACCGAGTCAATTACGTCGTTGGCATCCACAATCTGGTCGTGTCGGTCACGAATCCACAGGTCGACCCACACCACGGGAACACCGTCAGGGATCAGATCGAGGACGGCTGTCATGTGACCACGGATCGTTTGCGGTGCTTGCTGCGCACCGACATCGTTCGTGCCGAGGGCGATCACCCACAGGTCGGGCGAGTCGTTCTCAAGGATCGCTGAAATAGCATCGCTGCCGGATGAAACGGTGGACGTGCGCGACACCATCCGTCGGTCCTCGACTCCGTCGATGGCGATCACATCGAGACCCAAACGAATCAACGCAGGTTCCAATTCCTCGACCGCCGACAGCGTCAGCGAATCGCCAACCACTGCAACACTGACGGGCAACGAGAGCCCTGGGTCTGATCCGATCGCATCGCCTCCCTGCCGATCAAGGGCAGCGTCCGAAACGTCTCTGTCGTCCGCTGTCGCGGTGCCGGTCGTTTCATCGGGTGCGTCGGAGATCGAGTCGCCAACCAACTCGGCTGGCCCGGTCGAGGTTGGGGTCGAGGTGGGCGATGCCACGACGCGGACGCCAACCGACGGCGTCGCCAGCCCGCACGAGGCGACGATCACCAGGCAAGCCGCGACAGTCCCACCGCGACGAGCCAACATCGGTCCATTCTGTCAGGGCTAACGTCCGGTGTCAGACCCCTGGCCCTGAACCCTGACCTTGACCCGTGACCTTGGCCCGTGACCTTGACCTTGACCCCTGAATTTCAGGCGAGCTGTTGTATGCGACCGGCAAGCCGAGTGTGGGCGGACAGCATCTCGTCGAGTCGGACTGAGATGAGTCGACCGTCGCGGACAACGACCGCGCCGTGCACGATCGTGTCGCGGACCGATGCCGGTCCGCACCGCAGCCATGCCTCGATTGGATCGGCGAGCGCGCCGGCGTAGCGCGGACCGGTCAGATCCCAGATCGCTATATCGGCGACCGCGCCAGGAACAAGGACACCCAACTCGCCGGTCCGTCCGAGGCAGGCAGCGCCGCCGAGGGTGGCGATTTCGAGTGCCATCCTGGCGGTTCCAGCGGCGGCACCGTTACGAAGCTTGGCGAGCAGCATCGCCTGCCTTGCCTCGAGCCACAGCGAACCCGAGTCGGCCGATGACGATCCATCGACGCCGAGGCCGACCTCGACACCGGCTGCCCGCAGGTCGACAACCGGCGAGATTCCAGATGCCAGGATCATGTTGCTCGACGGGCAATGGGCGACACCGACACCAGCTGCGCCGAGCCGTTGGATCTCGTCGGCGTTCGGCGTCACGCAGTGGGCGACCCACGTCCGGTTCGAGCTCCACCCGGTTCGTTCCAGATAGTCCATCGGTCGGCAGCCGAACGTTGCCAGGCTGAACTCGTCGTCTTCGGCGTTTTCGGCGAAGTGCGTGTGGAGCCGAACATCGAGCCGTTCGGCCAGTTCAGCGGTGCGCACCATCAACGCCTCGGTCACGCTGAACGGGGAGCACGGCGCAAGTGCAACCCGCGTCATCGCTCCCCAACTGCGGTCGTGGTGGCGCAGCACAGCCTCTTCGCTGGCGGCAAGGATGCTGTCGTCATCGGACACAACGTTGTCGGGTGGGAGACCGCCGTCTTTGTGGGAGAGTGACATCGAACCTCGGGTCGGGTGGAAGCGGAGTCCCACGTCGCGGGCTGCTTCGATCTCGGCCGTCAACAGATCACCGGCCCGGCGCGGGTGGACGTACAGATGATCGGTCGAGGTACTACACCCGGAGAGCGCCAGTTCGGCCAGGCCAACCCATGTCGAGACATAGATCGATTCGGTATCGAGCGCCGCCCAGAGCGGATACAGCGTCTGCAGCCAACCGAACAACGGCTTGTCCGTCATCGGAGGGTAGGCCCGGGTCAGGTTCTGGTAGAGGTGATGGTGCGTATTGATCAGGCCGGGTGTGACCAGGCATTCGGATGCGTCAATACTCCGTTCGGCCTCCGGCGGCCGGCCGGAACCCACCGCCTCGATCAGCCCATCAGTGATCGCTATCCAACCGTCAGCCAGTTCGCGGCGATCGGCATCGAGCGTCGCCACGCACCGGGCACTGCGGATCACGAGGTCGGTCATGCGAGCGAGCTGATGATCATGGCAAGATCGTCGACCGTGGTGCGCGGGTTGACGATGCAATAGCGCAGCACGGTTTCTCCGTTCCATCCCGTCGGCGTGACGAAGGCGACTTGATCCGCCAACAACTGATCGCTCCACTTCTGATACTGGTCGGCGTTCCAACCGATCCGTCGGAACACCACGACCGACAGCTCGGGTTCGACAACGAGTTCGCAATGCTGTGATGAACGAATCAGATCGGCACCCGCGTGGGCTACCGTCAGCGTGGTCTCGATCGCATCCTCGTAGGCCTTGGTGCCGTACGTCGCCAACGAGAACCACAGCGGCAATCCGCGTGCCCGGCGCGACAGGTGGTGGGCGTAGTCGCTGGCGTTCCAGGGGACGTTGTCGTCAGATTCCTCGTGGAGCACGTCGAGGTATTCGGCATGTTGAGTGTGGGCTTGGCGGGCGATCGCGGGGTTACGGTATAGCAGAGCGCATGAGTCGAATGGAGCAAACAACCACTTGTGTGGGTCGACGATCAGGCTGTCGGCGCGCTCGATCCCGACGTACCGATCGCGAACGCTCGGCGCTGCCAGCCCGGCGCCGCCGTAGGCGCCGTCGACGTGAAGCCAGACCCCGTTCGACGCACACACGTCAGCGGTGCCGGCGAGGTCATCGATCACCCCGGCGTTGGTGGTACCCGATGTGGCCACGATGGCGAACAGCCTGGCGTAGTCGTCGTCGGCCAGTTCTCCGATCGTCGAACGCAGCGCGTCACCCGACATCCGACCGCGTTCATCCGCGGGTACAAGCACGACATCGGCGTCCATTGCCCTGGCTGCCTGCGCAACCGATGAATGCGCACCGGCCGACGCAACCATCAGCCCGCGGGTGCGATCGCGCATACCTCCGGCACGATGCCGCCAATCCCAGCGAGCGGCAATCAGGGCGCTCAAGTTGCCCGCTGTACCACCGCTGACGAATACACCACCGGCTTCAGCCGGGAAACCGGCCAGATCGGAGATCCAGCGCAGCGCCTCGTTCTCGGCGAACACAGCACCGCCGCCCTCCATCCATGATCCGGCGTAGATGCTGCATGCCCCGACGACAAGGTCGAAGAGAATCGCCGCCTCAGTGGGAGCAGCAGGAACGAACGACAAGAAGCGAGGGTGATCCACCGAAATGCATGCCGGTGCAAGTACTTCGCGTGTTCGGCGAAGACCATAAAATATTATGTGCATTAAAATCTCCTAGTAAAATGAAAGGCTTTGGTAGTTGCTGGATAAGGTTAATGACTAGACGTTTCGATATCACAGTTTGAGTAAGTTAGTTAGTTAGTAAATGGGGTTTAAGGGCACACAACACTGAGGTTATTAGTGCCTGATTCTTCTTTATGTTCCAAGGGGAGGAACGTAAAGGTTGATGTGGTGGAACATGGGGAAGGCAGGCATGTGCTGGTCAGAACCAGCCACATGATGGGAGGGCAAGTGGCCGGGGTCGGGGTCAAGGGTTTGGCCGATGTCATATGACAGAGTATTGGATATATCAACCAGACATGGTATAAGCATATGCAACAGGTTCAATGAAGATCAAGCCGTTTGTCCTCCTAATTTACTGAAAGGCATTTTCGTTACGGGATCAGCCGATAACGCTGACCACAATCCATCTTTAACGACTTTAAAGGAATCGTTTCACATTACCGTCATTCAGATACATTACATATCATACAGATACAGTAAGAGGATAATCTAAAATGTAATTATACATAATAATAATATATAATAATGTATAATGTTTTTTTCATTTTTATCATGTATATAGCATTGATATAATTTATTCATATTTGTTTCTACCTTAGTTCTTATCTTTCCATATACCCTTGCAAAAGGGTCAATTACAAATCAACAATTAATTTCTGATACATTCAATCAAAATTTTGCAACAATAGCTGACAATTTAACTCAACATCTAGTAACAGATGGTAAAGCTTCATCAAAATATC
>JANPLQ010000117.1:0-5874 GCA_031422395.1 Ilumatobacteraceae bacterium | reverse complement strand
CCGAAGCTCCTGGCAGATCGCGACATCTCGCCGGGCGTGTCCGAGGCCGATGGGCGACGAGATCATCAGCGCCTTCTTGCGGTGTGCGTGCCCGGTTCGTTGCCTGACGGGCACCGGCGTCGCCGGGGTGCGGTCATAGATCTCGTCGGCGAACGCTTTGATCGCGTTGTTGATCCGCACCGGATACCGACCTGTCGGAAGATGGCCGGCGCCGTCCATCGTGATCAGCCGCGCGTGGGGAATTCGCTCTTGAAGCTCGAGCGAACTCTCGTAGCTGATGATGTGGTCGCCGGTGCCATGGACGATCAGAACCGGCATCTGCATAGCCGTCACCGCCGACTCGATGTCGGCAGCGGCGATCTGCGGAGCCCCCTCACGACCCAGCGCGATGAGTTCACCTTCGGTCTCCAACGCCCACCCCGTGGTGTCGTCCCACAACTTCGTCGAGTGCGGATCCGAACAACACTCGGCGAAGAAGAACCCGACGAAGTCCGCCCAGTTCTCGCGCCAATAGTGGACGTTGTACTTCTCCCACCCCTGCGGGTTCGCCACGCGGTCGAACATCCAGGCATAAATCGCGCCGCGGCCCGGGTGCGGCACGACCCACGGATGAGTCGGGGCGATCGCCACGACTCCGTCAATGCGGTCGGGATGAAACGCTCCGAGCATGGTCGCGATACCCCCACCTCGCGACAGACCCACAGCAATCGCCTTCGAAGTCCCGGTTGCGTCGAGCACTGCGAGTGCGTCGTCAAGGTAGGAGCGATCGCCATAGCGGTCTCGGTCGAAGATCCGGTCGGACTTGCCATTGCCGACAGGGTCGTATGTGACCACCCGATAGTGACGCGACAAATAGGGGATCATGAACTTCCAGTGGCGGGCATGGATGATCTGCCAGCTCTGCGTGAGCAACAACGTCGGAGCCCCCGCTCGCTCATAGACCTCGAAGGCAACCGTTGCGCCATCCTGCGTAACGGTGCCTTCCAAGTCGGGATAGGCCGCTCTCATCGTCGGCTCTCCAGCGCCGCCACCGCATCGCCCACCCGCCGAAGTGCACGACGGATCGGGAGTTGATCACGGTCGAGCCCGAGGAGGATCAACGACTCGGCGCCAAGGAACGCGCTCAGGACGAGCGCAACAATGTCCGCCACCTCGAACGATCCAAAGTTGGCACCGGCCACACGACCTTGCTCGACGACCTCGGTGAGGACACCGGACCACGCCGCGAGCACTTCATCCACGGCGTCGCGGACCTCGACCGAGCTCCATCCTGCAGCCATCATCTCTTGCAACACTCGCACGTAGCCGGAGTCAAGGTCGTCGTCCAGGTAGTCGCAGGCAAGATTCCAACGCTCGGCAAGCGGCAGATCGAGTGCGAACATCTCGGCCTGGCGTCTGACGAGTGAGTCGTTCTCCTCGCGAAGCATCGCCAGGATCATCTGTTCCTTGGACCCAAAGTGGTAGTGGATCTGCGACAGCGGCACCCGGGCCCTGTCAGCCACCGCTCGCGTCGACAACGCTGCGAAGCCAGACTCCAAAACCACCTCACGGACCGCGACCAGGATCCGGTTCGCGGTCGGCAGCACCAACTCATCGGTCGAACGGCTCGCGGTCACACACATCTCCCTTCACGTCCTCATTCGGTCGACCGACCGACCGAATCGTAGCCGATCGGCGAGAACCAGTCAAGATGCGATTCTTACGGGCGCCTGTTCAGGCACTCATCCATCTCATCACCTCGCGAAGCAACCACCGCACAGAACGCGCCACTCAGAACACCGCAAACTCCTCGCCCGCTGTTACCGGATGCTCGGTCGAGTAGTGGTAGGTTCGCCGTGTCGGTTCGTTCCTGGATCGTCGTTGATGCCGTCGAGACCCCGCGGTTCGCTGTGTAGCGAAGGACGGGTGGTTCCGGTGGCCAATCACGACAACGGAGAACGGGCGGAGTCGCCCGGAGATCCAACGTTGAAACGAGAGTTCGTTCGTAACGCGCCCGACAGCCCTCCTGCGTGGATGATGAATGAAGTCGGTCCCGTTAGCGAAGTGCGATCGATCGCCTCGTCGGCTGGCGAACCTCAGACGGCAGGCCGAGAGGAACGGTCGGTGTGTAGAGCCGCCGTCAACAATGATCGAGATCGCATCCCCAGCGTTTGAACGACGACATCATCCGCGGCATATTCGGAGTCGGGCTCCGCCTGCAAGCAACGGCTCAATTGGCCGACGGCACCGTGCAAGGTCGGCTTGAGGTCGCCATCCGTGATCTGGACCTGATCATCGCCGAAGTTCGCGACGTCATTTTTGACCGCGACTCGCGCCTGCACCTGAGTTCCGACGATTCAACTTCGAACTCCGTTGGTGGTGCACCGTCGGCGCAGTCGCAGTCGTCATCTCGCAGGCGGTGATCGTCACGTCGTGGGCCGATGCGGAGTCGAGACAGAACGACATCAGGCGACCGAACCGGTGTCGACTGACAACGCCGGTCGCTCTGCGACTACCAGTCCAGCACCCCAGCCGGGCGCTCGACCGCCATCGGGTGGCGCTAGATGAGAGGTGTCGATGCCACTGCGGTGGAGGACCCAGGAGGTGACCGAGTTCGAGTTCCACATGTCGCCGGCATCGAGCTGGTCTCTGCCCCACACAGGTGTTGGCACCGATGGCACGAGGTCGAGCAGGTGCTGTGCGTCAGCCATATCGAGTTGCAGAGTCGTGCTTGCAGCAGCGCGGTCGGCGTCGGGGATGACCCCGTCGCGCCAGCGGTGGATCTCGTAGCGGAAGACTCGAAGTTTGCCGAGCCACCCCGAGCCGACCACGCCCCCAGCGACGACGCCCCGTCGGTCGCCGTGCTGGTCGGGGACGGGTGTCATCTCGATCACGTATCTGCCGTCAGGCACGGTGACGACGAGAGCCGAGTGGTAAAGGTCGCAGGCGTGGCGTCGATGGGAGAACGCAGCCAGTGCTTCAAAGATACGGCCGCTGATTCGCACGACGTGCTGGCCAGCGCCGAGCGGTATCCACAACAGCTCGACCGTGCACATCACGTCACCCAACCGGTTGCCGGTCGAGCGGTGCGCTGCGGCCGGCGCCGGCGGATCTGACGTTTCGGCCTGTGAGCGCTAGTGCGATAGCGAGAGCGACGACGCTGACGAGAGGCGTGACGATCGTCCACCAGGTCAGAGCCACGAACGGCAACGTTGCGGTCACGAGCACGGTGACGATCGTCCGCCGACTCGGTTTGCTGATGATCGCAGCGGCGATCAGCCCTCCCCCGGCGACGAGGCCAGCGGCGACCGTGGTCACCGATGCAGCGCTGATGGCCATCAGGATTTCGAAGACACCGAGGAGTCCGAGGAGTCCGCGCAGCCAGTTGGCCGCAACGACCCCACGGAAGCTGTGCCAGCCGCAGGCGGCGAAGCTGAACCCTGCGGCGGCGAGGATGAGCGCGCCGGGGATGGCCCAGAGCCTGCCGACGGTGGTGGAGCACAAGAGCGCTACGGCCGCCAGCCACAGTGTGATCGCGGTGAGTGTCTCGGGGCCAGGCGCTGTCGATACGCGCCGCGTTCGTGCCGCAATCGCGAGGACGCTTGCGCCGAGCGCGATGGTGAGCAGGCCGAGCCCGACAGGGCTGTCTTTGTTGCCGCTCCAGTCGGGGATGCGATCGCCGACGGTGGCCTGAACCACACCGGCGAACATGCCGAGACTTCCGCCGATGCCAGTCAGCCGGGCGACGACGCTCAGGAGCTGCGAGCGGGTACGGCTCACCGGGTCACCTGGCTGACGGGTCGGCGGGGGCTCAGTCTGCCGGCCCGCACCGGATGGCCAATGCGGAACGTGGACAGAACCTGTTGGCCGGGTTGAGCGAGCAGCGCATCCATGTCGGACACAAACGAAGAGGGTTGGGCGAGGCTGGCATCGCGGTCGATGCGTTCGGTGACTTGGTTCATGTGTTGCAGGCCCAGGCCCTGCACCGTGGCTGAGAGGTGAATGCGTTGCAGTAACCGGCCACCGATCAGCCGTTGCACCGGGTCGTCGGGGTTGATCACGGTGATGGCCCCATAGGCAGCCGCAGTCGCTATGTGCACTGTGCGGGTCTGGTTGAGCCAAAAGCTGTCGCCGGCAGTTCGAGATGTCGCCGGCAGGATTTTGGCCACAGCGAGGATGACCGGACTGAGGCCTTGGGCGTCGAGGGTGAGGCCGTCCATGTGGGTGTCGATGTCATCGCGGTTGTTGCGGAACCAGGCGAAGGAGTCCTTCGACTGTTCCTCGTCGTCGATGATCGCCTCGGTGGCAGTGATGATCAAGGCGCCGAGCGCTGCACGGTCCGCTTCTGTCGTGAACCACCGAATGCCGACTCCGTCGAGGCCGTCGGAGACCGCATCGATTGTGTCGAGAACGTCGGCCGGGATTGCCGTGTCCGTGTACGGCCCGCGATTGCTGCGTCGGTCTCCGATCGCGTCGTGAAGCATCGATGCCCCGCTGGTTCCTGCCGTCAAGTCGACGGTGGCGACGTGCGTCGGGTCGGTGGCGTCGGGGAGCAGCGTTACGGTGGCCTCGTAGCCCCGAGCGGTGGCGGCGAGTACGAGGTTCTCGAGCGCACAGCCGAGACCGATGTGGTGTTCGCGGTCGAGCGCATCAAGGGTGCCTGTTCGCCGCGTGGGATCCGCGAACAGTTCGATGCTGTCGGCGGTGACGTGGAAGACCCAGGGTTGGGTGTTGTGCGGGTTCGCCGCGAGGATCGCCGCCGCGACCGCTCCGAGCGGTGTCGGGTCAGACCGCCACTTCCCCCATGCGTCGTACGCGGTGCCCTCGCCGGCGTCGAGTACCCCGTTGTCGAATACCCGGTAGCTGCCAACACCGACGCCAGCGACGACCACGGTGGCCGCGCCGACGCCGATGTGGTGGAGCATCGAGCGCCGTGTCATCGCCCCAGCGTCGACTTCCGGCGTGTCCGCCGCCAGGTCACTCGACGAGCCGGCTTCGGAGCTGAGTGGGTTGGCGACAGCAGTCATCGATCAACGGCTCGCTCGACGTGTTTGCCTTCGGGACTCACCGGACGTGGAGCCGCGCCAGCCGTCATTCGGATCGCCCTCATGATTCGGTCGTTCGGGCTCGGTACCAGGCAACGGTATCGGCGACCGCCGTCGCGAGCGGCGTCCCGACCGAGCCGAACGTGGTCTGGAACCTCGTGGTGTCCAGAACGAATGGCTCATCGAACTCGTAGGACATCTCGGCGAGCCCGCGCATCATCGGGCTCACCAATCCCAATGCTCGCACTAGCAGCTTCGGCACCGTGCGAATGCCAACCGGATGGCCCACCTCTTCGGCCACGAGTTGCAGGATTGTTCGAGTGGTGCCGGTCTCCGGTCCGGGCAGGTGCCAGACCTGGCCGACCGCACGCTCGTCATTGCCCAGCGTCGCCAGCCCGGCGGCGATGTCGGGCACGTAGCTGTAGGTGTGGGGCAGGTCAGGGTTCCCGATGAAGTCTGCGCGCTTTCCGGTCACGGCCTTCGCGAAGACTTGTTTGCCGAGCGTGGATTCGATCACGCCCGGTCCGAAGAAGTCCGACGCCCGCCCAATCGCGATCTGAACGCGACCCGCGTCCGCCGCATCGAGCAACTCTCGCGTCATCGCCGCCCTCGTCTGACCCTTCACCGTCGCGGCAAGCAAAGGCAAGTCCTCGGTCATTGGCTTGCCACCGGTCGGGCCATAGCCATAGACGTTCTCCAGGCTCACGAGCAGGGCGCCCGTACTTTCGGCTGCGGTCAACACACCCCGTTGCAACGGTGGGAACAGTTTCGGCCACTCCGTGTACGGGGCGTTCAGACACTGATAGATCACCGACGCGCCTTTGGCGGCGTCCGTCGCTGCTTCAGGATC
>JANPLQ010000116.1:0-65885 GCA_031422395.1 Ilumatobacteraceae bacterium | reverse complement strand
GACTGGGAAACCACCAAACAACAACACGGCGACCACGCCACACCAATCCTGATGCCACGCACCGACCGCCAACGCCGAGCCGACGCGTTAGTAGCAATCTTCGAAACCGCAGCCACCAACACCGGGGGCGGGAGGTTGGCTGATCCTGTCGTCAACCTGACAATCGATCACGACCAGTTCGAACAATACTTACGTGAACAACTCGACGGCACCCCCGTCAACATCAACCCCGCCACCGTGCTTGATCGGCGATGCGAAACCATCGACGGTGTCCCCGTCGACCCGCGTCAAGCCGTAGCGTTAGCGATTGTTGGGCAGGTCCGACGGATCGTGATCAACACCGCAGGTGTCGTCACCGACGCTGGACGTCTGCGACGCCTCTTCACGGGAGCGTTACGTGAAGCGTTGATCGCGCTCTCGCCGAGATGTATCTGGCTCGGATGCACAATCCGAGCAGTCGTCTCCCAAATCGACCACCTCCAACCCCACACCGACGGCGGGCTCACCGACGCCGCCAACGCAGCGATCGCCTGCCAACACCACAACCTCTTCAAACACAAACACCGCTACACCACCCAACGCCAACCCGACGGCACCTGGCAAATCATCCGACCCAACGGCACACAACTCCACACCCCCGACGCCGCATAGACCCGGCATGATCAGACCGTCCCGTAGCTGAGGGTGAGTCGACGACACGACGTAGTTGCCTCCTACTCGAGGGCGTGCGGGTTGAGGAACTGTCGGCCCATGAACGCGTCACGCTGGGCTGTGGTGAGCTGGGCTGCGTCGCAGACCTCGCCCCAGTTGTCACGAATCACAGCACCCTGGTGGTCGACGATGCTGCGGGCGTCAACGGCATCGAGGTGGTACACGGCGGCTGCAGCCACCAGCACACTGACGCGTGCGTCACGTTCGCCGCCGGCCGCGAACGCCATTGCCTGGCTGGCGGTTTGCCCGGACCGTGCCTGCGGGCAGATGTCGTAGGCGGCTGTGAGCTCGAGACCTGCGGGGTGGACGAACGCGGCGTGGTTGCGGCCATGGTCGTCAGTGTTGCCGCACAGAATGTTGAAGGAGATGCGGGCGAACAGTTCTCGCAGCATGTCGTCTGGGTGTGAGAACTCCGCTCGGATCCTGTGGGCGAGGTCGACATAGGTCGCATACCGGCCCTCTGGGAACGTCGTCAGGCGGAGCACGGTGAGTGCCGAGACCACCTGATGTCGATGACCGTCTGGGTCACGGTCGAACCGTTCGACCAGCAATGCGTATCGGCCAGCGGCACGAGTGAGGTCCACCCCTGCGGCGTTGACGCCGACCCGGCGTGCCAACTCCATCGCCACGTACTCGCCCTGGACCACCGGGTAGGTGTCGGTCGTCGACGAGAACTTCGCAATCAGACGCCGATCGTGGTCGTTCAGCAGCGCCTTCGGGCGGGCCCCACCGACCGACGTGCCGCGCAGTAGCGCAGCTTCGAGCACCGGATCGAGCGGCTTGCCAGCTTCGATCCGCTCCGCGGCCGTCGCCATGTCGTCCAGCGTCGGATGGTCAGCCTCGCGGGGTACGTAGATGTCGGAGCTGCGTTGGAAGTCGAGCGCACCAATCCGATCGGATCCGGATTCGAGCAGGTAGGTGAGCTCGTTGAACTCGCTGTTCGGCTGCCCGAGCCTGTGGTTGACGAGACGTCGTCCCCATGAGTCGGGCATCGCGTCATCGATGCACAGCGGCAGTCGGTTGCCGCTGGCGGCGTACTGCTGGCCGGCCCGCAGCGGGAGCTCGGGCTCGTACAACGCGACTGCTCCGTCGCGCTCCCGGTAGGAGCGTGCGTAGGTGAACGAGATCCGTCCGGCATCGTCGTCGAGGCGGCCGCAGACGATCGGTTCGAGTTCGCCGGGCATCCAGATCCACACGAAAACGGTGTTCGGATCAGAAGTCATCGTCGATCCTGCGGCGCGGTCGGGCTGCGGCAGGCAGCAGCGCTAGCTCGGCGCGCTTGTGTGCCCCGTAGCGGTCACGGTCGTCGGCGTCAACGTCGAACAGTGGTACCCCGACAAGCGCCGCTGCCTCGAGCATCGTGCCGATGGCGACGGTCGGGTCGCCCCGCTCGACCTTGATGATCGTCGGGTGGGACACACCCACACGCTCGGCAAGATGGCGTACGGTCCAGCCGCGTCGTAGTCGCGCTGTCCGGATCGCTGCTGCGAGGATGCCAAGCGCTTCTGTGGTGACAGGAGATACGAGCACAACCATAACTAAAGTATAGTTGCATGTAAGGGTCTTCCATGCAACTATAATTCACTCTCGACGCAGTTCCCCGCACTGGGCGAGATTATGGCTGTGGCACGTTTACGGTGGTTTGGAGAATGTCCCCGCCGAACTCCGCGCCCATCTCGGCCGTGACCGACAGGTCACCTTCGCCGAAGTTGGACCGGATTTCGCTGATAACGAGCCAGAAGTCTTCGCCCGCCAGTGCGTCACCGTCGGCACCGGACCGGTTCTGAAACGACGTGCTCACCTCTCGGGAGCTGCCGCTAGCCGAGGTGACCACGATGAACGATACGAGGTTGCCCGAGTTGATCGGATCGGTTCCCGTGTTGCTCGCAGTTATCGAGATCACGTCGGCATTCGGGTCGTACATCGCTGCCGCGGTTTCGTGATACCAGCGAGCCTCGAACCCAGCATCGACGAACGAGTGAGCCTCCCGCCCATCGGTCCCGATCGACTGTGGTTCCTCACCGCGGAGCGCCGCCCATGTCTGATTCCCGACGACGCCGTCGACGAGCAGGCCGTAGGACTGCTGAAACCACACCACAGCCTCGTGCGTCGCATTGCCGAAGACGCCGTCGTTTACGAGTGCGGTGCCTCCAGCGCCTACGAGGTGGTTCGAGAGCAGGTCTTGCAGGTACTCGACCCAGCCATCACTGGACGAGTCGCCCATACGGAGGGTCGGTTCTTGGGTTTCGTCAGCCATGACGACAGAATGCACGACCGTCCGGGTGTCGGCGAGGCGCATTTGGGCAAGCATTTGGGCACGCCCGTCGGTGACGTTCGAGTGAGTGGTTACGAATCAACCCGTCGTCGATGGTTGGGCGTTAGCGTTGTGTGTCAATGACCACGCCGACTGAGTTGCCGCCGGCGTTCCCACCTCCGGCTTTTCCGCCTCCGGTGGTCGCAAGCGGGCACCGGAATCGTGCAGGGAAGCCAAAGCGGCCCAAAATGATCATATTGGTCGTCGCTATCCTCGGGCTGAGGTTGGGACGCCGAGCGTTATTCGAGACGTACGGGATTGCGGGCGCAGTTGTCGGGCTGGTCGCCTTCCTTGTCATTCTGACCTCGTGGCGCGTGATCGTTCGTCGCCGCGCACGTGCCGCCGGCGTCGCCGAATACACCCCTGAGGCAATCGCCAAGCAATTTGCAAAGTCGGGAGCTGCGGCACCGGCTTTCGAGGAAGACGGCACACTGCTCGGGGCATCGCTGTACGCCGTCAATCAGCGGTCGAAAGTGATCGAAGTGACCACCGAATTCGAGGTGTTCTCATCGACCGGGGCAAAACTGGGGCACGTCCGTCAAATCGGCCAAGGTCGATTCAAGCGTTTCCTCCGGTTCTTCACGTCATTCGACCAGTTCCTAACACATCATCTCGACATCACCGATCGCGACGATGTCGTTGTGCTGCGGATCACGCGGCCAGCCAAGCTGTTCAAGAGTCGAATCGAAGTCTTCGACGGGAACGACGTGTTCCTCGGTCGGGTCGTCCAACGAAACATCTTCGGCAAGATCAACTTCGGCATGTATTCCGCTGACGGGGAACATATCGCCACGTTGAAGGCCGAGAACTGGCGGGCATGGGACTTCCGAGTCGAGCTGTGGAACGGTGCCGAGGTCGCACGCGTCACGAAGACATGGGAAGGCCTCGCGCGTACCGTCTTGTCCAATGCCGACACGTACGTGGTGCGTATCCATCAAACGCTCAACGAGCCCCTGCGCTCGCTGGTGTGCGCCGTTGCGCTCAGTATCGACCTGGCGCTCAAGCAGGATGCACGGGGTCTCAGCGCCTGAGAATCGTGGTTGGTGACTGATTCTCAAGTCAGCCCGGTGTGATGTCGATAACGTCATGTGAGGCCACACCACATCTTGCGATCGCGCTCGGCGATCATGATCGCCGCAGGCGCGGTGCTATTGGTGCCGTACATGGTGTTCGCTGGTCAAGCCTTCGGCGAGGTGTATTGGGACGTGTGCCTCGGCCTGATCCTGACCGTCGCCGCTGTTGCTGCCTGGCGGCTTCCGAACAATCGTGGTGCCTGGCTGCTGATTGTCGCCGGACAGATAAGTTTCCTCGTTGGCGACATCTGTTGGACCTTGATTGCTCACGTCTGGTACACGGAGGCCTACCCCAACGTCGGCGACGTCTTCTACGTGGGCGGGTACATACCGATCGCGCTCGGACTCACACTGTTGTGGAGTGCACAACACGATCGACGCGATCTTGGCGGCGTGATCGACGGACTGATCGTCGCCGTAGGTTCCGGAGTGTTGCTGTGGGTGTTCTTCATGGGGCCCGCGGTACTCGACACATCGGTCGGACTAGGGGAGCGTGTGATCAACACCGGCTACTCCGCTGGCGACCTGTTGCTGATCGCGATGGGTGCACAGTTGGCTGTTCGACTCAAGAAGTCGGCCCCGACGTGGATGCTGGCCGGTGCCCTCTTTACCCTCCTCGGAGCCGATCTGTGGTACGCCTACCTCGCCGCCTACGGCGACTACCTACCTGGACATCCAGTCGACTTCTTGTGGTGGATGAGCTACGTGCTGATCGCTGGCCTCGTCGTCAATGCCCGTGTCGGCGAAATCTCGACACCGATCACCGGATCGGCTCGACCACGACTCACGGCGACCCGGATCGCGGTGCTGGCAGTCGTGACCGTGGCAGCGCCGCTGACGATCGCGGCCCGGGCGATGTCAGGCGCGTCGCTCGAACTTCCAGCGCTGCTTGGCGGATCGATTGTGCTCTTCGCGTTGGTTGTTGTCCGCCTGACGTTCGTTGCCATGCAACTGGAGTCGAGCCGCGGCGCACTTGTCCACGAGGCGACACACGACTCACTCACAGGTCTCGGCAACCGGACGCTGTACGGCAGGCAGGTGCGCGATGCACTGTTGGCTACGCCGACCACCGGCGTCCGTACGGCGGTGCTGTGCATCGATCTCGACGACTTCAAGATGGTCAACGACAGCCTCGGACACGCCGCTGGCGATCGATTGCTGCAAGTCGTCGGGGACCGGCTCCGCTCCGTGGTGCGTCGCGCTGACTCGGTGGCGCGGCTCGGCGGCGACGAATTTGCGATTCTGGTCGAATCGGAGTCGACCGATGCGGCGATCGAGATCGCCAATCGCGCTCTCGCCGAAATCCGACGCCCGTTCGTGTTGGATCAGGATTTGACGGTGTACCCGGGAGCGTCGGTTGGCATCGCCTTCGGCGACTCCAACAACTCGGTCGAAGATCTGCTCCGTGATGCCGATATCGCCATGTACTTGGCCAAGAGCAACGGCAAGGCCCGCTGGGAAATCTTCCAACCTGGTATGCGCCAGACCGTCATGGACCGACTCGAACTGCGCGGCGAACTGACTCACGCTCTCGAACGCAACGAACTGACGTTGCACTATCAGCCGATCATCGAGGTCGCGACTGGCCGGATCAGCGGGTTCGAGGCGCTCGTCCGGTGGGAGCATCCGACACGAGGTCGCATCGAACCGGGTCGCTTCATCGGCCTAGCCGAGGAAACCGGCCTGATCGTGCCGATGGGCCGATGGATTCTCAACGAGGCGTGTACCCAGATTCAGCAGTTGGATCCTGCGGACGACGGTAGGAGCATCGCTGTCAACCTGAGTGTCGTCCAGTTGCGCTCACCTGAACTCATCGATGATGTCAAGACGGTGCTTCGTACGACGGGACTCGCACCCCATCGTCTACTGCTCGAGCTGACCGAGTCGGTCATGATCCACGATTTCGAGGAGGCGGCGGAAACGCTGACCCTATTGCGAGCACTCGGCGTTCGAATCGCGCTCGATGACTTCGGCACCGGTTACACGTCGCTCCGTCAACTGCGATCGTTGCCGGTCGACGTCGTCAAGCTCGATCAGTCGTTCATCATCACGACGATGGAACACGACGTCAACCTGCTCAACAGCCTGATCACGATGGCCAACGCACTCGGCCTGCAAACGGTTGGCGAGGGTATCGAGGAGCGTGAACAGTTCGCTCTCCTCGAATCGCTGAGTTGCGGATACGCCCAGGGCTACCTGTTCTCGCGTCCGGTTCCGATCGAACAGATCGCCGATCTGCTCGGGGAGAGCGATCGTGCCCTGCAACAGGTTGTGGTAAGCGCCTGACGGGCGGCAATCGGTCCGCGTATCCAGCCGAGGCAAGCAGCCGAAGATCAATCAACCGGTGCGTTTTTGGATGTTCGACCACTCGTCGCGCAGGCCGACCGTTCGATGGAACAGCAACGGCTGGCGCGGGTCATGGGCGAAGTACCCCAACCGCTCGAACTGCACGACGTCGCCAGCGGGCGTATCGGCCAGCGCCGCTTCGAGCTTGCATTCGGTCAGCAAAGCCCGGGAGTTCGGGTTCAGATCGTCGAATGCGTCGTCGGTCGCCTCGCCAGGAACCTCCGCGGTGAAGAGCCGTTCGTACAGCGCCACGTGAGCATCGACGGCGTGCGCCGCCGACACCCAATGCATCGTGGACTTGACTTTGCGGCCGTCGGGTGCGGACCCGCCCCTCGATTCAGGGTCGTGGGTCGCTAGCACCCTGATCACGTTGCCGTCGGCGTCGGTCTCGAAACCGGTGCAGGTCACCAAGAATGCGCCACGCAGACGAACTTCTTTGCCGGGCGACAGCCGAAAGTACTTCGGGGCCGGTTCGGCCATGAAGTCGTCATGTTCGATCAACAGTTCGCCGCTGAACGCCACCTGACGCGCTCCATCGTCTTCGTTCTCGGGATTGTTGCCGATCTCGAGATGCTCGACGATCGGTTGGCCGTCGTCGCCGGTCGGCCAGTCGGTGATCTGCAGGTGGAGCGGGTTGAGCACGGCCATCCGGCGCTGCGCCGTCTGATTCAGCTCGGTTCGGACGAACGACTCCAGCAGTTCAATTTGGTGACGGCTGTTGGTCCGAGAGATTCCGATGTATGCGCAAAATTGGCGAATCGCGGCCGCCGGATATCCGCGGCGGCGCAGGCCGCGCAACGTCGGAAGTCGCGGGTCGTCCCAGCCGTCGACCGTGCCGTCGGCGACGAGTGTTGCCAGCTTGCGCTTCGACGTAACGGTGTGGGTCAGTTCGAGTCGGGCGAACTCGGTCTGACGAGGCCGATCACCCGGCAGCGAAAGTTGTTCGAGATACCAATCGTAGAGATCCCGGTGACTGTCGAACTCGAGCGTGCAAAGCGAGTGAGTGACGCCTTCGATCGCATCGCTCTGCCCGTGAGCCCAGTCGTAGGTCGGATAGATGACCCATTGGTCGCCGGTGCGGTGGTGGTGAGCTCGCCGAATCCGGTACATGATCGGATCGCGAAGCTGCATGTTCTCGTGCTGCATATCGATCTTGGCTCGCAACACATGCGAGCCGTCGGCGAACTCGCCGGCCCGCATCCGACGAAAGAGTTCGAGGCTGTGCGCCGGAGGGGCGTCGCGGTGGGGCGATTCGATACCTGGCTTGCCGTACCCACCGCGCTGTGCTCGGATCGTCTCGAAGTCCTGGTCATCGACGTAGGCCTTACCGTCAACGATCAGTAGTTCGGCCCACTGGTAGAGCTGTTCGAAGTAGTCGCTGGCGTACAGCGGCTCGCCGTCGATGGGATACCCGAGCCAGGCAAGATCGGCGATGATCCCGTCGACGAACGAGGAGTCTTCGGTGTCAGGGTTGGTGTCATCGAATCGCAGGTTGCAGAGGCCTCCGAACTCGTTGGCAAGTTCGAAGTCGACGGTGATCGCCTTGGCGTGACCGATGTGGAGATAGCCGTTCGGCTCAGGTGGGAATCGGGTCTTCACCCGACCGCCAAACGTCCCCTGCTCAATGTCGTGGCGAACCAGCTCACGAACGAAGTCGGTTGCTGTCGACTGATCCTCGTCCAACTCACTCATACTGGCCCAGTATGGCGTCGTTCAAATCGCGTTCATGTCGCGATCAACACATGTATGCCGTGTCTATCGCGACATGAACGGGTTTACTGGGAGATCGTCACGGAATAACCACGCAACGGCCTCCGAAATCGCGTACCTTAGGGACATGACAGTAAGGCGGAATTCAGTCCTCTTCGGAATTAGCGCTCTGATCGTTGCAGCGTGCGGTTCGAGTGATGACTCGACACAGGAAACATCCGACGGGGCTTCGGCGGAATCATCAGAGAGTTCTGCTGAAGTCGCCACGCTGACAACGCTCCCGACGGATGTGACGACCCCGACGACTGAACCGGCGAACGGGAATCCGACCCGATACGACAACGTGCAACCCGCCGTCGTGCAGATCGAAGCGCAAGGCGCGATCCGCGATCCAGAGGTCGGGTTCTCGACGGTCGGCGGACGCGGCAGCGGCTTCATCATCAGCGCGGATGGGTTAGTCGTCACCAACAATCATGTGGTCACGGGGGCGGCGACGCTCGAGGTTTTCATCGGCGGCGATACATCCAAGAGCTACAACGCCACGGTGCTCGGTGTGTCCGAGTGCAATGACCTAGCCGTGATCCAGCTCGTCACCGACGATTCTTTCCCTTATCTCAGTTGGTTCCCAACAGAACCGACCGTCGGGCTCGAGGTGTATGCCGCCGGCTTCCCGCTCGGCGACCCGGAGTTCACGCTCACGCGAGGGATCGTGTCGAAGGCCCAAGGTCTCGGCGAGACGAGTTGGGCGTCGATCGACTACACGTTGGAACACGACGCAGCGATTCAACCCGGTAACTCGGGTGGTCCGCTCGTGACCACCGACGGCACAGTTGTGGGTATCAACTACGCCGGCGGGTCGCCGACCAATACCGAGCAGTTCTTCGCGATTGACAGTTCGCTTGCTCAGAAGGTTGTCGAGCAGTTGAAGCAGGGCGATTTCGAATCGCTCGGTATCAATGGGCAGATCGTGAACGACGAGGAACTCGGGATCACCGGATTGTGGGTCCTTGGTACGGCTCCCGGTTCGGCCGCCGACAAGGCGGGGATTGCCGCCGGCGACATCGTGACATCCCTGAACGGTTTGCCGATCGGCGACGATGGTTCGATGAGCACCTATTGCGACGTGATCCGTACCTCGGGTACCGGAAGGCCAATCGACGTCGAGGTGCTCCGATTCGACACGTCGGAAATCCTGTCAGGTCAACTCTATGGTGATGGCCCGATCGTGCCGACGTTCTCGTTTGCCGACGAGCTGTCCGACGAGGTGTCGTCGGCAGATCCTGCCGACAGCTCGGCTTACAGCGGTGAGTACCAAACACTGGTCGATGATTCCGGGCTGATCACGATCGATATCCCGATCGAGTGGACCGACGTCAGTGCCGCACCGATCACGTTCGATGATGGGAGTACGGCTCCACAGATCACTGCGTCGACCTCGATCACAGACTTCGAGACCACCTACGGCGTTCCGGGATTGTTCTACACGATCACCGGTCCAGTCACCGACCTTGCCGCCACAATCGCCAACTCAGCTCCCGGTGACGGCGAATGTCTGACCGATGGCGGTGTGACGGACTACAGCGACGGGGTTTTCACAGGTCAGTACCAACTGTGGACCGAATGTGGTGGAATCGGTGCCAGCTGGGTTGTTCTCGTTGCTGTCCCAGCCGATGCCTCGTACACAGCGATTATCGGAGCGCAGTTGGTGACCGACGCCGATCTTCCGGCACTCGACCAAGCGTTCGCCTCGTTCAACGTGACTGGTTGATCTCGAGCCACGATTTGAAGTCAGCGCCGTCGTGGCCGGGAACGATCCTGGTCCCGGCGGCCTGTTCGCGTCGCAGTAGAGCGAGTGAAGCTCGCTGCTGATCGAAGTCGTAACTGAACGGTGGCAGCATGCCGTCTTCAAGTGTGCGGCTGAAGTAGCAGGCGTCGGCGGCAAGGATCACTGTGCCGTTCGCTGTGTGAACCTGTAGTGATTGATGCCCGCATGTGTGGCCGGGCGTTGGCAGACAAACGACGGTGCCATCGCCAAAGATGTCGTGGGTACCGTCGATTTGCAGCACGTCGTGCCCGAGGTCATACATCTCGACGATGTAGCCGGCGTCGGCACCGTCGAGGGCGGCCGCCCACTCGGCCTGTTGCACGATCAGCCGAGCGTTGGGCAGTTCACACAGGCCGCCGGCGTGATCGAAGTGACAGTGCGAGAGGACGACAGTGAGCGCGCCAGACGGATCGACGTCGTGCTCCGCCAATCGTGGGCCGACGGTTCCGCCGGCGGTTACGACGGTTTCGAACAGTCGACTCATGGCACCGAGCGATTCGCTCCCGTCTGCCAGCGACGGATGCAATCCTGTGTCGAACACCACCGTGCCGTTCTGATGGCGGACGAGCCATGACGGAACCGGAATCTCGATGATGTCGCGAGAACCTCCGTCGAGCAGAACCCGTTCTTGCTGGCGCAGCGAGCCGCAATCGAGTGCAGTGATCGTTGGTGCCATCGGCACAGTCTGGCTGAGGGGAGACCGGTTAGGTTGCAACGGAAATGAGCCTGCTACCCGCCCTCGACGGAATTCATGGCGATTCACCTGACGCCGTGACTGTCGACGGAGTGGTGACGTCGTGGGAGAGGTTGGCGGCACGCGCCGATGCACTCGCCGCCGGTATCTCCGGCGCCGGCGTGGTTGCCGTACCTGGCACGTCGACACTCGATACGGTCATCGCCGTGGTTGCCGGACTTCGGTGCGGCGTGCCGATCGTCCCGGTGCCGGCGGATGCGGGCCCAGTCGAACGTGGGCACATACTTCGTGACTCTGGTGCCTCGGTTGTGATCGGCGACCCCGATTGGCCAGAGGTTGGTTTGGCACGCGTTCCAGTGCCCGAATCGGCGAGATCGTCAGTCGGTTGGGCCGAAGTCGCCGCCGACGAGCCCGCACTCATCATGTACACCTCCGGCACGACAGGGCTCCCCAAGGGAGCTGTGATTTCGCGTCGGGCAATCGCCGCCGATCTTGATGGTCTTGCAGATGCCTGGCAATGGACGCCAGCCGACACACTGGTTCATGGTCTGCCGCTGTTTCATGTACACGGGTTGATCCTCGGCGTACTCGGAGCACTTCGAGTCGGGTCCAAGCTGCATCACACCGGGCGTCCGACGCCCGATCGATATGCCGCCGCACAGGGGTCGTTGTACTTCGGCGTGCCGACGGTCTGGTCGAGGGTGGTTGCCGAGCCGGTAGTCGCTCGCCAGTTGTCGAACGCCCGGCTGCTCGTTTCGGGGAGTGCTCCGCTACCGGTTCCCGTCTTCGAGCAGATGTGCGACCTCACGGGCCAGCCGCCGGTCGAGCGTTATGGCATGACAGAGACCTTGATCACCCTGAGCACGTTGGCTGCCGGTGAGCGACGTGCCGGCCACGTCGGCTTGCCGATCGAGGGAGTGGAAACTCGGCTGATCGCGGACGACGGGTCAGCGGTTATGCACGATGGAGAAACGATCGGCGGTCTACAGGTCCGTAGTGCGACGTTGTTCGATGGCTATCTCAACCTTCCCGACAGGACTGCCGAGTCGATGACCGATGACGGTTGGTTCATCACGGGTGATGCCGCCACAATCGGCCACGACGGCTTCCATCGGATTGTTGGCCGCGCCTCGATCGACATCATCAAGACTGGCGGTTACAAGGTTGGTGCTGGTGAGGTCGAGTCGGCCTTGCTGTCACACCCGACGGTGTCGGAGGTGGCCGTCGTCGGCCTCCCCGATGATGATCTCGGCGAGAGAATCGTGGCCTACGTGGTCGGTGCCGACACCGACTCTGCAGCCTTGATCGACTTCGTGGCATCAACGCTGTCAGCCCACAAACGGCCGCGTGAGATCCGCTTCGTCGAGTCACTACCGCGCAACGCAATGGGCAAGGTCCAAAAGCAACTGCTTCGATCGTAAACACGTTTGACGGGTGCGGGCGTGAGACACTGGGCCAGTGAACCTGGTTGTTGGCGATGGTGGATTGGCGCGATGTGGCTGGGGTGGGTCGAGCCCTGACTACGTGGCGTATCACGACGCCGAATGGGGCTTCGGCATTACCGACGATGTTCGATTGTTCGAAAAGATCTGCCTAGAGGGCTTTCAATCCGGTCTCTCGTGGCTGACGATTCTTCGCAAACGCGAGAACTTTCGCGCTGCCTTCGCCGGGTTCGACCCGGAGACCGTCGCAGGCTTCGGGGAGCGCGACATCGAGCGATTGTTGGCCGATGCCGGAATCGTGCGGCACGGTGGCAAGATCCGATCGACGATCAACAACGCCGCACGCGTGATCGAACTGATTGACCGACACGGATCGATGGCGAACTACTTCTGGCCGCATGCAACATTTTTCGACGAGGCACCGACGACGGTCCCTGCGCTCACTGAAACCTCGACGATGTTGTCGAAGCAACTCAAGCGGGCCGGCTGGTCGTTCGTCGGCCCAACCACGATGTACGCCTTCATGCAGGCGATGGGGCTCGTCAACGACCACGTCGCTGGATGCTGCGCCCGTGATCCGGCTGAACGAAATCGTCGGATATGTGCTGCCAGGATGGGTGTATGAGGCGCCGCGCACTGGTGTTGATCGGGTCGCTCGTGATGATGAGTTGCACGCGGGAGATTTCGAGTGTCGATGTCGGGTCGAGTACGACGACTTCGACAGCGACGACGATCACGACCAACGGCATCCCGCCGACATCCGTGACCGTTCCACTGACGTCGCCCAGTCAAGGCACGATCGCGTCACCGGTGAGCACGACGACTACGACGACTACGACGACAACAACCCTGCCTCCGATCCCGACGACGACCTCATGCGAACAGGTCGTTCACATCGGTGACTCGACGTCGATCAACCTGTTCTCAGCGGAACAGGTAGGCGGCGCGGAGAACACGCTGGATGCGCGATATCTGGCGGTCGGCGTCGATGCGGTGTATCCCGACAATGACACCGCCCGCTCGATTGTCGAAGTAAAGAGCGGTGGCCAGGCCAACGCCTATGACGTTGCGGTGGCGGTCAAGGAAAACGGCTACGAGGGTTGCTGGGTGTTGATGATTGGCACCAACGACGCCGCCAACGTTGCCGCCGGATCGACGGTCGGCTACGACGATCGGATCAACAAGATGCTGACGCTGATTGGTGACGATCCGGTGCTGTGGGTCGACGCAGTGACACTGCTCGCCAGCGACTTCTACAGCAACGCCGCGATGATGGCCTGGAACGAGGTGTTGTATCGGCTGGCAGTTGACCATCCTAACGTCGCCGTGCTGAGGTGGTCTGATGTGGTCAAGGCGGGCTGGTTCGCCCGCGACGGGATTCACTACAACACGACCGGCCACACTCAACGGGCGGCGATCACGGCAGCTGCGTTGGTTCAGTACTTCCCCGACTAGCGATCAGCGTTGCGGGGGTCGGATGCCGCGGAACTCCCAATCGCCACCAAGCGCCGTCGAGACGACTTCCTCAGAGCTGGTCGGTTGAGCCCCGAGATCGATGCGGATCGGGGTTGGACCCGTGACGATGTGGTTCTCGAGTCGTCCGAGGCCCTCGACTTCGACTGCCACCACGTCGCCCGGTTGTACAGGGCGGCTGTGCGCTGGCGTACCTGACAACAGTAGGTCGCCTGGCTCCAATGTGATGCTGCGGGCGATGTCGGCGACGAGATAGTGCATGTCCCATTCCATCTCGTCGGTACTGCCGTTCTGCACGACGTTGCCGTTAACCGTTGTGATGATTTGCTTGCCGCGGAAGTCCCAATCGGTCACGACGCCAGGGCCAACCGGGCACAGCGTGTCGGACCCTTTGACGCGCAGCATCGAGCCGGCATCGGTGTCGCGAAAGTCGTGGAGTCCGTAGTCGTTGGCGACCGAGTACCCGCCGATGTAGTCGCCTGCTTCGGCCGGGGAGATGTTGCGGCAGGTGCGGCCGATCACGATCGCGACCTCACCCTCGTAGTTGAGCCACTGACATCCGTCTGGTCGTACGACGGCGGCCCCATGGCTGTTGAGGGCGCTGACTGGCTTTTGGAAGTACGTCGGCGCGGGTGGCAGTTTGCCCATGAACTCGACGACTCGGCTGCTGTAGTTGAGGTGCACGCAGATGATCTTCGACGGTCGCGTCGGTGGGAGGTGAATGGCGGCCGAGGTGGCCACCGACCGCCCATCGCCAGCCATCAACTCGTCGGCGTGGCGAGTCACTTCGGTTGGGTATCCATCGAGCAGGATTCGTCGATACTCAGCCACGAGTGGTTCCCCTTGCGTTGAGCTGCGACAGTGCAGCAAGTTGTTCGTAACCAAACTATCTTGTCATGTCATGACCGAACTGAACGGGTTCCTGTTCCCTCGAACGGCGTCCGGCGCATCATCCTTGTTGCCTCCGCCGCCATGGCACTACTCGGGTTCGATGCTGACCTTGGAGTTCAGGACCGACCCGGCTGCGGTTGCCGAACTGCTCCCGCCGCCGCTCGAACTTGCCGACGATGACCCCGGCGCGGTGGCGATTATTTGGGCCGACTGGCAAAGCTGCTCTGACTCGTTCGACGAGCTGCTCGACCCGATTCGGTCGCAATACCTCGAAGTCTTCGTGGTCATTCGCTGCAAGTACCAGGGACAGCACTATTCACGATGTGCCTACATCTGGGTCGATCGTGACTATGCGATGGTGCGTGGGCATCATCAGGGGTACCCGAAGAAGCTCGGGTCGATCTTTATGACCCGCCCCGTGACCGTCGGCCGTGCCGGCCCGCGGTTGGAACCAGGTGGCCGCTTTGGCGCAACGTTGGCGGCCTACGACCGTCGCCTGATCGAGGCCACGTTCACGATCACTGGGCCGAGCGATCACGCCGGATTCGTGAACGCCCTGCCGATGATCCATAACCGCTGGATGCCGGCGATCGAATCGGATGGCACTGACAGTCTCGACGAACTGGTCACGATGAGCGGGTACGACGCCGAGATCGGGCGCAGTTTCACGGGCGACTTCGAACTGAAACTCGGCGAATCCCCGGTCGAGGAACTAACCCGCCTGAGGCCGATAGAACTGATCGCCGGCTACTGGCGCGAAGTCGCCGTCTCATGGAAGGCAGGCACCACGCTCGAACGTCACCTTCCCCCCGGCAGTGCCGCAATCCGACGGCTCGGGCCCGACTAGAGGCGGGTGATTCTGACCGGGAGGTGTTTGATTCCGGCGATGAAGTTGGAGCGAAGGTATTGCTCGTCACCGATTTGTTCGATGGTGGCGATTCGTTTCACCAACTCTTGGAACGTGACCCGGATCTCCATTCGAGCCAGCCACGCACCGAGGCACAGGTGCGGGCCGCCACGGCCAAACGCCAAGTGGTCGTTGGGTGCGCGGGCTACATCGAGCGTGTAGGGGTCGGCGAACTGTTCCTCGTCGAAGTTGCCTGAGCTGTAGTACACGACGACTCTGTCACCAGCGCTGATCTGTTTGCCGCGCATCTCGATATCGCGAGTGGCGGTGCGTCGGAAGTGAGTCGTCACCGTGGTCCAACGCAACAGCTCGTCGGTGGCCGTGCGCCAAGTGGCATCGTCGGCCTGTCGCAGTTGACCGAGCAGATGCGGTCGCTCGATCAACGCTTTGATGCTGCCCGCCATCGTGTAGCGGGTTGTGTCGTTGCCGGCGGCCACGAGCAGGGCGAAGAAATTGTTGTACTCCAACTCGGTCAATGGCTCGCCGTCGGTGGTCGGCTCGAGCAGCTTGGCAATCACGTCGTCGGTTGGGTTGGCGCGTCGGATGTCGGCCGTTTGCTGCGCGTATTTGAACAGTTCAAGGCCGGCGGGGGAGCGGAACGGCATCATCCGAAACTCGTCGGTGTCGACCAGATCGACGACGTGTTGGGTGAACTCCGGGTCGCTGTTGCCGAGCAGTGCGTCGCCGAGTTCGACGAGCGTGTATCCATCTTCGTCCGGCGTGCCGAGCAACCGGCCGAGCATCCGCATCGGTAACTCTGCGGCAATCTGCTCGACGAAATCGAACTCGTCGTGTGCGATCGCTCGCTCGATCACCTCTACTGCCAACTCCCGGATCTGTTCCTCGTACGTCTCGACGATCCGGCGTGTGAAGACCTTGCTGACCAGACGTCGCAGCCGAGTGTGTTCTGGTGGATCCATTTCCATCATCGTGCGTCGCGCTGCCGTCTCGTCGGCGTCCATCTGTTCGAGCCGGATGCCTGCTCGCGACGTGAACGTTTCGACATCGCGGCTGACGTCGATGATGTCTCGGTACTTGAGTACCGCCCAGTATCCGCTGCCATCGCTCTCGTCACACCAGGTGACTGGCTGCTCGGCCCGCAGCCGAGCGAACGTGGCGTGCGGGACGCCGTTCGTGAACGTGTCGTGCGATGTGATGTCGGCGTATGCGTCAGTGTTGCGAAATGGTGCAGTCATCGATGATCGTCTCCCTGTGCGCCGATCGTCCGGATGATAGTTTGGCACCGAATGAAATGTGAACAGCGGGTGCATGATGGGTGAGATTGTGGGTGCGGCGATCGTGGCGCACGTCCCGACGATGGTCATGTCGGAGGCCGATCGGCGTGAGATCAACGGCGGTGACGAGATCACCCTGGTCCCTGCGCTGCATCGGATGCGCGCTGAGGTAATCGACTCGCTCGAGGCCGACACGTTCATCGTGTTCGACTCGCATTGGTTCACGACGTTCGAGTTCGTCGTGGCATCGCATGATCGGCGCTCGGGTTTATACACCTCCGACGAGTTGCCGCGCGGCATGCGGCAGATGCCGTACGAATTTCCTGGCGATCCTGAGTTGGCGAATCTGATGGCCGAGGAGGTTGCCGCTGCGGGATCGTGGCTGACGCCGATCGACGACCCCTACCTTCCGATCCACTACCCGACGGTGAATCTGTTGCCGTTCCTGCAGGGAGACGAACGCTGGCTATCGGTCTCTACGCCGCAGTCCGGTGAACCCGATGACTTCTTGTTGTGCGGCGCCGCTATCTCTCGGGCGATCGAGCGCTCGGATCGACGTGTCGTGCTGCTCGCCAGTGGCGCCTTCAGCCACAAGTTCTGGCCGCTCAAGCAACTCCGTGCACACGAGCCGTCCGACCCGATTCACATCCGCACCGAGGCCCATCGTGCCGCCGACCTGGAACGGCTGGCGTGGTTGTCGGAGGGTCGTCACGACCGTGTGCTCGACACGATCGCCGACTTCATGAAGTTCACGCCCGAGGGTCGATTCGGTCACTACTTGCAGATGGTTGCCGCAATCGGCGGGCGCGAATGCAAGGCGAAGGGTGTCATGTATGGCGAATACGAGAATGCCGTCGGCACCGGCCAGGCGCACATGTGGTTCGCTCGCCCTGAGGCGGGCTGGACGTGAGCCGGCGTCCGTTGATCGGGCTTCCTGGTCGTCGCACGTTGATCGGGAAGGTCGATGGTTTCCCGCGCTCACTCGACCACCTCGATGCTGACCTGTACTTTGCCGACTACGCCAGAGGCGTGCTGGCGGCAGGGGGCATGCCGGTTCACATCCCCCTGGAGGTCGACCCGTCAGAGGTGATGCACCACCTCGATGGGCTCGTGTTGACCGGTGGCGCAGATGTCGATCCGATTCGGTACGGCAGGGAGAACGAGGCGTCGGTGACCGAGCAGATTCGCGACGAGATCGAATTCGGATTGCTCGATGCGGCACTCAGTGTTGACGTTCCTGTGTTGGGTATTTGTCGCGGATTGCAGCTACTAAACGTGCACGCCGGTGGCAGTTTGCATCAGCACGTTCCCGAGCACGCCCGCTATGACATTGACCCGAGTGTTGATGCGCATCTCGTGACGATTGAACCCGATACCGAGCTGTGGTCGCTGTTCGGCGCTGAACATCGGGTCAACTCTCTGCATCATCAGACGGTCGATCGGGTTGGCGGCGGGTTGGTCGTTTCGGCCCGGTCAGAGGATGGCACGATCGAAGCCGTCGAGATGGACGGGCGTGCGGTGATCGCCGTCCAGTGGCATCCCGAGCTGATGACAACGACCGACCCAGTCTTCGCCTGGCTCGTTGATCGCGCCAGACGTGGCTAGGTCCCGCAGAACTCCTCAGAACTTGGCGATGTCGGTGATGAACCAGTCGACTAATTGATTCGTGCGTTGCCGAACTTCCGGTTCGCGAGCGCTGGTCTCCTCGAGTAGTTCGGCGAGGTTGATTCCGAGGTCGTCGAGTTCGGCGGACCCGCCCAGATCCATCCAGTGGTCGAGATGCGCTCGGGTGACTTCTGGGTGGAACTGGACACCGAGGTGACGACGCACGGTGAAGGCCTGCACACCGATGTGATCTTGCGCCAGGACGGTGGCGTCGGTGGGCGGTTCGAAGCAGTCGTAGTGCCACTGCATCCAGGGTCCGCCCGGCATGCCGCAATCGATTGCGACGTCGAGCGGATGCCAGCCGACCTGGGGCTTGCTCGAACGAAGTACCCGGCCGCCGAGCGCGGACGCCAGTGCTTGGGCGCCGAAGCAGACGCCGAGTACGGGCACGTCGGCGTCGTCGGCTAGCCGCAGGAAATCGAGCTCGTCGCCGATCCAACTGCCGATTCGATCCTTGTCGTACACCGACCAGATCGAACCCATTGGAACGATCAGGTCGTAGTCGGTCGGATCGCCGATATCGACCGCTGATCCAACTGGGTCGTTCGCCACCGTCGTGATTTCGAACCGGTCGAGCGTGAACCCGTGATGCTCCAACCGATCGCCAACAAGCGCCGCTTCAGAACCTGGATCGTGGACGATGACAAGCGCTCGCATACCGCAAGAGTGTAGAACGCCGACTCACGAGCACCAGTGCCCGCCGACGAACGAGCTGTGCCCCACCTCGCGGGCACTCAAGGTTGGGTACCGGTTGGGTCTCGTCACATACGGCGGCTGAAGTGGTGTGTTCGGCCCGCGTCGACGTAACCGAGGCGTTGGTACCACTGATGCGGCCAATCGTTGAAGTCGGCGGTTAGGAACGACAGTTCGCTGCCGGCCTGCGCGCCCCGCCTCAGGGCGTCGCGGATCAGCGCGTCGCCGTACCCGCGACGGCGGTACTCGCCGTGTGTTACAAGGTTCTCGAATTGGGCGATGTGGTTCTCGCGGTCGACGTACAGCGCGGCGTGGGCGGCGATGATGTCGCCGTCGTACACCGCCAGGAGCGTGAGCTCGGCGCCGCATGCGTACAGCGCCGTTCGGTCGGCGAGTTGGCTGAGGTGTTCGTGGGTGGCGTCGGGGATCTCGACCCGCCAGTTGCGCAGGATCGCCGGTCGCAGCGTGTCGAGAGACACGGCCCGCACTTCGTGCGCGGCTGGTTCGACCTCCGCGCCGGCGTAGATCATCGTCACGATCGTCTCGTGCTCGTAGCCTGCGGCAACCAGATCGGCACCGAGGGTCTGCCCAAGTGCGTCGTTGTCGAACGACACGTACCGGTGCCGTAGACCCGCTCCGCCCAGCACCACCTCGGCTGTCGCTAGTACGTCCGCCGCGGACGCGGCCGAGGTCACAGCGATCCGGTTGTGATACTCCGAAAGCGGGAACTCGTTGTGCAGCACGGCGAATCCCCAAGGAAGCTCGACGACGTCAGTGGCCTGCGCCCGAGCGAAGCGGTGATCGAACGCCGTAGTCCGCTCGATGTCAGAAACTCGCACCGCCGAAGCTTGCCAGCTACCAGGCCTCCGCCGCGAAGCCATTGCCTACCGGCATGGTTGTGGTCGTGGTGGTGGGGCGACGACGGTGCATCGGCATAGCTTCGGTGCTGTGCTGAACACTTTGAATGTGGTGTTGGAACGTTCGGTCAGTGTGCCTGGTGGCGTGTCGGTGACGAAACGTGCTGGTGGGGATGTGAGGTCGTATCCGAACTTGCATGGTGATGTGCAAGCTGTCGCCAATGCCGCCGGTGTCAAACAAGGCGTCACGTTTATCTATGATCCGTATGGTCAGCCGTTGGCTGGGATTGTCGATAATCAGGCTGGTGAGTTCGACAACGCTGGGTGGGTCAACATCGTAAACCGTATGAACACGAATTAGGTTTGCGTCCGTGGATCGAGATGGGTGCCAGACCGTACGACCCGACGCCCGGCAGATTCCTAGCGGTCGATCCGGTCGAAGGCGGAGTCGACAACAACTACGGCTACCCGGCCGACCCAATCAACATGTACGACCTCACCGGCGAATGCCTGCCGTTGCAGAGGACCATAAGGACAGCCGATGGCCCCGAGAGAAATGGGTAACCGTGAACCAACAGACATGCGCTGTGCACAAATGTACGGCCAAAGCGCTCGAAGGTTGCGGGCAGACAGGGTGCAGTTTTATCAGGTCAACAGTCACGAGGTATAGGGAAATGTGCAAGAATCAGGAGTTCGTAAATGTGTTGCATAACATGGATGGAACTTGTTCGAATGGGATCGCCCCGGTTCCGGAAATGAACGTCGCCATTCTCGGGATCGCGTTCAAGTATGGTAGGACGGCAACAGGTATAGATACCGCGAACTGCTTACTCGGACTCTGGTGGCACAACGACGGAACCCTGGCGTGAGGTTTACCAATTACAGATTTCCGATCGGGTACCTTCTGCTTCTGATGCTAAACGTAGTGGCGCTGGTGTTTTTCCGGTCACTCGCTGTGGTTTTGATTCCCGTGTCCTTACTCATCTCGTGGTTCTGGCCCAGGCGTGACACCGAGTAATTCGCCGGAGGCGAGGCGGCTGTCGGCACGGGCCGCACGTCGATTCTACGTTTCTCTGGTCAATTGTGATATGGCGTATACATGGCTGGGATATGATGAAACCATGTGGCCAAACCGCCGATTATGCGAATTGATTGGGATTGAACACCCCATAATCCAGGCCCCCATGGCTGGTTCGGCCACGCCAGAACTCGCCGCAGCAGTCAGCAACGCCGGGGGGCTCGGCTCGCTTGGCTGCGCGGAAATGTCTGCAGGCCAGTTGGAAGCAACGGTCAAGGGCCTCAGGGTGTTGTCCAGTCGCCCCTTCAATCTGAACTTCTTCGCTCATCCCGCGCCTGCCGTGACTCTGGCGGACTTTGAAAGGGCGCGGGAACGGCTCGCTCCCTTCTACCGGGCGCTGTCACTCTCACCTCCGAAGACACTTCCGAGCTGCGAGCCGGGCTTCGATGAGACCAAACTTCAACTGGTCCTTGAGCTTCGACCTCATGTGGTCAGCTTCCACTTTGGACTGCCTGGTCCAGCTACGGTATCAAGCTTGAAAAAAGCCGGGATCGTCATCCTGAGCACCGCGACCACGGTCGCGGAGGCTGTATACCTCGCTTCATCCGGTGTCGATGCGATCATTGCCCAAGGATATGAAGCAGGAGGACACCGGGGGTCTCATCAGCCTCGGGAACCTTGGGATGGCGTGGGGCTTATGTCGTTGTTGCCCCAAGTGGCCGATGCCGTTGAACAGCCGGTGATCGCGGCGGGAGGCATTGCCGACGGTAGAGGAATTGCGGCAGCTTTTGCCTTGGGTGCCAGCGGCGTTCAAATGGGAACGGCTTTCCTTTCCTGTGCAGAGGCTGCAACTGATCGCGCGCGCCGGGCCATGCTTCGCACGTCGAAAGATACCGATACCATGATGACCGACGCCTTCTCAGGCCGGGCGGCAAGAGCCGTCCGTAACCGATATGCGCTGGAAATGCTCGAACAGCGCGAGCCTCTTCTCGCGTTTCCACTGCTCTACAGCTTGACTGAACCATTGCGTGAAGCAGATGAAAGCCGCCAAGACTTTGGCTTTCATCTGTATGGACAGTCGGCAGCACTCTCCCGGGAGCTTCCGGCAGCCGCGCTGGTCAACCAGTTGGTGTCAGAGACGACGAGAGAAATCGCGAAACTTATTTCGGGGCGTCAACCCCATAATCCGACTTGAGCGGGAGGAGACAGAGATGAGCGAAGCGGTGACAGCAGCTTTTGGCGTAACTGATGCCGACCTGCTGGGTTCGGGATGGGAAAGCACGATCTATGCGCTGGGATCGACGCAAATCCTGCGCATTCCAAGACCCGAGGCGGGCAGCGAAGATCAGGTTCGCGCCCAGGCAGCATTCACGGCACGCCTGCCGCCACTTCCCTATGCCGTGCCGCGCGTCCGCGAAATCTCAAGGATAGATGGTCAGCTCTATGTGATCGAGGACCGGATCGCGGGGCAATCGATGGCGGCACTTCTGCCAAAGCTTTCCGGCGAACGGCGCGCCGCAGCGCTCAGGGCCTATCTCGCCGCCGCCGAGGCCATGTCCGCCGCAACCGCGCCAAGCGAGGCCTTTGGTGATCTTCTTCTTGATCAGCCACGGCGTTGCGACCGTTGGTCAGACTACCTGACCACGCGTGTGCGCAAGGCGGCCGAAGACGACGTGCTGGTGGCCGCCATTCCGGGCCTTGCCGGAATTGTCGACCGCTTTACTGCACGACTTGACGCCATTCCTGATCCGGCCAGATGCATTGTTCACGGCGACTTCTGGCCGCCGAATGTCATGATGAACGAAGATTTGCAGGTGACCGGGCTGATTGATTTCAGCTTCACCACGCGGGTTGGTGACCATGTCATGGATTTGGCCGGAGCTTGTCATTTTCTTCTGGCCACCAAGTCGTCTTCCCAGGCAGACCATGACCATCTGAAGCAGTTGATCATGGCGAAGCATGGCGCGGAAGTGATTGATCGAATTGAGCTCTATGCTGTCTGGTTTGGCTTCGACTTTGCCTTTAACCACGATGATGCCGCGGTATTTGCCTGGTGCACAAACCTGATCCGGGATTTTGCGTCAAACTGATTTTTCCGAAGTGATGATTTGAACTTCGATAATGGACACCGCGCACGTTAGGGCCAACACAACAACAAGCGCGGCCGTGGCCGCAATAACCGCAGGCCGGGCGGTGGTGGCGGAGGCGGCAGCCACAACAATGGCGGCGGGAATTCCGCGAACCGGGTCTATGAGAGCAACGGGCCGGACGTCAAGGTGCGCGGCACGGCGCAAACGGTTGCCGAGAAATACATGCAGCTTGGCCGCGATGCGCAGTCCTCCGGCGACAATGTGATGGCCGAGAGCTATTTCCAGTTTTCCGAGCATTATTTCCGGGTGATGGCTGCAGCCCAGCCGGTGGGCCAGCCGACAACGCAGTTGCGCCGTCCGGAAGATGAGGATTTCGAAGAAGAAGGCGGCGATGCCGCAGAAGGCGAATCCGATACCGCGCAAGCCGCGATGGTGTCGGAAGGCGGACAGCCCACGGGTGAGCCAGGCCGACAGTGGCGGCGAGTCAAGCGGCGGCAACCGCCAGCGTGACAACCGCCAGCGTGACAACCGCGATGGCAACCGGGAGCGTTTCCGTCCCCGCTGGCAGAACCGGGGCGATCAGCCGCGGGATGGCGACAGCGAGCCGCACCGTCTCCAGCGCCATCGGCGGAGGTAAAAACTTGACATATTCCTAACGTACGTATGTTGCTTCCTATCGATCTGTTCGATATGTTGCTGTCAACGAATCAATCTTGGGGAGGTGCACGATGGATGACAACGGAGTTCGCAACACGCTTGATGTGTTGATGGCTGGTGATCCTGATGTGATGGACCGCGATCAACTGGCAGGGTTCGTATCCCAGTTGGGTCGGGTCAGGGGTTGGTGCGCGGCGGCTGAGGTTCGGGTTAGTCGCCGGACCCGGCAACTCGCCGCCGAAGGCCACTCTGAATCGGCCGCCAACCTGTTGAGTGATGCTGGGCGTTGCTCGTCGAAGGATGCACACAATGCGTCGGAGCGGGAAACGATCTGCGGTGTGATGCCCTCGTTCGAAGACGCGTTAGCCACAGGTGCTGTGTCTGCGGCACATGTTGATGCTCTGGCTGCAGCGACTCGCAACCTGAATGACCAGCTACTTGCCGAGTTTGTTGCGTGTGAAGCTGATTTGCTCGCTGATGCTGGGAATCAGCGGGTTGAGGTGTTTGAACGTGGGTGTCGTGATCTGGCACGTCATATCGCCGCTCAGGCCCGAGCCAACTCTGACGTCGACGAGTTGGACGAGCAACGCAAGAACTCGACTGTTCGGCGGTGGACTGACAAGTTGACCGGGATGCGCAAGACCGTGTTGTCGTTGGACCCGGTCCGTGACGCCGAACTGTGGACCGCCGTGAACGCCAAACTGGCGTCACTGCGTCAAGCCGATCAGAATCAGACACCGTTTGATCAACTTCAGGTCGAGGCGTTCGTCGCCACCGTCGCTAGCGGTGATGCGGTCAGCCGTGTTCCGCAGGTTGGTGTGTTGATCGACTACCGGACGATTTGTGACGGGTTGCACGCCAACAGCATCTGCGAGTTGGACAATGGGATACCGATCCCTGTCTCAACGGCGCGTCGGTTGTGTTGTGACGCCAACGTGTTCCCGGTCGTGCTCGGCGGTGACGGCGAAGTCCTCGATGTCGGACAATCCGTACGGACAGCTACCCCTGCGCAACGTAAAGCGTTGAGGGCGATGCATCGCACGTGTGCTCATCCGGGATGCAGGACGATTGTCGATGATTGTCGGATGCATCACGTCGAGTTCTTCCGCAACGGCGGCAACACGTCGCTCAACAATTTGTTGCCGTTATGCGAAAAACATCATCACCTGGTCCACGAGGGCGGCTGGCGATTGACCATGACATCCGGCCGGGTCGCCACCTGGCGACGACCAGACGGCACGATCTGGCACACCAAACCAACCATCGACCGGCAACCCAGCCAACGAACCGAACCGATCGAGCAGTACCAACCGAGTCTGTGCTGAACGGCTGACGGTTGCGCCATCAATGCGGAGCATTGTTATGCCATAATCATGGCATGCCGCGTTCTCGAGTGAGTACAACCGTCGATCAAGCATTACTTCACGAAGCGCGATCTGCGAATCCGCAACGCAACGACGCGTCGCTCTTCGACGAAGCACTGACGGCGTTGCTTGCACGGAGCAGGGCTTCCGCTATCGATGCGGGGTACAGCGCCTACGACGAGCATCCGCTCGACGAACCCGACGAGTGGGGCGATCTCGCCTCATTCCGGGTTGCTGCCGCAGCAACGTGAGGCTTCCGCTGCGCGGCGAGCTGTGGTGGTGTGAACCTGCAAATATAGGCCGTCGGCCCGTGGTCGTACTCTCCCGAGACGCGGCAATTCCCCGACTGCGGCGCGTGTTGATTGCTCCATGCACAACGACGCTTCGCGGGCTCGCCAGCGAAGTCGTCCTGGAACCCGGTGATGATCCGGTGACTCGTCGAACTGCCGTGAACCTCGACTCGGTCGAAAGCGTTTCTGTAGCTGTTCTGGTCGACCGGATAGGTCGCCTCAGCGACCTTCGGATGAACGAGATTTGCGAGGCGCTCGCCGTAGCTGTCGACTGCCGCTGACCCGGAACGGCGATCGTTTGGCACCGAACGATCTGCGTTGAGCTAGTGTCCCGAGTCGATGAAGGGGGCGCACGACGCACGCACGCCGCGCCAGCGGGAGCTCGTGGCGAAGGCGGCCGAGCTTGGCGTGACGTTCGCCGCTCGGGCGGATCGGTACGACCGTGAGGCCGCGTTCCCGTACGAGAACTTCGCTGATCTGCGTGATGCAGGGTTCCTTGGACTGTGCGTTCCCGAGCGGTATGGCGGGTTGGGTGCTGACTTTGTCACGTATGCGCTGATCGCGCAGGAGCTCGGGCGGCATTGCGGATCAACGGCATTGACATTCAACATGCACAGCGCGACGTGCCTGCTGGTTGGTCCGATCGCCGACGAACTCGACCTCGATCCACAAACTTTGGCGGTCCTCGACCAACGTCGTACCGAACTATTCGCCGGCATCATCGAACACGGACGCATACACGCCCAGCCATTCTCCGAGGGTCTCAGCGGTCGAGCTACTACTGGGATTGCCACGGTTGCCGAGCCGGTCGATGGTGGCTACCTCGTATCGGGTCGCAAGATCTTTGCCTCGTTGTCGGAGGCCGCCCACATGCACAACATCGTGGCGCTCGTGCCGGGCGATGATCGGGTGCGTCTGCTCGGTGTGCCGGCTGGTGCCGAGGGTCTGACGATTGTCGGCGACTGGGACTCGCTTGGCATGCGCGGGACGATCTCGAAAACACTTGTCTTCGAGAAGGTCTTCGTGCCAGCCGAAAACGAGTGGTTGCCGCCGGGTGTGTTCGATGATGTCGCCGCTCGCTATCCGTGGTTTTACATGACGTTGTCGTTCGCCTACCTGGGTCTGATGCGGGCAGTGATCGACTTCACCGGCTCATACCTGCGCGGCGAGGTCGACGGCACGTCACGTGGGGGCCATCCACAGAAACAGGCGGCATGGGCCGAGATGAACCTGATCAGCGACCGTGCGCAGGCCCTCACTGATCGAGTACTGGCACGGGTATCGGTTGATCCTCACCCTGAGGATGTTCGACTTGCCTGGTCGGCGATGGTGACGACGATGGAGGGTGCACCGGAGGTTGCCTCACTGGCGATCCGTGCCTGCGGTGGACGTTCGCTACTCAGGCCGATGCCACTCGAACGACTCTTCCGCGACGCCAGATGCGGTGCCACGATGTTGCCGTGGAGCGTCGAGGTGTGCATGGAGAGACTCGGCAAATTCGGACTCGTCGAAGGTGACGGTTCGTTCGCATGATCCGCGCCGAGTCACATTGGACCGAACGCTTCGTTCGGCAATTCGAACTATGCGGACTGGTCGCCACCGAGTCGGTTGTGCTGCTGTCAGAGACGGGGTCGAGACCGGAGCTCGTCGAGACGGCGAGATTGGCGCTCGGACGGTTCGGTTGCGGTGTCGCTCAAGTGGTGATGCCGACCCCAGCCAACCGTGGTCCGGTTGCGATTCGCTCGACCGGTGCGTCGGTCGCAATCGCAGGTCACGCCCCGACGATTGCTGCGCTCGAGGCGGCCGACTTCGTGGTCGACTGCACCGTGGAGGGCCTGCTCCACGCTGCCGAGTTGGGTCGGGTGCTCAGCGCCGGCACTCGAATCCTGATGATTTCGAACGAGCACCCTGAAGTGTTCGAGCGAATGATTCACGATCCGGACCTGGCAAGGCGAGTGGCTCTCGGGAAGGCGATGCTGACTGCCGCCGGCGAAATGCGCGTCACATCCGTTGCAGGAACCGATCTCTCTATCAATCTGGCCGGTGCATTCCGAGCAGGGTCGCACGGCTACACCGACCAGCCTGGCGACATCGCCCACTGGCCGGGCGGATTGGTGCTCGCGTTCCCCGCTGCCGGCACCGTGTCGGGGTCGCTGTTGCTTGCACCAGGCGACGTGAACCTGACGTTCAAGGAGTACGTGCGTTCGCCAGTCCAACTCACGATCGAGTCCGATCGAATCGTTTCGATCCAGGGCGACGGACCCGACGCCCAATTGTTCTCCGGCTACCTAGCCGCCTTCGACGAACCCGATGCGTACGCGACGAGTCATGTCGGCTGGGGGATGAATCCCGCTGCGAGGTGGGAGTCGCTGGCGCTCTACGACAAGAGCCAAATCAACGGCACCGAGTTGCGAGCGGTTGCCGGCAACTTCCTCTACTCGACCGGTGCCAACGAAGTCGCCCGTCGCTTCTGTCGAGGTCACTTCGACATCCCGATGCGATCATGCACGGTCGCCCTTGACGGAAACCCCGTCGTCATCGACGGCACGCTGATCCCCGAACTAGCCGGCCCGAACACCTAAGGATTGCAATGACGAGCTACGACAGACTCCGGGTACTGTTCCCGGATCACCTTGGCCTCGCCCGTGGCAAATATCTGCCGTGGCGGATCGCCGGGCACAGCACGGCGTTCTGCATCGGTACCTACATCCTCGACTACGTGCGCAACATGCACGAAGTCGAGGTTGGTGTCGACGCCACCGGCCTTCCCGATCTTGACGCGACCTACTCGTTGGGCGATGTGCGACCGTGTTGGGAGGCCAACACCGGGGTCGTCGTAGCCGATCTCGAATTCCGTGGAGAACCGTACGTCGTGTCGGCGCGACACGCTCTCAAGAAGGCGATTGCAGACTGGCAAGCGCTCGGGTACTCGCCGAAGGTCGGCATCGAGTTGGAGGCCTACATCTTCGAACCGGACGGCGGCGGTGGGTGGAGGCCGACCGACACTCCAAGCGCATTCGTGTACGGCACCGGGGTCATGGCCGATCCGACTGGCCTGATTGCCGAGATCATGCGCCGCGCCGATGTCAGCGGGCTCGACGTCGAGACGATCAACGCCGAGTACGACTACCCGCAATGGGAACTGACGCTCGAGTACGACGAGGCGTTGGCAGCAGTCGACAAGATCTTCCTGTTCAAGGAACTGGCCCGCGAGACGGCCTTCGAATACGGAAAACGGCTGACGTTCCTTGGTAAGCCGATCCCCGAGAAGAGCGGCAGCGGCTTGCACGTCAACCTGAGTTTGACAGCCTCTGACGGGTCGAATGCGTTGGTCGACGAATCAGCAACCGATGGACTCTCCACGCTGGCCCGTCACTGCATCGCAGGTTTGATTGAGCACCACGAGGGATTGGCGGCGTTCTGTGCGCCGACGGTCAACGCCTACAAACGTTTGCAACCTGCGATGCTCAGCGGCGTCTATGCCAACTGGGGCTACGACCACCGGTGTGCGACCGTTCGTGTGCCCGCCCATCGCGGCAAAGCAACCCGGATCGAGCACCGCATGTCTGACGGCGCCGCCAACCCGTACATCGCGACTGCTGCGGTGCTGCAAGCGGCTCGGATCGGTCATGTCGCCGAGTTGATGCCGCCTGAAAACGAGACCGGCGACGGTTTGGAGTCGATCAACACCGACCGTCGGGTGGCCGCCAATCTCGCCGCAGCACTTGACGACCTCGAGGCCGACTCGATTCTGGTCAACGCCGTTGGCGTCGATCTGGTCGCCAATTTCGTCGGGATCAAACGACACGAATGGGCCAGCTACTGCGCCGCCGAACCTGACTGGGGTGCGAGCATGGACCGTCTGACTGATTGGGAACGCCAGTGGTATCTCCCGTTTCATTGAACGATGACGATCTGACGCCGGCCGAGCGCCAGGTCACCGTACGAGTTGGAGAATTGCACGATGTCGACTTCGCTGCGATGGCCGCGGTCGCAAATGTCTATCGGGTTGCCAATGCGGTTCGGAATCACATGGAGCGCGAAGTTCTTGGCCCTGATCGGTTGAGCTGGTCCGGCTTCACGGCGCTCTACGTCCTGTGGGTGTGGGGCGATCAGGAGTCCCGACATCTCGCCGACGAGTGCAGCGTGACTCGGGCGACTCTGACCGGAATCGTCAACACGCTCGAGGGCCGCGGACTCGTCACCCGCAATCCCAGCGCGGACGACGGCCGATCGGTGATCGTCTCATTGACACGCGATGGCCAAGCGATGATCGAGCGACTGTTCCCGGCGTTCAACCGCCAGGAAGCATTCGTCACAAACCGATTGTCCGACGACGAACGATGTTCACTCGCCCACCTACTGAGAGAAGTGCTCAGAGCGGTCAATCCCGATTAGCCCGTTCGGGCAACGGTCGTGGTCAGTGCTGGATTGCGTGCGAGGCGGCGGCGTCGACAGCCGCCCGTTTGGTCGACATGTTGTACGCCAGCCACGCTCCGACGAGCACGATCAGGATGAGTCCGAGGTGGCGGCCCCAGAGCGGATCGCCGACCGGTGCGGTGCCGTCGACAAATTGGGCGACGATGCCACCCGCCGCGGCAAGCAATCCGACTACTCCGGCGACCATCGACCTGGGGTCGCCGGTCAGCGTCTTGAGGCCACCAAGACACAACAGCACATAGATCACGCAGATCAACATCCCGCCGGTCACGGCCAGCAGCAGGAACATGTTGAACGCCGCAGGAAGGCCGCCGAGGTTCTCGTCGGCATCGGTTCCATACTTGATCAAGGTGACCGCCAACACGAGCAGCATCGCACCGAACACCGCCAGCGTGGCAAAGATCGGCACATCGTTGGCGCTCGTCTTGGTTAGCTTCTCGGGAAGCAGCCCGTCACGGGCGAGGGTGAAATAGCCCCGTGACGCGGCTGCGGTGATACCGACGCCGACCGCCACAATGTCGAGCAGGATTGCGAGTTCGATCAGCGTGCCGAGCCAGGTACCAACGATGTCGTTGGCGAGCGGGATGAAGTCGCCGCCGCCGACGTTCACGGTGTACTGCGTGATCACGTAAAAGGCTGCGCAGATCAGAATTGTGGCAAGCACGGCGCGAGGGATCGAGTGCTTGGGGTTCTCGGTTTCCTCGCCGAGCGCCGCCGACCACTCGAAGCCGACGAACATCAGGATCGCGAACAGGACACCCTTGAAGATCGAGCCACCTTCGACGATCTCACCCGGGTTGAGCGACGACAAGCTGTTTCCTGCAGGACCTCCATCGGCGACCACTGCGAAGAACAAGATGACGAACGGGATCGCCGAGGCAACGATGATTACGAGTTGGGTCTTGACCGACACCTGTACGCCGAGCACGTTGAAGCCGATCATCAGCACGGCCATGACCAGCCCTGCCAGCCACCATGCTGGATCGAAGTTCAGGTGGGCGGCGCAGAAGTTCTTCAAGAACACACCGCCGATCACCGGGAGCGCGGCGACGAGTGCCGTGATCGCCAGGTAGTAGAGCATTCCGGCGAACACGCTGACCGGCTTGCCGAGTGTGTGGGCGATCGCTTCGTACACGGTGCCCGAACCGCTGTATCGCTTGGCGAGTTCGCTGACAATCCAACCGATCCCGAGAATGCCGATCGTCGTGAGCACGATCACGAACAAACTCACCCCGCCCGATAGGCCGGCGAGGATCACGCCGAGCGCCCCTGCCGAGAAGATTGGGCCGACGGCGAGCGATTGCGCGATGCAGTCGATCGTCGTCAGTTTCTTGTTCGTGAGCCGCGGCGCGGTGGATGTCTCTGTCATGAATGCCCCCTCAGGTCGATGCAGATAGTTCGGCACCGTACCATACTGGTGTGTCCTGTGTCACAGATCGTCGATGGGCGGATCCGTGCTGCTCAGGAAATCCGATACGAGGCGGTTGAACGTCGCTGGGTCTTCGGCGGGCGCGAGATGGCCGACGTCGTCAATGACGACAAGTCGGGCGTCTGGGATCTTCTCGGCCAGAGTTTCGGCATAGCGCAACGGCGTCTCGTCGTCGAGCTCACCGACGATCACCAGCGTTGGCGCGGCGATCTCACATAGTCGGTCGGTGACGTCGTGCGTCGGCAGGCATTCGATCGATGCTCGCAATCCTTGGCTCGAAAGCTGACGGAAGGCGTCGACGGCGCGGTCTCGTTCGAGTCCAGTGAACCCTGGTGCAGAAATCGAATCGATCACCGACTCGGCGATGTCTGCGGGTGTCAGCCCGGCGTCGAGGGCGTCGAGCCGCAGCCGCTTCCACGCCTCGGGGTCGGTGCCGTCGGCACCGAAGCGATGGCTCGTGTCGGCGAGCACCAGCCGATCGAGCCGATCCGGATGGCGGAGGGCGAAGTGCATCGCCTGCTGCCCACCGAACGACAGACCAACGACGTGTGTCCGTTCGATGCCGAGTTGATCGAGCAGTGTCGCGATCGCGTCGGCGATCGCAGGGAAGGTGAGTTCGGGAAGCGGATCGGAATCGCCGTATCCGGGCATGTCCCACGCAATGCAGCGAAAGTGAGAGCTGAGTCCTTCCAACTGTGGTTCCCAGGCAAACCGCGTACCGCCGAGACCGTGAAGAAACAGAACCGGTGGTCCGTCGCCAGCCTCGCGCCACGCAATCTTCATGCCAAAGCTTCGCCGATCACGCGTGCCGCGACGGCGACGCCGGAACCTGCGATGTCGGCACCTTGGGCGATCAGTGCGGCCTCGACCGTACCGAGTGCGCCGAGCACCATCGGTGCGTTGACGTGGCCCATGTGGCCGATCCGGAAGGAGGAACCGGCAAGATCGCCGATTCCGACTCCGAGCGTGAGTCCGGTGCGATCGCGGCAGGTGTTCGACAACCGAATCGCGCTGATCAGGCCGGTCCGGATCGACGTCACCGAGTTGGCCCGCTCGTTCGGTTCGGATATCTGGAGTTCCAACCCATCAGGGGTCGACCACGCATCGACTGCCGCTCGCACGGCGTCAGCCAGTACCGAGTGGCGACTCCAACGGGCCTCCATGCCTTCCTCGTCGATCATCCGCAACGCCTCACGGAGCCCATACAGATGCATGACCGGCGGAGTGCCGCTGAACCGCAAGTAGTGCGGGCCGTCCTCGGTCCGGCTCGTCCAGTCCCAATACTTGGTTCGCAGTTCTGCGGTTTCATGCGCGGCCAATGCGTTTGGCCCGGCCCATACGAACCCGAGACCAGGAGGCACCATGAGTCCCTTCTGCGAGGCACACACCGTGAGGTCGACGCCCCAGCGATCCATCTCGAACTGTTCGCATCCGAGTGACGCGATCGAGTCGACGAACAGCATCGCCGGATGATCGGTGGCGTCGAGTGCATGTCGGAGGGCTGGAATGTCGTTGCGAACCGACGATGCCGTGTCGACATGGACGGTGAGAATCGCCTTGATCTCGTGATTCACATCACGCCGCAACCGAGCCTCGACCTCGATCGGGTCGACTGCTCGGCGCGGTTCGGCGTGAAGCACCTCGACTTTGAGACCGAGGAATCTCGCCATCTCGCCCCAGACCGCAGCGAACCGACCGGATTCGAGCACGAGCACCATGTCACCTTTGGTGAACGAGTTGGTAAGGGCCATCTCCCACGCGCCGTGCCCGTTGCTGATCGTGATGAACGGTCGGCTGACCGTCCTGGCGAGGTCGGGAAGTCGGTCGTAGACCTCGTCGGTGACATCAAGAATCTCGCCCGAGTAGATGTCGGGCATTGCCCGATTCATCGCCGACAAGACCCGATCGGGAACCACCGTCGGGCCAGGAATTGCAATCAGTTCACGGCCTGCTGCTAACGAAACATTCACGCCGGCGAGTCTGGCACCGATCGGAGGGCGGCGAGGGCAAGCCGGGTCAGGATGTCGAGCATTTGTTGACGGGGGAGCGAACCACTGTATGGCGTCGAGTTGATCAGACCGAAGATCGCTTGGACGGTTGCGCGGGCGGTGCGGCGATCCAGGTCGGGTTGCTCGCCAATCAACTCGTCGACCCAAAGTGTCACGTACCTGGCCTGCAATGTGCGGACCGTGTGCTGATCGCGCTCGGTGGCGTGGACGAGGTCGCGAAACTGCACCGTGATCAGGGCCCGGTCGTCAACCGCGAACCGTGCATGGAAGTCGACCAGTCGCTCCAGCACCTCGTCCCCGCCGATCACGGCGACCTTGCGGCCACCGTCGAGCAGATACTCACTGATCCCGATCAGCATCTCTCCGAGCAGTGCTTCCTTGCCTTCGAAATGGTGATACAGCGCTGGACCGCTGACCCCGGCGGCATCGCCGATGTCGTTGACGGTGACGTTGGCGAAGCCTCGCTCCGCGAACAGGTTGGCGGCGATCGTCAGTAGCTCGGTGCGGCGTTTACTCATGGGCGAAACTCGGGAGCGGGCCGGCGGACGAAACCCGACTGGGCACGTCATGGCCGACCAACGTCGACAAACCGCGCGAGATCGCCAGGATGGCGTCAAGGTCGATCCCCGTCTCGTGGCCTAGGTCGTGCAGCATCAACACGAAGTCTTCGGTCGCCAAATTGCCGCCGGCACCCGGCGCGAACGGGGAGCCACCGAGGCCCCCGGTCGATGTGTCGAACCGAGTCACTCCGATCTCGATCCCGGCGAGAGCGTTGACGAGTGCCGTGCCTCGGGTGTCGTGTAGGTGCAGACCAAGATCGCGGTGAGCCGCTCCGGGGAGGCTGGTGATCACTTCGCTGATCCGACGCGGTGTGGCGGTTCCCGCCGTGTCGGCGAGCGTGATCTGAGCGAGCGGAATCGCATCAAGGGCGCGGTCGACCAAATCTCGGGTCACGGAAGGGTTGTCGACATCGTTGAACGGGGAGCCGAAGGCGCATGAGATCACGATGTCGATCGTGGCGTGGATGCCAGCGATTGATCCAACGGCTGCCAGTTGCTCGATTGCCTCGATTGTCGATCGGCCGACATTCTTGCGGCTGTATGCGTCGGATGCCGAGATCGTCAGGGTCAGATGCGTGACGCCGGCGTCGAGCGCCAACGAGGCGCCTTTCGGATTTGGGACGAGCGCCCACCACGTCACATCGTCACGGGCGGGCAGTGCTGACATCACACCGGCACCGTCAGCCATCGCCGGGACCGCAACGGATGAAACGAATGATGCCGCTTCAACGTGCGCTACTCCGGCATCGGCGAGGGCGACCGCCAGTTGGGCTCGCGAGGTCGGATCGACCTGTCGCTCACTCTGCAGCCCGTCACGCGGCAACACATCGCGGATCCTGATCGCGGTCATTGAGAAACCTTAGCGGCCGCTAAGCCACTCTTCGAGTGCGTGGAATCACCGCGTGATGCGTCATGCTCGCGGAAGTGATTGCGGCCACAATCAACACGGCGAGGTTGGTACTTGAGCCGCTGCGCGTCGATCACGCTCCGGAAATGTTCGCGATCCTCGATGACGCGACGTTGCACGAGTACATCGGCGGCTCGCCGAAGACGCTGCCCGAACTCGAAGACGACTACGCATGGCTGGCCGACTACGCCAATCATCCGGCTGGTGAGGCGTGGCTGAACTGGGTTCTCCGATTGGCGACGGGCGACCCGGTTGGCACGCTGCAGGCGACCGTTGTGCCAGACGAATCACACGCCTCAATTGCGTGGGTGGTCGGACAGGCCTGGCAGCGCCAGGGTTTCGCTTCGGAAGCGGCAACGGCGTTGGTCGGCTGGCTGGCGGATGCCAACGTTCGTCGCATCGACGCATGCGTTGCGGTCGATCACGTCGCGTCGGAGCGAGTAGCGGCGGCTGCCGGGATGCGACTCACGCGCGAGCTGGTCGACGGCGAACGAGTCTGGCGGCGTGAGCGGTGCTAGGCGATCCGACGGGCTAGGACGCGAGTTGTCCCTGGCTCGAACAATCCGCCTGCGGTGTCAAGCATCTGCATGTAGCGCGGATCGGCGGCGAGCTTGGCACCAGCCGCATCGACGTCGGCGGGATCGTCGACCGCCGAGATCCAGCCAAAGCTGCCCATCACGCCTGCAGAGCCGGTCGTAACGATCAGCGGAATCCCGGTGATTTCGACGACAAGGTCTGCAATACCGATCGCCCAGGCGCCCGCCGCTGACCACTTTCCCCCAACCGCGCTGGCATTCACGACGCTGGCGATTGTCCCGACCTGTGTCGCACCGGTGAGTTCGCCGTGTATCACCTCGTTCAACCCGTCGGGCTGAACGTCGCCCACGAACCCACCCGCTTGTTGCACGAGTCGGAGGTAATCTGGATTGCTGGTGATGCTGTCACCAAAGGTGACGTACTCCGCCACTGAGGCGACTGCCGTTGACCAGACGACAGACCCGACGGGAGTGCCCGCCATACCGGACCACAACGTGGTTGGAGCACCCTGGGCTTGAACAACTTGCGTGAGTTCGATCGCCCACGGAATCGAGTTCGTGAGATCGACGAGCCGCAGGGCTCGAGAAGCCAAATACATTGTGGACCCCATTTCTGTCAAGTGGAGCCACCCCCCCGGTAGCCCTCGAAGGCAAGCTTCGCGCGAAGGCGAACGTGCGTCCACGGTCAGCGGTCACACCTAGCAAGTCACAGCTGGCAAATCACAGCTGGCAAATCACACCTGGCAAGCCACCGGTCTAAGTCACTGGCCACGGACGTAGTCGGTCGACATTCAACTTAGCGCCGGTTAAGGTGAGGGCCATGTCTGATTGGCCTGTGCTGACGACCTCGTGCAATCCCGCGAGCGATCAGTTCGCTGCCAACCACGATGCAATGACAGCCTCGCTGCAACACCTCCGAGCTGTCATCTCGACGGCGTCGCTCGGGGGGTCGCAGTCCGCTCGTGAGCGTCACGTTGCGAGGGGAAAGCTGCTGCCTCGCGACCGAGTTGATGCGTTGCTCGATCCGGGTTCTCCGTTGCTTGAGTTATCACCACTTGCCGCCCACGAGATGTACGACGGTGAAGCGGCGGCGGCCGGGATCATTACCGGTATCGGGCGCGTCTCAGGTCGACTGTGCGTGATCGTGGCCAACGACGCGACCGTGAAGGGTGGCACCTACTACCCGTTGACGGTCAAGAAGCATCTGAGAGCGCAGGAGATCGCACTCCAGAATCGTCTGCCCTGCGTCTACCTCGTCGACTCGGGCGGGGCGTACCTTCCGATGCAGGACGACGTGTTCCCCGACCGCGATCACTTCGGCCGGATCTTCTACAACCAGGCGCAGATGTCGTCGCAAGGGATCGCCCAGATCGCCGCAGTACTCGGCTCGTGCACGGCCGGTGGGGCGTATGTGCCGGCGATGTCGGACGAGGCGATCATCGTCCGGAACCAGGGCACGATCTTCCTCGGCGGCCCGCCGCTCGTGAAGGCGGCGACCGGCGAAGTCGTGTCGGCGGAGGACCTTGGTGGCGGGTACGTACACAGCCACATCTCTGGTGTCGTTGACCACCTCGCCGAAGACGATCGTCACGCACTGTCGATCGTGCGTGACATCGTTGCCACGCTGCCGCCCGCAACTGCTCCACCCTGGTCAGTCGTTGAACCCGAGTCGCCGGTCGTTGATCCGGCCCAGTTGTCGGGCGTGGTGTCGACCGACTCGCGTGTTCCGTACGACGTTCGTGAGGTGATCGCACGACTGGTCGACGGTTCGCGCTTCAGCGAGTTCAAGGCCAACTACGGCTCGACGCTGGTGACCGGCTTTGCTCACATTTGGGGTCATCCAATCGGCGTCGTAGCGAACAACGGAATCCTGTTCTCCGAGTCGGCGATGAAGGGTGCCCATTTCATCGAGTTGTGTGACCAACGCAGAATCCCGCTCGTGTTCCTGCAGAACATCAGCGGCTTCATGGTTGGTCGCGACTACGAAGCGGGTGGGATCGCAAAGCACGGAGCAAAGATGGTGACGGCGGTGGCAACCGCGCGTGTGCCGAAACTGACAGTCGTGATTGGGGGTTCGTTCGGTGCCGGGAACTACTCGATGTGCGGTCGGGCGTATTCGCCACGGTTTCTCTGGATGTGGCCGAACGCCCGGATCTCTGTGATGGGCGGCGAACAGGCGGCGTCGGTGCTGGCGACCGTGCGTGGCGACTTCGATTCGCCAGCCGATGAGGAGGCGTTCAAGTCAACTGTCCGCGACCAGTACGAACGACAAGGAAACCCGTACTACGCCACAGCAAGGTTGTGGGACGACGGGATCATCGAACCCGAACGGACTCGCGACGTGCTCGGTCTCGCACTGGCCGTCGTATCCGAGGCGGCGTTGGAAGACATCCGCTACGGCGTCTTCCGAATGTGATCGCTGTGAATGCCAATCGAATTTCTGAGCGCGCAAGTGTTTGAGTCGGTGCTGGTGGCGAATCGGGGGGAGATTGCCGTTCGGGTGATCCGAACGCTTCGGTCAATGGGTATCCGGTCGGTGGCGATCTATTCGGATGCAGATGCCGGCGCGCCGCACGGACGGTTGGCTGACACAGCAGTGCGGATCGGGCCGGCGCCTGCGAGGGAGAGCTATCTCGATATCGACAGGGTGATCGGGGCGGCATTGGCGACGGGCGTCCAGGCGATCCATCCGGGTTACGGGTTCCTGTCGGAGAATCCGGCGTTGGCTCGGGCGTGCGGGGCAAACGGGATCGTCTTCGTGGGGCCGCCTGTCGCCGCGATCGAGGCGATGGGTGACAAGATCGCCGCCAAAGCGATGGTCGCGGCCGCCGGAGTGCGGGTGGTGCCGGGCAGCAGCGGAGTCGGGCTCGACGATGATGCCCTCGCGGCGGCAGCCGAGTCGGTCGGCTTCCCAGTCTTGATCAAGCCGTCGGCGGGCGGCGGTGGCAAGGGAATGCGACTCGTAGAATCGCCGGACAACCTGGCGACAGCGATCGAGTCGGCGCGACGCGAAGCTCGCAGTTCATTCGGTGACGACACGTTGTTGATCGAGCGGTTGATCCAGAACCCGCGCCATATCGAGATCCAAGTGTTAGCCGACACGCACGGCAACGTGGTTCACTTCGGCGAACGCGAGTGCAGCCTCCAACGGCGGCATCAGAAGATCATCGAGGAAGCACCGTCACCGCTGTTGACGCCCGACCAGCGAAAAGCGATGGGTGCCCAGGCGGTCGAGGCGGCGCGGTCGTGCAACTACACGGGCGCCGGCACGGTCGAGTTCATCGTGTCGGCCGATCGGCCAGACGACTTCTTCTTCATGGAGATGAACACGCGTCTGCAGGTCGAACACCCGGTGACAGAGATGGTGTACGGGATCGACCTCGTCGAGTTGCAACTTCGCGTGGCGGCGGGGGAGCCGCTGCCGTTCAACCAGGCCGATCTGATCGGGCGCGGTCATGCAGTCGAAGCTCGCGTCTACGCCGAGGACCCGGCTCGCGGCTTTTTGCCGACTGGCGGCACCGTGCTTCGGGTGATCGAGCCGTCAGGCCAAGGCATACGTGTCGATTCGGGTATCGCCGACGGGGTCGTGGTCGGTTCCGACTACGACCCGATGCTCGCCAAGGTGATCGCGTGGGGAACTGATCGCCAGCAGGCACTACAGCGTCTCGACGAGGCGTTGGCGACGACCGTCATGCTCGGTGTCACCACCAACATCGGGTTTCTCCGACATCTGATCGCGGTTCCCGAAGTGCTCGCCGGGCAACTCGATACCGGATTGGTCGAGCGTGGGCTCGGCGATTTGATACGTGAGCCGGAAGGTTTGGACATCGCGATCATCGCTGCGGCTGTGCTTCCACTCTCGCAGGCCGCCGACGCGACTGATCCGTGGAGACAGCTCGTCGGTTGGCGTCACAGTCGCACGTCAGCGACCCGGGTCGAGCTGGCGATCCCTGGTCACGATCACGACGTATTGCTCGTCCGCAGCGACGGTGACACCTGGATCGTCGCCCGCGCGGATCGTGCCGATCTGCGTTGCGTGATCGTCGACCGAGCCGACGGGACAATCGATCTCATCATCGACGGAATCCTGTCGACGCTCGTCGCCCTTCGGCGCGGACGTACCACGTGGGTGTCCGTCGGTGGGTCAAGTTGGCCGATCACCGAAGTCGAACAACGCGGTGCCGGTGCCGCCACAGCGAACGTGGTCGGCGACGGTGTCGTGCGAAGCCCGATGCCTGGCACGGTGATTGCCATTGCCATCAGCGTGAATGCCGAGGTCGCGAAAGGTGAACCCGTCGCAGTCGTGGAGGCAATGAAGATGGAACACACGCTGACCGCGCCATTCGACGGTGTCGTGTCGGCCATACACGTCGCAGTCGGATCGTCGGTCGCACTCGATCAGCCGGTCGTCACGATCACTGCGCGAGTTGATCAAGCCCGAGTCGATCAAGCAGGAGAACCGTCATGAGCTGGGAGTTGAGTGAGGAGCACGAGATGCTTCGATCGACGGTGCGCGAGTTCGCAGAGGGCGAGATCGCACCATTCGCGGCGCAGTGGGACATCGACCACCATTTCCCGGTCGAGGTTGTGGGCAAGATGGGCGAACTCGGCCTGTTCGGCATCGTGTTCCCTGAGCAGTACGGCGGGGCCGACGGTGATTTTGCGTCATTGTGTGTGGCAATCGAGGAGTTAGGCCGTGTCGACCAGTCGATGGGGATCACCCTGTCAGCCGGAGTCGGCCTCGGTGCCAATCCGATCTTTCAGTTCGGCACTGAGGACCAGAAAGCTCAGTGGCTGCCCGACATGATCGCCGGCCGTGCACTCGGTGGCTTCGGTCTGACCGAGCCCGGTGGCGGTTCTGACGCGGGTGCCACCAAAACTCGAGCCACGGTTGATGGCGACGAGTGGGTGATCAACGGCTCGAAGGCGTTCATCACCAACTGCGGCACGTCGATCACCTCGCTGACCACGGTGACCGCCCGCACCGGCGACGGCATCTCCGCCTTCATCATTCCGTCTGGCACGCCCGGATTGATCATCGAGCCGGCCTACAACAAGCTCGGCTGGCATGCCTCCGACACACATGGGATCACGCTCGACAACTGTCGAGTGCCGGAGGCGAACATGCTCGGCAAACCGGGTGACGGCTTTCGCAACTTCCTCACGATCCTCGACGACGGCCGGATCGCGATCTCGGCGTTGGCGTTGGGCTGCGCCAGAGCTTGCCTGGAAATGGCCGTTGTGTATGCCAACGAGCGCCACGCCTTCGGTGGCCCGATCGGCCGCTTTCAAGGTCTCGCCTTTCAGCTCGCCGACCTTGCCGTGAAGGTCGAAAACGCCCACAACCTGACCTACAAAGCCGCGTGGCTGAAGGATCAGGGCCGTCCGATCCGCAAGGCGGCCGCGATGGCCAAGTTGTACTCGACCGAGGCAGCGATGGACGCCGCCAGAGTCGGCACCCAAGTCCTCGGCGGCTTGGGTTTCATGGAGGACACCCCCATGGCGAGGTTCTTCAGAGACGCCAAGATCCTCGAAATCGGCGAAGGCACCAGCGAAATCCAACGATTGGTCATCGCCAGATCCCTCGGCCTCCCCGTGCCCTGATTTCAACAGCCAGCGGACGAGTTTCCCTTTCTAGCGTCACGGTGCCCCCACTCACATGTGATTCTCATTGAGCGACCATATATAGCGAGGTCGCTATAGTGTGGGGTGATGTCGAACTTGAGCCGGAAGTCCGCGACTGGTACCTGGGGCTCGATCCGGAATCACAAGGCCGCGTCGCGTTCCACGTCGATCGACTGGCACGTGAAGGTCCGTTGTTGGACCAACCGCACACTCGACAACTTGACGGGAAGCTGCGTGAACTTCGCTTCTATTTGGACGGTCAGGCGATTCGAGTCACGTATTGGATCGCTCCTGTCCGGCGGATCATCCTGCTCACCGTCTTTACCAAATCGCAGCCCCGCGAGCCCCACGAGATTCAGCGAGCCAAGCGGGCGATGTCGCGATGCATCTCTCAACATGCAGTCGAGGAGACGGAGTGAGTGACCGAACGAGTTGGAAGTACCTGGGTTCCATCGAGCGATCAACTGCTGCGCAGGAAGCGTACGACGACGAGATCGGCATTTCGCAGTTCCGCAACCTCGTGTATCTGCTGCGCACGGAGGCGCGCATGACCCAGGCGGAATTAGCGAGTCGGATGGGTACCACCCAATCTGCGATCGCTCGGATGGAGGGCGGCGGGTCACGGCCGACGCTCGACACGCTCGAGAAGCTCGCCCGAGCTGTCGGTCAAGATCTCGTGGTCGGAGTGGGTGTTGGCCTCGGGAATGACCGAACCATCGTCAAGCTCGTTGATCAGGGCCATGCTGTCGTTCGCTGTGCGTGATCGACCGGTGCCGCTTACTTCGAGGTTGGGTCCATGACTCGGCGGCGGAGTTCTACGTAGACCTCTTCGCCGGCTAACGCTGTGAGGGAATCGCGCATGGAATCGATCACCTGCTCGGTTCCCGAATAGGCCTCAGCGCCTTCTGATTGTTCCGTGCAGCACCAGGCCATCGTCTTGCCGTGCTCGCCCCAGTCCGCTCGGGTCCATCGGCGGACGGTGGCTTGCTCGGTGTCGGCGTCGTTGTCTTGCCAGTCGATGCGGAGCGGCAACTGCCAACACACCGACGGCTTCCAATCGGTCGGTGACTCACCACTAGCGACGGCGGCAATGTGCAATGCACAGCCCTCGCCACCAGCGAAACCTGGCCGGTTGAGGAACACGCAGGCACCGTCGACGACCCGGGTGTGCGTCCGTTCGTCATCGCCGAAGATGCTCACGTGTCCGGCCTCGTGGTGCTGCCATTGAGTGGCGCTCAGCAGGTCGGCGAACGCCGACACGTTCATCGCCTCGGCCTGGCCTGGCTCGCCGTCGCCGAAGTGGGCGCCTAGCGAGCAGCATCCCTGGTTGAGGTCTTCTGCCGGTTCAGCGAGAATTCCTTTGCAACCGTTGCCGAACAGGCAGACCCAGTTCGATTCGAGGAACTCGCGTTCGAACCGCCAAACCGTCGCGTCACGATGGATCTCGATCAACTCATCACCGGACACATCGCAGATCGTAATCCTTCGAACCGTGACCCCCGCCGAACCGGTCAATCGGCGGCTCGTTCGAGGCCTACAGAATCGGGGGCAACTTCGTCCCTTAAGACTTCGACCAGTTTGACGAGCTGTTCCATGACTCGATCGGTCGCTTGTCGGATTTCATCTGGGTCGGGATCGTCAACGTTGTTGACCATCGTTCTGACGTCGATCGGATCGCCGACTGCCGTGAGCACTGTCGGTCGAAGGAGCACGTTCGAGATCAGCGTGCTGACAACGTGTCGTTTGCTGAGCACCCGATGTGCACCGACCATCGCGACAGGAACGATCGGCGCTCCCGTCCGCAGCGCCAGCCGAACAGTCCCTGTCTTGGCGCGTTCCGGCCAGTTGTCCGGATCGCGGGTGAGGCGACCCTCAGGGAAGATACCGATCGCTTCGCCCGCCTCGAGCGCCGCTGCCGCCGCGTCGAGTGAATGTGCGGCGGTCGATGCGCCACGATCGACCGAGATGAATCCGAGTCGTCGCACCAACGTCCCGAGCACGGGAGCCTTGAAGACACCAGAGGTTGCCAGTAGCCGCACCGAGCGCCCGAGCTTGCGACAGACCAACGCCAGCAGGATTCCATCGACATAGCTGGTGTGGTTCGAGATGATGATTACGGCACCATCCGGCAACGATTGTGCGACTCGTCGGCGCCCCCGCTGCTTGGCGACCTGCAAACGGCTGATCAGCGTTATCACGCCACCGACCAGTGCCGCAGCAACCGCATAGACCGCAGCTCCGATCCATCCCGGGTGCTTCCAGCGCTGACTCATCCGACGAGTGCTATCACGGTGGCGACCTGATGATGGCGTTAGTCCAGGATTTCGCTCAACAACTGCAGGACCGGCCAGGCACCTTCGGTTGTATTGCAGATCGCGGTATATGTCACGCCGGTTGTCGGATTGTGGACGGAACGGAAGGAAACTCCGGTGTCATAGCCCTCGACCGAGACCTGTGGCCCAGTTGGGTGGAGCCAGAAGCCAAGCCCGTAGGCGTCGTTGCCGCTGTTGGTCGAGCTACGCCGGGATGTCATGGCGTTGACGGCATCGATTGTCACGATCCGGCCGTCGAAGAGCGAGATCCAGAATGCCCGCATGTCGGCAGATGTTGTGTAGATCCCGCCATCGCCGTTGCCTCTCACGGGGATATGCAGCACGTTCGTGCGGAGCCCATCAGCATCGAGGTAGCCCGTCGCTGCAGAGCCGGGCAACTCGTCGGATCGAAGGAACGCCGTGTCGCGCATTCCAGCCGGACGACATACGCGCTCGGTGACCAGATCGTGAAACCGGATACCCGATGCGCGTTCGGCGATCAGGGCGGCCACAACAAAGCCGCCATTGTTGTATGCGAACTCGGCGCCGGGTGGGAACGCCTGCGGATGTCCGTCGAGCACGACGAGGTATTGCTCGGTGACGGCCAAGTTCTGCACCGGCACCGGCATCAGATAGGCCGACAGGTCCAACCCGACTGATTCGTCGAGGTAGTCGCCGATTCCGGATCGGTGGGCGAGTAGGTGTTCGATCGTCACCGAGTCGTCGACCAGCGGCAGGTCAGAACCGAGTATTGACCGGGCGGTCGTGTCGAGCGTTAGGACCCCTGACTCGACCAGATTCATCACGGCGAGGGCGGTCAGCCCTTTCACGCCGCTGGCGATCGCGAACTGTGTCGCGACCGTGTTCGCAATCGAGTGTCGCCGGTCCGCAAACCCGAACGCCCACTCGGCCACGACACGGTCGGCATCGTCAACCCGAACGACACCGGAGAACCGCGTCGCTGTCGCAACGGCTTCGATCCGTCGGCCCAGATCCGTCATCCTCCGAACGCTACTCAGCCCGATTCAACCGCCTACCGTCTGTTTCGTGGAGCGATCGTTCTTCGACCAGGTACTCGACGCATTCGAGGGGTTCGTTGCCGATGTGAACGGCGTCATGCACTCCTCCGCACATAGCCGCGGACTCAAGATCTGGTACGACGATCGCACGCGTGAGCACTACGAAGCCCAGTTGATCCGGATCGACAAGCAGCCACGCTTGGAGATTGGGTTTCACGTCGAGTACCCAAAGGCCAAGCAGAACGACGAGTTGCTTCAGCGGTTACTCGCCGCCGAAACCGAATGGCGTGCCGAGTTGGGTGAAGAACCGGTGGCTGGACCGTTCATCGGTGGCGATGTGTGGCGACGAATTTCCGAGGTATGGGAACCACCCGACCCGGACGACATCGACGCAGCGATCGAGGTTGCCGCCCGCCTCGCAGACTACGTGGCAGCGCTTGAACCGGCTCGTCGTACGCGTTGACTCAGGGACAGGCCTGATCGATGGCGGCTGCGATTGATGTTTGGCGCATGATGAACTCCTGCACATCGCCGTTGTGGGCGGCCAACTCGTCGAACATCTCCTGCGGAACTGGGCCATCAACGGCGACGATCGCCGTTGCCAGCTCAGTCGCCTTGAGATAGAACTCGATTTCATCCGCCGGGTCACCGAACGGCGGAATGTCGTGGCCGCCGAGTGGCTTGATGCCTTCGAGGAAGGCGGTCAGCCCTGGTCCGTCAAAGACAAGTGAGCCACTCTTGATCAGATCGACCGTACCCTGACTCAGGAGTTGCGCAACGATCTGAATACTGAACAGCGGTGCCTGCGCCACGGGATCGTTCATCACCGCACAGTCGATCAGCCCATCGAGGTCGTCGATCATGTCACCGTCACCGTCTGCTTGGTCGTCGGCAAGCAACTCGGCAGAGTCGGTCTGTGGAATGGTTTGCACGTCAGCGACGACATCGGCCGCACCGTAACCGGAGTCGTCTGGAGCAGGTCGATCGTTGCCGCCGCCCCCGCATCCTGCAATTAGGGTCGAGAAAGCTGCAAGGGAAATAACGGCTCGCTTCATCTTGAGCACGCTACAACTCGACCAGCATGGGGTTGAGGGCAATTCGGTGATCTCCACCACCGGTTCGTTTGACCTCATACATGGCCCGGTCGGCATCGTCTAACAACTGCGCGAAACCGCGTCCGTCCGATGCCAGCGCCACCCCGATACTCGCCGACACCTCAATGTCAATAGCCCCGACTGCGATCGGCGTTTGGATCTGTTTGAGGACGCGTCGGGTTAGTCGCTCCAGTTCGGAGTTCTCAATCGGTTGGCCCCGGAGGACTATGACGAATTCGTCACCACCGAGTCGCGCAACGAGGTCTTGCGGGCGAAAGGCGCGTCGCAGACGGTCAGCGACTGTCGCCAAGACTTGGTCGCCGACGGCATGACCGTGTTGATCGTTGACCCGCTTGAATCCGTCGAGATCGACGAAGATCAACGCTCCACCTTGGTTGGTCTCCTTGAGGCGCTCGAACTCGTCGTTGAGGCCGACGCGATTGGGAAGTTGCGTGAGCGCATCGTGACGTGCCGCATGGCCAAGCATTCGGTCATTGTGAGCCCGAAGGAGCACGATCGCGATGAGCTCACGTGCCCGCTCGATTCGTTGCAACGGACCGTTCGAAGGGTCGTGACAGACTGGTGTACCCGTCAACAATCGGTAGACCATCTTGTTGTCGGGCCCAATGATCTCGACGGTGAAGAGATCGAGGTATCCGGTATCGAGCACTCGCTGGCGGAGTGCGGGACTGAGTTCGTCGATGCTGAGTCGCGTGGGTCCTGACCCGGTAGCACCTAGCGACAGCGATTCTGCGACCTCGATCAACGCTCGCGTTAACCCTTCACGTTCTTCTCGGCCGGTGGACACGACGACACGCGTCGGGGTCGTTGCTGAGTATTCGATCAGCACACCATCCATTTCCAAGGGTGCGAGTACGGTCAACTCGACAACGTTCGTCAAGAGAGCGTCGATCGGTGCGCCCTTGGCGACGCCGTCCAAAACGGAGCCGAGCAGTTCGGAATCTCGCGCCGGGCGAGCGTGGTAGATCACGCCCCCCACGACCGGGTCGAGCAAGCCTGCGCTTCCGGTAACTTCGAGTGGGACGATCTGGCCGTGCTTGGTGATGATTCGGAAGTTGATCGCCGCCCAGGCAGGGCCGCCCAGGGGAACCTCCGGGTCAGCCGTGATGCCGAGACCGATGAACGCCTCGGCGACCCATGCGGCATCGTCGGGATGCAGGTAGTCGAACACGTTGGTGCCGACGTCGTCGTCCAACGTCCAGCCGCCGAGCGCAATCATCGCCCGGTTGATGTATGTGATCGCGCCGAGTTCGCCAATCACAATCACGGGCGTCGGCAAGTGATCGAGGACTCGACGATAGAAGCGGGGGTCGCCAGGCAGTGATGGATGAAGTTCGTCGTGATCTGGTGTCGGCATAGGAGTGACTCGGATCGGAACTGGAAGGGCCGTCTCCAGTTCAATCGGCTCAGTTGTGACCCGCTTGACAACATGTCGTAGAATACAGTGTTATCTCAACTGTCTCTTGACATACGGCCACGGATAGTGACGATTGGGAACACATTCATCTCGCTCAATGGCCAATCGACTGACGAGCTCGGTTCGCGTCGCAACAACTGAACTATCACCCCATCGATTGAAGGTCTCAATCGGGTCATTTGTGAGGTCGTAGAGTTCCCACTCATCGGGGAGCGGCGCAGTCCGGTACTCGGGACCATCAGCGGTATCGGCAGCGAGATGACGTTCACCGGGTTCTGACCACGTGTTCGGATCATCGAATGTTCGCACGAGTTTCCAGATCGCACCGTCGAGTCCGACGACGATCGCTTCGAAGTTGGCACCGACGTTTGCCGGGACCGAGATGCGCATGTTGTCCGGTGGGTTGCTTGCGAGACCGAAGGAACGGGCAACGACCGATGCCCCTGAGTCACCTTCCAAAATGTTGTCGCGTGTCATCAGATACACCGCTCGATTGGAATCTGGACCCGCATCACCGTCCACGATCGGCATCAGGTTGCGACCCGGCAACGGATGAAACTCGCTGAACTGGCGTGTCAGGTGCTCGCCGATCAGATTGACATCGATCCCGGCGGCGCCGAGGAGTGTGGGAACGAGGTCGACATGTGAGGTGGGTGCGCCGAGAATTATTCGGGAGACCGTCGGCCGCGAACCGATCCGAGCAACGACGAATGGAACTCGCGTCGCCTCGTCGTACAGGTTGAACCATTTTTGGTGGAGGCCGCCGTGGGCACCCAACAGTTCGCCGTGATCGACGCTGCGCACGATCACAGCCTCGGTCGAACCACCATCGGTCACTGCTCGGCGAACGCGATCGAGTGGCTGATCCACGATCGCGTGCAGCCTGTAGTACATCCTTCGATACTCGTCTGCGTGTTGGCCGTACACGCCTTCGCCGATCGGCGCATACCCGGTCGGGTACGCGGCGCGGTAGGCCGCCTGGGCGGCCGGCTTGGTCGAGAGGTCTTCGGTGGCGGTCGGCGGTGGCGGAACGGCGGGTGTGTCGTGCTCGTCGTCGCCCAGGGGGTTGTTGCGTTGCCAGGCAGGAAACAGCACGATGTCATGTGGGTTGACGAAGCTGGCAACAAGCAAGAACGGCTTGAGCGCGTCGGCATCGCCAGCGCGGCGACGACCGTAGCGGTCGGCCAGCCATGTGACGACTCGGTCCGCAATCAGTGCGTCACGACGCAGGCCACTGTTGGCGAGGATTCCTCCGTGCGGCTCAGGGCCGATCCAGCCGGAAAAGCCATACGCGTCCAGTGGATCGGCGTCGAGGTAGGTTCGTACCGCGACCGGGTCGACCTCCCCGGCGTCGTTATTGGTCGCCAGCGGCTTGCCTGTCGCGGGATCTGTCAGGTCGGCGTGCGAGAGGTGCCATTTGCCCTGGTAGTGGGTGTCGTACCCGGCCGTTCGAAACCAGTGACCGAGTGTCGGGACCTCACCGGTGGGGAGCCATCGCATGGCGGAGTCGTCGGCGTCCTTGCCGAGCCCGTCGGTCTGCGTGACGCCATGTACGTCTGGGTATTGGCCCGTGAACATCGTCGGCCGACTCGGGACGCACGCCAACGAACCCGTGTAGTGGCGCTCGAAGCTGACCCCATGTTCATCGAACCAACGCCGACCCGGGAGTGCGGTCGACCGCCAAACTCTCAGCTCGTCCGACTCGTACGGCGGGATCGCCCGCTCCTGATCAGTCAGGATGACGACGATGTCCGGCCGCGTTTCGGTCACCGGAACCTCATCCCAGATGCTGGTGCAGGAACGCCGTCGCCTTCGGCCAGATCTCGGCATACAGCGCTTGATCCTGCGTACCGAGCGCGTTGTGGGGTGCCATGAAGGCGTGCCCGCTGCCCGGATAGACGGTCAGCGTGGCGTCCTTGCCGAGGCGTTTCAGCGTTGCTTCGAGCGCCTTGGCGGCGGCCGGCGGGAAGAAGTCGTCATTCTCGGCCATGTGGCCCTGGATGGCAGCCGTGATCTGCGAATAGTCCGGCTGGTTGTCGCCCTGAGGAAACCCGTAGAACGAGACTGCCGCCTTGACCCTGTCGGGGCGCAGTGCCGCCAACACGAACGTGAGCAGCCCGCCCATGCAGAAACCCATCACCCCGATGCCATCGCCCGTCGTCGAGTAGTGGTTCGAGATGTAGTCGACGGCACCACTCATGTCGCGCCCAGCCCGATCAGGCGGCATCGAGTTCATCAATGCGCTCGCCTTGTCCATCTCGGTGTGGCCGGCGAGTTCCCCGTGATACAGGTCAGGAGCGAGAGCGACGAAGCCGGCCTCGGCGAGTCGGTCGGCCATCTCTTTGATTCCGGAGTCGAGCCCCCACCACTCCTGCACCACGATCACGCCCGGCCCATTCCCTGACTCGGGAAGTGCCAGGTACCCCGACGCCGTGCTTCCGTTGCTTGCAAACTCGACGGTTGTCCCCATATGCGGAGACCATAGTCAGTTAGGACTCGGAAGGGTGTTCCGGAGGAGGCGTCTCGTCGGTCTCGATGATGCGCCGGGTCAGCAGATTTCCGGTCTTGCGCAGTGGCACCGTTGACATCTCGAATACGGCACCAACAATTTGGGCCGGGGCTCGGGTTGCCTCGAGCAAGCCCTTGCCGAGTGCACGACCTGCGCGACGGCCAGACGGACGTCGCACCCACCCGAGCGAGATGAACACGCCGAGCGAGCCGAATGCGATCACTCCCATGATGCTGGCGACGACGATCCAACCCCACGACTTGTCGAACAGTGGGAGGTTGACAAAGTTCATCCCGAAGATGCCGGCGACCAACGACAGCGGCAGCATGATCGCCGCATACACGGTGAGCACCTTGGTGACCTCGGTCGCCTTACGAGCCTCTGCACCGCGATACGCATCGAGCGTTTCATGGAGCGCTGAGCGGGCTTCGTCGAGGCCCTGAGCTGCCCGCGAGGCGACGTCGAACACATCGGAGAAGCGTCGACGCCCTGCATCGCTGACCAACTCGGATGTCGAATGGCGGAGCACGTCGAGGGTCTCGCGTTGCGGGTGGACGACGCGTCGAACGGCAGCCAAATCGGTGCGCACGGCCGTCAGATTTTCGAGCAACGCATCATCGGCATGGAGCGCCTTGTCGGTCAGCTCTTCGACCTGTCGGTCGAACGCTTCGAGCACCGAGAGTAGTCGTCGGGTCAGTACGTCGGCCAGCAGGGCAGTCAGTTCGTCGACGCCGATTCTCGCCAGTTCAGATCGCTTTTGAACCTGGGTCCATAGCGCCGCCAGGGCTGGCGAGTGGGCGTTCCGAATCGTGATCAAATGCTTGTGGGTGAGAAAGCAGTCGACTTCGTACGTCGCGACACGATCGTCGCGCAGTCCGTGAAGTACGACGAGCAGGTGGTGTCCGAAATCGTCGATCTTCGGCATGTCGATGTCGTCGATCGCGTCACGCACGGCGATCTGGTCGAGATTGAATCGCTGCGTGAAGCGCATCAGTTCAGCGATGTCGTCGTCGGCGGCGAGCACGTCGATCCAGACCCACCCGTCCGCTGGCCCCTCCTCCGGCGCCTCCGGTATTTCAGTGGCACCGCCGACGCCATCGGAAACCATGATTCGCATCTCCATCGTTTGGCGAGCGTAGTCATTCTCGTTGGCGTGGCGCGATGCTCACTCGCCAGACTGTGAAGGTGATCGCACCTGATGTCTTGTGGCAACCAGCAGCCGACGCCCGCTCGACGACAAGGCTTGGCGAGTTCTTGACCTTCTGTGAGGCTCGCGCCGGGCGGTCGTTCGAGGACTATGACGTTCTCTGGGAATGGTCTGTATCCGATGGCCTAGAGGATTGTTGGGCCGCTGTCTGGGACTTTTTTGAAGTACGAAGTTCGCAGCCCTATACCGCAGTCCTCAGCGAGCGGATCATGCCCGGCGCCAAATGGTTTGAGGGTTCTCGACTGAACTACGCCGAGCACGCCCTCCGCCATACCGATGACATCGCTGTCGCCATCGTCGGCTTGTCGGACACTCGCGATCGAGTTGAAATCACGTGGGGCGAGCTACGCCAGCAGGTCGGCCGGGCGCGGGCCGGACTACAGAAACTCGGCGTCCGAGAAGGTCAATGCGTTGCCGCCTATCTCCCCAACGTGCCAGAGACGATCATCGCCTTCCTGGCAGCATGCAGTCTCGGAGCAATCTGGACGTCGTGTGCGCCCGAGTTCGGGGTCCAGGCCGTGCTCGACCGTTTCACACAGGTCAGCCCGACGGTATTGCTCGCCGTTGACGGATATCGATATGGGCGGCGTGACGTCAGTCGCGTCGAGGAACTCGCCGCCATCAGCGCCGGATTGACCAGCCTGAAGCACACCGTGATGGTGCCGTATCTGAATGACGAGTCAGCGCTGCCAAGCGGTGCGATGGCGTGGTCGGAACTGGTCGTCGAGCCTGGCCCGCTGGAATTCGTGCATCTCGCACCGGACCATCCGTTGTATGTCCTGTATTCGTCGGGGACGACCGGATTGCCGAAACCGATCGTGCACGGCCACGCCGGAGTCCTGGTCGAACATTTCAAGGTGATCGGTCTCCACTCCGACATGGGCCCCGATGACCGCCTGTTCTGGTTCACGACGACGGGCTGGATGATGTGGAACTACGTCGTCTCCGGCCTGCTGGTTGGCGCCACATTGGTGTTGTTCGACGGTGACCCGAATGCCGACGGCCCGAGCACGCTCTGGAAGCTCGGCGCCGACGAGCGGGTCACCTGGTTTGGTGTCGGAGCGCCCTACGTCACAGCGTCGCGGCGGGCCGGAATCACTCCGGGCGAAACGTATGACCTGTCGACGATTCGGGCGATCGGCGCGACCAGAGCGCCGCTTCCGCCGGAAGGATTTCGATGGGTTTATGAAGCGGTGTCGCCGACTGCGATGCTTTCGCCGATCAGCGGTGGCACCGACGTGTGTTCGGCATTCGTCGGGGCGAGTCCGATGACACCTGTGTGGCACGGCGAGATCCCCTGCAGGTACCTTGGAGCAGCCGTTCGATCCTTCGACGAAGGTGGCAACTCGGTCGTCGGCGCGGAGGGTGAATTGGTGCTGACCGAGCCGATGCCGTCGATGCCGGTTGGGTTTTGGGGTGATGTCGATGGTTCCCGATACCGGGCTGCCTACTTCGAGCACTACCCAGGTGTGTGGCGGCATGGTGACTGGATCACGATCACCGAACGAGGGAGTTGCACCATCTCCGGTCGCTCCGACGCCACACTGAATCGCGGGGGCGTGCGAGTCGGCACCGCCGAGATCTACCGTGTCATCGAAGCCGTCGATGGAGTCGTCGACAGCCTCGTTGTTCACCTCGAGTCGCCAGACGCCGATGACCCAGGGAACCTGGTGTTGTTCGTTGTCCTGTCCGACGGGGTTGTGCTGGATGACGATGTCTCTGCTCGTCTCCGGTCGGCGCTGAAGACAGGACTTTCACCGCGCCACGTCCCAGACGAGATCCATCAGGTTGCTGCGATTCCGACAACGCTGACGGGCAAGAAGCTCGAACTCCCGGTCAAGAAGATCCTGCTCGGCGCCGATCCCGACAAGGTGTCGAGCCGCGGGGCGCTCAAAGACCCGGCCGCTCTCGATGCGATCACGGCGCTAGCCCGACATCGTCCGTAACGATTGGTCGCCTCGCCTATCGGCTCGACTCCTTATGTGACTGGGTCGCTGATCACGTGATTCCGGATCTCCGTTGCGAGCGCGTGCACGGCGCGAGTGAGTTCCGTATTGGTCTTCAGTTCCTGCTCCTGCTCGACGAAATCATGATCGGCCTTGGCCTGTTGGAACGCCGATTGGCGATTCTGTCCGATCATGACGAAGGCTGAGAGGAAGATCGCCTCCAACGAGACAATCAGGGTCAGCTTGGGCCACGGGTTGGGCTCGACCAACAGCATCCACAATGCGAATGCGACGGCATGGATGTATACGAACGGCATCGATCCGGCGAACTTGGTGATCACGTCGGCGATCCGGAGTTGGAGGTTCGCCGACCGTTCTTTCTGGTGCGCAACCGTGACCGGGTGGAATTGTTTGGCAACTGCTTCGTTCATGACTGCTCCTCGTGGGGGGGTGCCGTGTGCTGCGACGCCGGAACGACCGTAACCAGTCCCGGCGTATGAACGCGGTGTGCTCGGGCGTCGTACAGAGTGATGGTGCCAAAATGATCGGAATGGACGAACTTTGATCTGCCAGGATCTCGGCCTTGCCGGTGCCAACTGCGAACCGTTCGCTGATGGGATCTACCCCCCAAGCTGGTACGAGCGGTACGGACCGCAGCAACCGGGGGAATGCGTCGTGTTCGAGGACGGCACCGAAGGATGCGTCGGCGAGGAATACGCCGGCGACTGATCAGGCTCGGTTCCGGGTGGGTGCGCTCAGGCAACCGACGGTTACACGCGGACGGGTCGCCGGGCTTACGCTGGATTCGTGACGCAGATCTATCGGGAACGACTGGCTCGTGTGCGGGTGGCGATGGCGCACCAGGGGATCGACACGCTGATGCTTTCGGTCGGGCATGACCTGCCGTATCTCACCGGATATCTGGCGATGCCGTTGGAACGACTCACGATGTTGGTCGTTCCAGCCGACGCCGATGCGACGTTGGTGATCCCGCGACTCGAAGCGCCGCGGGTCGTTCCGCAGCCAGGGGTGTTCGACCTGCTGGCATGGAACGAGACCGATGATCCGACGGCAATTGTGGCCAAGCTGGCAGTTGGTGCGAGACGCGTCGCCGTTGGTGATCAGATGTGGGCGAGGTTCCTCGTAGAACTGTTGCCGCAGCTTCCTGGGGCCGAGTACACACGGGCAGTCGACGTGGTAGGCCCACTTCGAATGGTGAAGGACGAGGCCGAAATCGATGCGCTCGCATCTGCTGGCGCGGCCGTCGACCGGATAGCCGCTGAACTCCAGGCTGGTCGGATTTCACTGGTCGGGCGGACCGAGGCAGAAGTGTCGAAGGACCTCTCCGCACGGATCATCGCCGAGGGACACCAAAAGGTCAACTTCGCCATCGTCGCCGCTGGCTCGAATGCGGCCAGCCCGCATCACCATGCCGGTTCGCGGGTGATCGAGGAGAACGAGATCGTGCTGTGCGACTTCGGCGGCACGATGAACGGCTACTGCTCCGACATCACGCGCTGCGTATTCACAGGTGACGTCAGCGCCGAGATCGCCGAGGCCTACGCAGTTTTGTTCGAGGCCCAGCGGGTCGCCGTCGGTGCCGGCACGGTAGGCACTTCATGTGAGGAGGTTGACCGTTCGGCTCGCCGGATCATCGAGGCGGCCGGCTATGGCGAGTACTTCGTGCATCGCACCGGCCACGGGATCGGTCTCGAGGAGCACGAGGATCCGTACATCGTCGAGGGCAACAGCCGTCGTCTCGAATCGGGCTACGCCTTCAGCGTCGAACCGGGCATCTATATGCCCGACAAGTGGGGCATGCGACTCGAAGACATTGTCGTCGCCACCGATGACGGCCCGGTGCCGATGAACGCTGCTGATCACCGTCTCGTCAGCGTGTGAGTTGAAGAGGGTCGACCTCTGCCGAGAATGACGTCAGTTCGATCTTGACGTCGGCACCGATGTAGCGGGCAAGCACGCCGGCGTCGAGTGCGCAGTATCTCAAGGTTCCTCCGACCACGGTTACATCGGCGCACGAAGCTGGAAATCCAGCGATCGTTTCCGCCTGACCCGCAGCGCCCCTGAGGTTTCGGCTGGCGTCGAGCTTGAGCCTGTCGGCGAAACTGTCACCCCAAAATCGGTGGGTGATGCTGAGATTGCTGATCATCGCATCATCGAGATAGCCAACACATGTGCTATCGATGACGTCGCAGGTCTGGCTGGCACCAGTTGTATCGGTGAGAAAGTCGACGTCACCGATCGTGACGCGACGCTGGTCTCCGAGTTGACGGACGGTTGCGTCCGTGGCAACGCCGGTGGATGTCGGCGTGATCGTGTAGGTCGCCGTGAAGGTCAGGCCCTCAGCCAGCGCCAACCTGTCAAGCACGGTGTCGATGACCGGATCGTTGGTGGCGGCGCTATCCGTCGGCTCAGAGGTCAATGTCGGCCGCTCCCCGGTCACACAGCCGGCGAGAAGCACGGCGCTCACCAGCAGGAATCTCGCCTGCATGATCGAGAAAGCGGTTCTCCGTGTTTGGCTGGTTCGCTGCGTCTGCATGGCGGCCTCAGGCTACGCAGTTACGATGCGCCGCCGTGATTCAACTTGATGCGGCAACCGTGCTCTTGCAATGGGCGGTCGGCGGCATGGCATTCTGCTGGTTCACCACTCGGAGGCGTCAGGTTGGCCTCGGGTACGGCTGGCTGCTGCGTGGGATCAACCTGGTACTCGCTCTCGGTGCAGCGATTGCGGGCTTTCGGTACGGCGAAGTGCCGGTTCGTGAGGCCTCATCGATCCTCGTTGCTGCTACTTGCCTGTTTGCTTTGGTCGTATCGATTGTCCATCGCCGGGCAGGCGTCAGCGGATTTGACTCCGAACACGACCGGCGAACTACTCGAGTTGCGAAAATGACAGGGATTGAACGCCATGCGACCGATCAACCAGTCAGCGTCATCGGTCGCGAGTTTCCTCCGATCGTCGACCTGTTTCCGGTTGCCGTCGGCACCATCGGACTGATTGCTGCTGGAATCGACGCGGCTCCTGACGTCGGCTTCGACACGTTCGTATCGCTGCTTCGAATCCTGGCAGGGGCGGCGTTTCTTGGGGCCGTCACCGACGCCATGTTGCTCGGTCACTGGTACCTGGTGCAGCCCGGACTGCCGAGGCGGCTACTCAATGAACTCGTGTCGGCGCTCGGCTGGACATGGCCGATCGAGGTAGTCGCGATGTTGCTGCCGACCGGCATGTTCAGCGTGTGGTCCGGAGCCGTCGACGATGGGTGGGGCGGCGTGCTCGGTTGGTTCTGGGGTGCGTGTGCGGTGACCACGATTGTGCTCGTGTTCGTCACTCGCGCGGCGCTCAAGGAACGCCAGTATTCGGCGGTGATGGCCGCCACGGGCCTGCTCTACCTGGCGATTCTGACCGCATTCGGAACGGACCTGGTAGCCCGCGCCGTTCTCGATGTGTGACAAACCCCAAGTCGGTGAGGCATGATATGGGAATGGCGCGCCCAGTCTGGACCGGAACAATCAGCTTCGGCCTCGTCGCGATTCCAGTCAAGCTGTATCACGCCGTCCGAAAGCAAGGCGTCTCGTTCAATCAGCTCGACGATCGCACTCTGGCACGGATCAAGTACAAGAAGGTCTCGGCGCTCGATGGCGAGGAGGTTCCCGAGGAACACATCGTGAAGGGCTACGAGGTGTCGAAGGATCGCTACGTCGTCGTCGACCCCGACGAACTCGAACCGTTCATCCCGTCAGCGACCAAGACCGTCGAGCTGGAAGAATTCGTCGACCTTGCCGAGATCGACCCGGTCTACTTCGACTCCGCCTACTACGTGGCTCCGGGTACCAACCCGAAGCCCTATGTGCTGCTCGCCAAGGCGATGGAGGAGCGCGGCAAGGTGGCGATCGGGCGGTTTGTGATGCGCAACAAGCAGTTCACCGCAGCGATCCGCGCTGAGGACGGCAAGCTGATCATGTCGACGCTCTCCTATGCCGACGAGGTCGTCAATCCCGCCGAGATCGAGGAGTTGCAGGGCCTCGATGCAATCGAAGTGTCGGCCAAAGAAGTCAAAATGGCCGAGTCTCTGGTCGAGTCGTTGAGCGCCACGTTCGAGCCCGAGAAGTACCGCGACGAATACCGTGAACAGGTACTCGAACTGATCCAGATCAAAGCCTCCGGACAGGAACTGCAGGTTCCCGAGGCACCGACCGAGAAACCCAAAGTGGTCGATCTCATGGCGGCGCTGGAGGCCAGCGTCGCCGCCGCCAAGAAAGCCCGCGGACGCCACCCAACCGGCAATGTGGAAGACATCACGTCGGCGGTTCGGAAGCCGGCTCGGAAGCGGAAATCTGCGTGAGCGCCGGCGTCGAGATCGACGTCGAGGGTCGCCATCTGTCGCTGAGCAATCTCGACAAAGTCTTGTATCCCAGCGGGTTCACGAAGTCGCAGGTGATCGACTACATGGTGCGCATCGCCCCCGTTGCAATCCCGCACCTGGCAGGGCGCTGCCTGACGTTCCGGCGCTATCCGAACGGAACAGACACAGCCGGCTTCTTCGAGAAACGCTGTCCCGGTCACCGACCGGAATGGGTACCCGTGGCACTCGGCCCTGGCGACCGCACGGGAGGAATCGAGTACTGCCGAATCGAAGAGATCGCAGCGATGGTGTGGGCCGCCAATATGGCGGCGATCGAGATTCATGCACCGATGGCGCTCAGTGTCGACCTGGCGGTCCCGCGTGCGCTCGTATTCGATTTCGACCCGGGTGCACCGGCGACGATTGTCGAGTGTTGTCAGATCGCGATCGCCGCCAGAGATGTGTTGGAGTCGGTTGATTTGCATGCGTGGTGCAAGACGTCGGGGTCGAAGGGTCTCCAGATGTACGTACCCTTGAACACGTCTGGAGCGACACATGAAGGTGCTGCCGATTTCGCGTTGGCGGTCGGCCAGGTACTCGAGCGTCAACTCCCGGGTCGAGTGACAACCGTGATGGCCAAGGCACAACGACCCGGCAAGATCTTTGTCGACTGGAGTCAGAACGCGTTTCACAAGACGACGATTGCCCCGTACTCGCTCCGCGCCCGATCAGAACCGACGGTGTCGACCCCGGTCACGTGGGAAGAAGTCGAGTCGTGCGCCAACGGTGACGTCGTGCTGCGGTTCACGAGCGACGAACTCTTGGATCGTGTCGAGCAACACGGCGATTTGTTTGCCGAGGTCTTGACCCTCGAACAACGTCTGCCGACTCCTGGCCGCTGACCGCGGTCGTTTCGGCTGCGATTTCACGCTCCGCGTCACACTCGGCGTTGGTGTGAGCGCTGAGGGTGCAATTCTCGTCACGATCCGCCATGATGTCCAACGTGACACCGCGACGTTGGGACGTGGTTCGGTGTGCTGCGCTCGTGATTGCGTTAGCCACTGCATCGACCGCCTGCGGATCAGCGCGTCTCGCGGCACCTCCCGAACCCGAGTTCACGACCGGACAACGCGCCCAGCCGACCGTGCTCCCGGAGGTCACGATCGAGCCCGTCGAGCAGATCGAACTCGACCTGTCGTCGATCGAAGCCGACCTCGACCCGGTGTCGGTCGACCAAATGACGATTGTCGACGACGCCGGCAATGTCGCCCCGAACCACTCGGGTTGGGAAACATTCGATACCTCGCTGGAGCACCAGTTGATCCCGGCCGACGTGAGCGCTTCGGTGGCAGTGATGATCGACGGGCGGATCGTCCACCAGGCGGCGTTCGGCGAACGAATTGCCGGAACGGGTGATCCGGTCGAAACCACTGACCGTTTCCGGATCGCCAGCATCTCCAAAACTGTCACCGCGATCGTCGCCCTGCGGCTCATCGACCAAGGCGTGTTGGTGCTCGATGATCCGGTCGGCGACCTGGTTGTGCAGCATCTCGGCCTCGCTCAGTTCGATCCGGACGTGAGTCGGATCACGCTGCGAAACCTGCTCAGTCACACTGCCGGATTTCCCGATCACAGCAGCACGTTCTTCAACAACGGTGCGACGTCGTGTGTCGATGCTGCGATGCAAGGTCTGGCGAGTTCAGTGGCGGGTCCAAGTGGTTACAACTACAGCAATATGAGCTTTTGTGTGCTCGGCCTGTTGATCGAGGCCGTGACGGGCAAGACGTACGAGCAAGTGGCCTACGAGCAACTGCTGACGCCACTTGGTATCAGCGGGATGCGGATCACATCGACTTACGACCTCGGCCCTGATGAGGTTTCACACCACCCGACGGCGAATCGGAACTACATGGAAACGCTCGGTGGTGCCGGTAGCTGGAACGCCACGCCTACGGATCTCGTGACGATCATCAATTCGATCGACCCGAAGACAAACGGATGGAAAGCGCTGTCGCCGGGACTGATGGAGGCGATGAGATATGACCTGCCTACAGATCAACCACCGTCGGGTTACGGCCTCGGTCTGATCAACTTTGCGGATGGCGCGTTCGGACACACCGGAACGATCCAGAACACGCACGCAATGCTCGTCGTGCAACCCGATGGGGTCACCTGGGCCGTCACGGTCTCAGGTGAGTACCCGGGTAGTACATCTGCACTGCAGAACATCGTGAGACAAGCGCTGTCCGACGGGTTCTCGCCCGTATAACAGCAGTCATCCTGTGATCTGGGATGATCGGTCGATGGAACCTCGAAGCCTGGGTCAATCGGGTCGCAATGTCGAAGATGTGATCGCCGATTTACGAGCCAAGCGGATCAACGATGCGCGATGGCAAGATGGGCGCACATTTGGGATGGTGTACGACGGCGGGCCGAGCGTCCACGAGGTTGCCGAGCAAGCGGCCATTCTGTACCTTCACGAGAACGCCCTGAATACGAAGGCGTTTCCGTCGCTGGCGTCGATCCAGAGTGAAGTTGTCGGATGGACCGCGCAGCTGCTCCATGGTCCGCAGACTGCGGCAGGATTCTTGACGAGCGGCGGAACCGAATCGATCCAGTGCGCCGTGCTGGCGGCTCGTGAGCGGGGGAGGGCCGAACGCGGCATCCGCAACGGCGAGATGATCGTCGCCGAGAGTGCCCACGCGGCGTTCCACAAGTCGGCGCATATGTTCGATATGCCGATTGTCACGACCCCTGTGCGATCTGACTGGACCGCCGATCTCGACGCAATGTCCGACGCGATCACTGACCGAACGGTATTGATTGTCGGGTCGGCACCCCAGTATCCGCAGGGTGTGGTGGATCCGATCCCAGAGATCGCTGCCCTTGCTGCGACTGTCGACGCCAACTGTCATGTCGATGCATGCATGGGTGGCTTCGTGTTGCCGTTTGCCGAGATGCTCGGTCGGGATGTACCGCCGTGGGACTTTCGGGTCGATGGCGTGCACTCGATCTCGGCCGACATTCACAAACTCGGCTATGCCCCGAAGGGGGTGTCGGTGGTGCTGCATCGCGACAAGCAGCTGCGTGCGTACCAAACTTGGACATTTGATGCCTGGCTCGGCGGCTTCTACGGTTCGCCAAACCTGCAGGGAACCCGCTCCGGACTACCAATGGCGGCCGCCTGGGCCGTGATGCAGCACCTCGGCATCGATGGTTACGTCGAACTGACCCGCCAGACGCTCGACAACGCCGATCGAATGCGTGAAGGGATCCATGCAATCGACGGTCTGCGGGTACTCGGAGCCAGCACGTACCACCTGATCGCAATGGCATCGGACCCTGAATCTGCGAGCCCGGTCGACGTGTTCGCCCTCGGTGATGCGCTCCTACGGCGCGGTTGGGTGCACGACCGTCAGGGGCCGCCCGACTCGCTGCACTCGACGGTCAGTAACACCAACACCGGAGTGATCGACGATTACCTGCGCGATCTCGGCGAGTGTGTCAGCGAGATCCGAAATACCACCGCCGAAAACCGCTCAACCAGCTACTCAACCGTCGAGTAGCTGGTTGGCGGGCGGCTCTGAGTCATGGCGGGCGGCTCTGAGCACGACTAGTCGGATTCGGATTCGGGCTTGGTGTCGTCATCGGCGGCGGTGCCGACGACGGCAAAGTTCTCGTCGAGTTGAACATCGACTTGGCTACCGTCGCTCAACGTGACTTCCACCTCGTACAGGCTTTCCTCGTCACCGATCTCGGTCCCCGTAACGCGCCCCTCGCCGGTGTGGGCGAGTGCCGCCTCCGATGCCTGCTCGAGTGCCGCCCCGGTGATCGGAAGTTCGTTCTCGTCGCCGCCCTGCCCGGCAATTGCCGCCGTTCCGACAGCGAGAGCTGCCGCTGCGGCGAGTGCTCCAATGATGATCAGTTTGGTTCGTGTCACGTGTCCAAGGGTACGACGTGCTTGCTGAACGTCATCTGACTGCCAGTCTGACTGCGCTCAAACGTACAGGTGACGAGTCGACGTCGTGATCTCGTCGAGGAACTCGTGGTCGAGGTCGTAACCGAGGCCCGGGGCGCTCGGAACTCGTACGTGGCCGTCATCGACCGTGATGGGGTCGAGCACGATGTCGCGCCGGTAAAAGCGGGTCGAAGCGCTGATGTCGCCTGGCAGTGTGAAGCCGGGCAGTGCGGCCAACGCCGCGTTAGCCGCCCGACCGATACCGGTTTCGACCATCCCGCCGCACCACACGGGAATTCCTCGGTCGAGGCATAGATCGTGAATCCGGCGAGCTTCGAGATAGCCGCCAACCCGACCTGGCTTGATGTTGATGATCTCGGCCGCGCCCAGTTCGATCGCGTCGGCCGCTGTCTGTAACGACACGATCGACTCGTCGAGGCACACAGGGGTCGATGAGGCACGCGCCAACTGGGCGTGGCCGAGCATGTCTTCCTCAGGCAGCGGCTGTTCGATCAACAGCAGGTCGAATTGATCGAGTCGACACAGGTGCTCGATGTCGGTGCGCCCGTACGCCGTATTGGCATCGACTTGAAGCTGCATCTCTGGCCCGATCATTTCACGAACGAGCCGAACCGGTTCGATGTCCCAACCTGGCTCGATCTTCAACTTGATTCGGGCGTACCCGTCGTCGAGGTAGCCCTGGACTTCGGCCAGGAGCTGATCAAGCGAGTCGAAGATCCCGACGCTGACGCCGCTCGGAATCAGGTCACGCTGTCCGCCGAAGTATGCGTGGAGATTGCTGTGGTTCGAGCGCAACTCGGCGTCGAGTACGGCCATCTCGATCACCGCTTTCGACATCGGGTGACCCTTGAAGGGACGCAGGATGGCGGCGATCTCGGCGGCCGATACGTCACCTTTGGAGCTCACGGCAGGCCACAACCATTGCTCGATCACGACTTCGGAGGCATTGACGAACTCGGACGAATACAGCGGGTCGATCGCCGCCACGCATTCGCCCCACCCGTCACCGACATCGGTCGATACACGCAACAACAAGATGTCGCGATCGGTTTCGGTTCCGAAACTCGTTCGGAACGGAGTGACGAGATCGAGTGCGATCCGGCGAAGTTCGAGGCCTTCCAGATGCATACGCAATCAGCTCGGCATGTGAACGATGTAGGCCCCGGCCCGTGTGAAACCGGTGACGGTGGCTCCGGCGGTGATCCGATCGCCCAGGTCGCGGCGAATCTTCTTTCGCCAATGTTGTGCCGACGAAGGGTCGGTACGACGGAGCATCACGATGTTGTCGGGCGTCGCCACCTCAATCGATTCACCGCCCGGCTTGAGTTCAACGGGAGCGTCGTCCATGGTGTTCCAAGCCGCCACCAGCCGATCGGACTCGTCGTTGGCGTTGATCGAGTCGGACATCGGGCCGTAGAAGTTGACGAGGTACTCGACGATGTTGACCCGCAGCACCTCGAGGTTGAACCACGCGTTGCGCCGAACCAGTGGGTCGAACGTCCACGTGATCCACGGGATTCCACGTTCGACAGCCCACTCGCGCTGGTGGTTCTTCATGATTCGCCCGACGCCGCTGCGCTGAATTCCTGGCAGAATTCCCGTGATGTGACTGTGCAGGGCACGTTCACCGTGGTGCTCGGCGAGAAAGCCGAATGATGCACCGACAAGTTTTTCCGAGTCGTACGCGCCGGATACATATCCACCGGCGTGCGAGATGGCGCACAACAACTCGACCTCGGCGACAGCAGTGACGGTGCCCCAAACCTGCTGAAATATGCGGATCATCGCCGTCATGTCGTCGGCGGAACTGAGCGTGCGGATCTCAAGATTCGTGTCACCCATCGACGTCAACCGTAGTGGGCGCGACGAGGCGCGATGTACGTCGACTTGACGTGTCGTTCAACTCGTTGCCTTCCGGGCCTCGCGAGCGATAAGCATGGGACTCTTATGGCGCGCATTCTCGTTACTGAAGCGATCGCTGACGGCGGTCTCGACCGCTTGCGCGACGCTGGCCACACCGTCGACGTCATGGTCGACCTGTCTCCCGCGGAGCTGTTGGGGGCGATTGTCGGAGCGCAAGCCCTGATCATCCGCTCGTCGACGCAAGTGACTGCCGAGGTGCTCGCCGCCGGAACCGAATTGGTCGTTGTTGGGCGGGCCGGCATCGGCCTCGACAACGTCGACGTTTCGGCCGCTACTGCACAGGGTGTGATGGTCGTCAACGCGCCCCAATCGAACATCATCTCAGCGGCTGAGCACACGATGGCGTTGCTCCTCGCTCAGGCCCGCAACGTGCCGCAGGCGCATTCGGCGCTTGTCCAAGGCCGGTGGGAACGCAGCAAGTGGGAGGGTGTCGAACTCGCCGAGAAGACGCTCGGGGTGGTCGGTCTCGGCCGAATCGGCAAGCTGGTGGCGGATCGAGCGAAGGCGTTCCAAATGCGGCTTATCGCCTACGACCCCTTTGTTTCGGCCGAACGGGCGAAGCAGATCGGCGTCGAGTTGATGCCGCTCGATCAGGTCATCGCCGAAGCTGACTTCTTGACGATCCACCTTCCGAAGACGAAGGACACGGCGGGTTTGATCAATCGCGACTTATTGCTGAAGGCAAAGCCGTCGCTTCGGGTGATCAACGTCGCTCGCGGCGGAATCGTGGTTGAGGCTGACCTCGCTGACTGCATCCGCGATGGCGTTATCGCTGGTGCCGCGCTCGACGTATTCGATGCCGAACCGACGACCGAGTCGCCGTTGTTCGATCTGCCTTCGGTCGTGGTGACCCCTCATCTCGGTGCATCGACGCGTGAGGCACAGGACAAAGCGGGTGACGCGATCGCCGACATGGTGCAGTTGGCGCTGGCGGGCGACTTCGTGCCGTGGGCCGTCAATGTCGACGCTGCCGAGGCCAACGACGTGATCCGCCCGTTCCTCCCGCTCGCCGAGCGACTCGGGCGTTTGTACGGGTCGCTGCATCGCAGCTCGCCTGACTCGTTCGAACTTCATTGTCAGGGTGACATCGCCGCCTACGACACGCGCATTGTTGGTCTCGCTGTTCTGAAGGGCTTCTTCGGCAGGATCAGCGAGGATCCTGTCAGCTACGTCAACGCGCCCGGCATGTTGAAGGCGGCTGGGCTCACGATGCGTGAGATCAACTCGTCCGATACCGATGAGTACGTCAACCTGATCACGTTGCGGTGTGCGGATCACAGCATCAGCGGCACGCTGGCCGGTCGACGGAGTGAGCAGCGGATCGTCGAGATCGATGGGCACAGTTTCGACGTACCACCTTCGGAACACATGCTGGTGATCACGAACGATGACCGCCCTGGCGTGATCGGTACTGTCGGCGTGATGCTCGGGGATGCCGGAATCAACATCGCCGACATGGACGTCGGTCGCGTTGCGTCAGCTGCTACTGCGGTGATGCTGATCGCAACGACTGACGAGGTTCCGACTCATGTGCTCGCTTCGCTGCGGTCCGCCCCTGGCATTTTGAGCGTTGCCGTTCTCAACGGTTAGCTTCGGAGCCGAGCCGAAAGGCGAGGCGACCAATCGTTACGGTGCGCTATTTCGACTGCGCAGCAGGCGAAATGAAAACTCCGGCACAGAGAATCCTCACCTCTCCGCTCGACCTCTGAGTGCGGCCCGGTCCTCCGGTTGTAGGCGGGTGGCGAGATAGCTGCTTGTTCCGTGCTCCAGCAACTCGCGGGCGGCGACCATCAACGCCCCATACGCGGTGCTGGCGAGCGAGCCTCCGACCGAAACCCGCTTGCCGCCGGCGGCGCCGATTTCCGCTACCGACGGTCCGCCAGGCCTCGCCAAAACGTTGACCGGGATCCCAACCGCCTCAACAACGGCTCGGATCTGGTCGACCGATGACAGCCCGGGTGCGTACACGCAGTCGGCGCCTGCGTCGCGGTAGGCGATGAGGCGGGCGATTGTGTCGTCCAGATCGTTCACGCCGCGGATCAGGTTCTCGCAGCGGGCGGTGAGTACCAGCGGATCACCGGCCAGATGGGCCGCGGCGGCTGCGGCGGCAACCCGTTCGGTGGCGAACCCGATCGGATCGATCGAATTGGTTCCACCATTCCAGTCTTCGATCGAGCACCCGGCCGCGCCGGCGGCGTGGAGTAGTTGCACGGTCTCGGCGACACCGTCGAGTGTCTCGGAGAAGCAGCGTTCACTGTCGACGTTGAGGGGTAGGTCGGTCGCCGCCGCAACGCTTCGCACATGCTCGACGACGACCTCGCGGGTGAGGCCATAGTCGTCGAGCCCCTGCGACCATGCGAACCCAGCGCTCGTCGTGGCCAGCGCCTCGAATCCAGCATGTGCGAGCAGTTTGGCCGACCCAAGGTCCCACGGATTCGGCATCACGAAAACGCCAGGACGGGAGTGGAGCTCGAAGAACAGGGAGCGTCGTTCCTGCGGTGTCATGTTGCAAATGGTGTCAGGCACCACATGTAACACGCAAGCGGGATTCGGCCGGCGTCGCTACCAGCCTGGCGGGAGGGTCGCCAGCCGGGCTTCGATTGCGGCTTGGCGTGCGGCCTCGGCGAAGTTGTCGCCGCTGCTGGCATACAGGATCGCCCTGGACGAGCTGATCATCAGGCCGCGACCGTTGGCGGCAACACCCGCTCGTACCGCTGCCTGTGCATCCCCTCCTTGCGCGCCGATGCCAGGTACCAGGATCGGCAGTTCGCCGACCGCTTGGCGAACGACGTGCAGCTCGTCTGGGTACGTCGCGCCGACGACCAGTCCGCACTCGCCGTACTGCGACCAATCGTTGGCGATCATCTCGGCGACGCGGACATACAGCGGCCGCCCACCACAGTCGAGCGACTGTAAGTCGTCGCCACCCGGGTTGCTCGTCCGGCACAGCGCGATGATCCCACCGCCATGAGCGAAGTATGGGACGACCGAATCGCCGCCCAGGTACGGGTTGACGGTGACGGCGTGAGCGGCATATCGGCCGAATGCCTCCCTGGCATAGTGCTCGGCGGTTGAGCCGATATCGCCGCGTTTGGCATCGAGGATCAGCGTGACATCCGGATAAGTCTCGCGGATGTATGCACAAATTCTTTCGAGAGCCGGTTCCTCACGTTGCGACGAGAAATATGCGATCTGCGGCTTGAAGGCACACACCAGATCAGCGGTTGCGTCGACGATCTCCTTGCAGAATCGGAACACCGCGTCCGGCGCGCCGTCGAGCGGAAGTGGATATCGGGCTGAGTCGGGATCGAGTCCGACGCACAACAACGAGTTCGCAGT
>JANPLQ010000115.1:0-38413 GCA_031422395.1 Ilumatobacteraceae bacterium | reverse complement strand
GCTCCGGTTCGGTCCACATCGCCCAGATGAGGTCGATGGGTGCCTCGAAGGTGCGTTCGATCTGGACGTGTTTTGTGTCAGTCATTGGTCATCCTCTCCTGTCGTGGGGTGTTCTGCAGCTTTCGCACGTAGTCGTCCATGCGATCGAAACGGCTATCCCATATGTGCCGGTACTGCTCGGCCCAACTCGCGACTTCGGCGAGCGGGGCGGCGTCGATGGTGCACGGCCGGAATTGTGCGCGCCGACCCCGGGTGATGAGTCCAGCGTGCTCGAGCACCTTGATGTGCTTGGAGATCGCCGGGAGTGTCAGGTCGAACGGCGCCGCGAGATCGTTGACACTCGCCTCGCCGTCGGCAAGCCGAGCCAGGATCGCCCGCCGTGTCGAGTTCGCAAGCGCGGCGAAGGTTTCATCGAGCCGTGCATCGTCGAGCGTTGCGTTCGCTGTCGTCACCGGGACCGCCTCCGAACTTTCCATCTACTTTAATTAACTGATATAGAAAGTATCACGGATCGCGAATTTGTCAACACTGCGACAACGGCGCCCATCGGGCGATGCTGATGACCGCCCGTGGGCCGCATCCGATGACCGCCGACACGCGCGCTGATTCGAGCAAACACCGATGCCGACCCTCGACGCGTAGACACGGTCGGAGTCATCCGAGTAGCAACTCAGGCTGGCGGCAGGGGACGCGTCCTCTACGCTGGCCGCATGTCGGTGCAGGCGAACCTCTCAGCGGATCATCAATGCTGCTGACGATCACGTCGTCTGCCTCACCTGCCACGGATCTCGGTTTCCTCCTCCACAAGAACCCTGATCGTGTGCACGAGAAGCAACTGCCCTTCGGGATTGTGCGCGTCTGCTATCCGGAGGCGACGGCCGAGCGCTGTACAGCCGCACTGATCGTTGACATCGACCCGGTGCAGTTGGTGCGTGGGCGTCGTGGCGGCCCGCAGGGCAACGGGTTCTCGTTGTCGCAGTATGTGAACGATCGGCCGTATGCGGTGTCGTCCTTCATGTCGGTGGCAATCAACAAGCTGTTCGGCACTGCAATGACAGGGCGCAGCAAGGACCGGCCAGAGCTTGCCGAACAGACGATCCCGCTGATCGTTCGTCTCCCAGTGCTTCCGTGCCGCGGAGGCGAGCGGGTGCTGCGGGCGATGTTCGAACCGCTCGGCTACGAGGTGGAGGCGTCGGGCATTGCGCTCGACGACACGTTTCCTGAGTGGGGGGAGAGCCGCTATCTCGACGTCACGCTCTCCGTCGTGGCGCGTGTGAGGGACGTGCTGGAGCATCTGTTCGTGCTGCTGCCCGTGCTCGACGACGACAAGCATTACTGGGTCGGCGACGACGAGGTGGAGAAGCTGGTCCGACGTGGCGGCGACTGGCTGGGCGCTCACCCGGAGCGGGCGCTGATCACGCGCCGCTATCTACGGCACGACCGGCGGCTCACCCGCGATGCGCTTGCTCGCCTGATCGAGGCCGACGGATCGGTCGAAGATCCCGATGGGGTGCAGCAGGCGCACGACGCGGAAGAGGCCGCGATCGAGAAGCCGGTTCGGCTCAACGACCAGCGTATGGAAGCGGTGGTCTCCGCCTTGCGCGACTCGGGTGCGCAGCGCATCGCCGACCTCGGCTGTGGTCAGGGAACTCTCGTGCGTGCGCTGCTGAAGGAGGCATGGGTCGACCGAGTGGTCGGTGTCGACGTCTCGTGGCGATCGCTCGAGACGGCCGCACTCCGGCTGCGCCTCGACGAGATGCCGCCACGCCAGCGCGCTCGTGTCGATCTCTGGCAGGGTGCACTCACATATCGGGATCGCCGCCTGCGCGACTTCGATGCGCTTGCTGTCGTGGAGGTTATCGAGCACATCGATCCGCCCCGGCTGGCCGCGTTCGAGGATGCCTTGTTCGGTGATGCGCGACCGCGTACGGCCGTCGTCACCACACCCAATGTCGAATACAACGTGCTCTTCGAGAGCATGCCCACGGACCGTCTTCGCCACAAGGATCACCGCTTCGAGTGGACCCGTGCCGAGTTCGGGGCGTGGTGCGCTGCCGTGACCGACCGACACGACTACTCGGTCACGATCTCGGGCATCGGACCGACCGACGACACTCTCGGAAGCCCAACGCAGATGGCGGTGTTCACGCGATGAGGATCGCCATCCCGGAGCTCAGCGTTATCGCCCTCGTGGGAGTGTCCGGCTCAGGCAAGTCGACGTTCGCTGCCCGCCACTTCCTGCCCACCGAAGTCATCTCCTCCGACTTCTGCCGCAAGCTCGTCAGCGACGACGAGAACGATCAGAGCGCCACCGCGGCCGCGTTCGCGGTGCTGCACACCATCGCAGCCCAGCGACTGGCGTCAGGACGCATCGTCGTGATCGACGCGACGAGCGTGCGCCCCGACGACCGTAAGCCGATCGTGCAGTTGGCCAGGGACCACCACGTGTTCGCCTACGCGATCGTGCTTGATGTGCCGCCAGAGGAGTGCCGCGAGCGGAACGCGACGCGCCCGGAGCGCGACTTCGGAGACCACGTGATCCGCAACCAGCGCTCGGCACTGCGTCGCTCGATCAACAACCTGCATCGCGAGGGCTTCCGCAAGGTGTACGTGCTGCGCGGCGTCGAGGACATCGATCGCGCCGAAGTAGTCCGCGAGCGGCTTTGGACCGACAAGCGCAATCTGACCGGCCCGTTTGACATCATCGGTGACGTCCACGGTTGCCACACCGAGTTGGTCGAGCTGCTCGACCGGCTCGGCTGGCAGGTCGACGCGACAAGCGATAACGCCGTGCACCCCGAGGGGCGCCAGGCAATCTTCCTGGGCGACCTCGTCGACCGCGGGCCGGCGTCGCCTGCTGTGCTGCGCCTGGCGATGAACATGGTTCGTTCCGATGCCGCCTTGTGCATTCCCGGCAACCACGAGAACAAGCTGAAGCGCGCCCTCGACGGCAAGCACGTGACATTGAGCCACGGGCTGGCCGAGACGATGGAACAGCTCACTGCGGAGTCGACCGAGTTCCGTGCCGAGGTCGCCTCGTTCATCGACAGTCTCGTCAGCCATGCCGTGCTCGACAGTGGCTCATTGGTTGTCGCTCACGCCGGCTTGCCCGAGCCGATGCACGGCCGATCGTCGGGGGCCGTTCGGTCGTTCGCGCTTTACGGCGACACGACGGGCGAGACCGACGAGTTCGGACTTCCCGTCCGCTACCCCTGGGCCAACGACTACCGCGGCCGCGCCGCGGTTGTCTACGGCCACACCCCGGTGCCTGATGCGGTGTGGATCAACGGCACGATCTGTATCGACACCGGTTGCGTCTTCGGCGGCTCACTCACCGCGCTCCGCTGGCCCGAGCGCGAACTCGTCTCGGTGCCAGCGCATGAGATGTACTACGAGCCGACACGCCCACTCCAGCCGATCGTCGAAGAACGGCCCTCTGACGTGCTCGATCTCGACGACGTCATCGGCAAGCGCATCATCGAAGCGCGCCTCACGGGAACCGTGACGATCCGCGAGGAGAACGCCGCCGCCGCCATCGAAGTGATGAGCCGCTTCGCCATCGATCCACACTGGCTCGTCTACCTGCCACCCACGATGTCGCCACCGGCCACCACCACCCGAGAGGGCTTGTTGGAGCATCCCAGCGAAGCATTCGACGCCTACCGCCGAGCCGGTGTGACGCGACTCGTGTGCGAGGAGAAGCACATGGGCTCGCGTGCCGTCGTCGTCGTCTGCCGCGACGAAGCCGCTGCTGTGCGCCGCTTCGGTGTCGCCGACCCGAATCCTGCGGCTGGTGCGATCTTCACTCGCACGGGACGGGCGTTCTTCAAGGATCGCTCGCTCGAATCAGCGATGTTGGACAATGTGCGAGCGGCGATCACTGCGCTGGATATGTGGTCCGAACTCGAGTCCGACTGGCTGGTGCTCGACTGCGAGTTGCTGCCCTGGTCTGCCAAGGCCGAGGAACTGCTGCGCACCCAGTACGCCGCCGTCGGCGCTGCCGCGACCGCCACATTGACAGCAGAACGCGACGTCTGGTCTGCGGTCGCTGCGCGCAACCATGAGGCCGCGCCACTCGCAGCACGCGCCGCTGACCGACTCACAATGGCGTCTCGCTTCGTCGACGCCTATCGCCGATACTGCTGGCCGACCACCGGTCTGGAGGGCTTGCGCCTCGCCCCATTTCAGGTGCTTGCCTCCGAGGGACGAGTGCGCGCCCTCGACCCGCATCCGTGGCACATCGTCATTGCCGACAGGCTCGCAGAGGCCGCTCCCGACACGTTCCGAGCCACGCGCAACATTGAGGTCGACCTTGACGACGCCTCGTCAGAAGCGACCGCGATCGCATGGTGGGAACAGCTGACGAGTGCCGGCGGCGAAGGCATGGTCATCAAGCCGATCGATGTCGTTGCACAGTGGAAACGAGGAGTCGTGCAGCCCGGCATCAAGTGCCGCGGCCCCGAGTATCTGCGCATCATCTACGGCGCCGAGTACACCTCGCCCGAACAGCTCTCCCGCCTGCGAGAGCGGGGTCTCGGCCACAAGCGCAGCCTTGCCGTCCGCGAATTCTGCCTCGGCATCGAAGCCCTCGAACGCTTCGTGCGGAACGAGCCGCTCCACCGAGTTCACGAATGCGTCTTCGGTGTCCTCGCCCTCGAGTCAGAGCCGGTCGACCCGCGGCTCTGATCGCGCCGATCGCATCGTGGTCGCCGAGCAGCTCGAGGGTCTCCTCGAGTTTGTCGAGGTCGTCAGGGCTGATCAGAACGGCGGCGAGTCGACCGTTCCGGGTGACAACGATACGTTCGTGCTCCCGGTCAACGCACTCATGCGCCCAGCATCAACCACTAACGACACAAACACAACTTGAGCGATTGCTCATTGGACGACGGACCGCCAACGAAGGCCCAGGGCAGGCGTTGCGCGACGCGCCACTCAACGGGGTCTCGGTCCACTCCGCAAGGGCGGCGGGCTTGGACGACCGACGCTCTAGGTGTTGCGCTGGGCGTCCCCAGGGCTCGGTCGAGCCGTGATCTCGCGCATAGCACCAGGCCTGACTCAAGAGATCAAGCGATATTGTTTCGCCATGCGTCGGAACGGGTTGGCGAGGCACCGCTGGCGTGACTCAGGGATGGTTCTTGCAGCCGGCACCGTCACCTTGGGAGCGTTGGGGGCATCGCCACTGCTGGCGCTCGATCCCACGTTCGGGTCGTCGACGACGCCCGGCGTGGTTCGGTCGGTGCGCGGGTCGGCCTTCTATCGCCAGGACGACACAATCGTCCCGCTGGCCGACGGTTCGCTCGTCGTCGCTACGGCATCTGACATCACCAAGCTCACCCCCACCGGTTCCCGCGATGGGACGTTCAACGCTGCCAACGCCATTGGCGCCTGCTGGGCCTCGGATCTCGCGGTTGACGCGTCGAACCGGATCCTCGTCGCACTCAGCTCTGGTTGTGGCTCTGGCCCTCCGAATGATGTCGTGGTCCGCCTGAGCGCGACCGGAACTCGCGACGGGGGCTTCGACGGGCAACTGATGGGCTCGTTGCACGACACACGCATCGTGAGCGTCGACGGGGCAGTCGTGGTAGCGGGTGTAGGCGTCGACGGGGCGTGCCTCTATCGGTTCCGACAGAGCGACGGCGTGCTCGACACAACGTTCGGGTCATCGGGCACGCCGGGTCGCTACTGCGTGGCCTTGTCGGGAGGCGACGGACGGGCGCGTGCGGTCGTTCGGCCAGGGGGCGGCTACACGTTCGTCGCCGCCGACTTCACCGAGGCGACGCTCACCCAGCTCTCGGTATCGGGCACACTCGAAGGCAGCACACGCACGATCGATCTTGGTTCATCCTTCGCCAGCGTGTCCGACGTCGTTGGGATGCCCGGCGACGGACTGCTGATCGTCGGCAAGGATGCCGACGCCACACCAGGGCCATTCCTGCAACGCGTCGACGGCTTGGGGACGCTGGTCTCCACGTTCAATCCGAACGGAATCGAGCCGGGGCGCATGTATCTCGCGTCCGACGACGTCGAATGGTCGATCGCCCAGTTCGCCGAGGGACGTTTCGTGCTCGCCGGCTCAGCGGCGGGCTCGGCGCGGGCCATCATGATCGACGAGCACGGCAACACCGATGTTGCCCTCGAACCCGCGGGGCCGGTTCCGGGCGCGATGACGGTGACGCCCGCCGCGCCTGCCACGTTCAGCAGGTTCTCCGACGTCGCCGTCTCATCGGGCCGCGTCGTCGCCATAGGGCCCGAAGGTTCAGGTGACTCGCTTCAACCACTCGCCCACACGACCGTGATCGCCCGCAGCGACCTCGTCGGGGCACAGCACATCGCCGATACCGCACTGTTCCGCCCGACACAACCAACGCGCATTCTCGACACTCGTCCCGGTGACGAGCACGTCGGTTACACCGGTACGAAGCCCGCTGCCGGCGACACGGTCGAACTCCAGATCGCTGGACTCGCCGGCATGCCCAACGGCGGGATCGGCGCCGTCGCACTCAATCTGACCGCAACCGAGGCAACGGGGCCTGGGTTCGTCACTGTGTGGCCGAGCGGCAATCAGAGGCCACTGGTATCAAGCCTCAATCTTGAGCGAGTCGGCCAGACTGTTCCAAACCTCGTGATCGTGCCGGTCGGCAGCAATGGTCGCGTCAGCATCTACACGATGGGTGGCACACACATGATCGCCGACGTGCTCGGCTGGTTCCCGGCGAACGGAGCGCTGCACACGATCCAACCCGAGCGCATCCTCGATACCCGCCCGGGCGTCGGGCAGGTCGGCTACGCCGGGAGCAAGCCGGACAGTCAATCGACCGTCGAGCTGCAAGTGTCGGGACGCGCCGGCCTCCCGCAGACCGGCGTCGCAGTGGCAGTCCTCAACGTCACGATGACCCAGACCGACGCCCCCGGATATGTGGCCGCCTGGCCGTCGGGGTCGACGCAGCCGATGACGTCCAACGTCAACGCCAGCGCCGCCGGACAGACGATCCAGAACTTTGTGATGGTACCGGTCGGAGCCAATGGCAAGATCAATTTGTTCACGCTTGCAGGCACCCATCTGATCGCCGACCTCGTGGCCTGGTTGCCTCCCAATTCCGGCTTCGTCCCCACTCCGCCTACGCACTCACCGCGTGCAGTGGACACACGAGGTTTCGCCGTCACCATGCTTCCACCGATTCCGGGCGGCGGATTCGTGACCGCGAGCGGTCCCGGTGTCCAACTCATCAACGTGATAGCAACCAACACCGGAGGGCCCGGCTACCTCACCATCTACCCGAGCGGCACGACGCGGCCGAGAGCGTCGAACGTCAACGTCGAGCGCGCCGGGCAGACGATCGCCAACGCCGCCCTCGTCCGCAGCGGTCCCACGGGGTACACGGTGTACACGCTCTCCAGTGCGCACATCGTGATCGACTCGTTCGGCAGCTTTCCACTGCCAGACTGATGTCGTACCCGACGGGACCAATCCCGGCCTTCTCTTATACGGACGAACGTCAGCTGCGAATCTCGGACGTCCCTTCGAAGATCGTGTGGATCACGCTCTCGGAGTTCGGATTTTCCGCCTCGCGCCACGAAGTCGCCTGCGATCTCAGCGACCGATACCGGCGACGAGCGCTTGCTGGTCGGCCTTCGGTACCTGCGCCACGCCCTCTGGCTGTATCAGCAAACGGCAACGATGCACGACGACCCCCGACAACGCCGCATGATGATCTCGTCATGCTTCCTGCATCTCTACAAGGCCGCAACCGCTGTCGCCGGCCATCCGACCAAGAAGGACAGGCATCAGAAGCTGACGAACGAACTCGGGCTCGACCCTGAGTTCTCGACTGTTCGGCTCAAGGCATTGCGCGAGATCCGAAACGACTTCGACGTCGCCCACTACTCCGTTCAACCGGTGAGCCGCGATGAGATCGATCGAGTGTTCGCGGTGTCCGTCCAGACAGCGACCGAGGCACTCAACGCTCGGCGGGCGCAGCTCGTCAGGCAGGCGTCGGCTTCGATCTGACCCGCGGCGTCCCTTACCGCCGGGGCGCTACGCGATTACGTGGCACCACGCTTGGGTAGATATGTCGCGCGGCATGGGCGGCGCGCGACCGGATTACGGCGCTCGCGTATGTGCTGCTCGACATGGCCACGGCGTCACACTTGAGGGGTGACGAACTGGCGTATGAGGGTCAATTCGGCGAAGGGCAACCTCGTCAGGCAATATCAGCGGCTCAGCGCCGGCGCCATCACGCTGCGACCCGGAATGCTCACCCGGCCAACTTTGCCGCAGCCGTGCGGTGCGTCGTGCTCGACGAGTCCCACGCCACGTCGTGCCGTCGGTGTGCAGGCGAGATCCGCAGCCATGCCCGATCTCGCCGCTGTCACGGAAACACTGCGCGTGCGGATCCCGACGACCTGAGCCGAATACTCAGCAGCCGATCTCGCTCCCGATGTCGCGTTGCAGACCGCACACTGTCGTCATCGGGCCTTCCAACAACGACCCAATGACGCTCGGCAAGCTCGGTTCGGCCGCTCAGGGGTGGGCTGGTTCGACCTGGGCAGTGGCGAAGGGTTCGGTTCGGTGCACGACTTGTTCGTTGTAGAGCGCGGCGATGTGCTCGTCGGCGAGGCCGAGCATGGTCGTAAGGATCTGGGTGGTGTCCTCACCGATCGCGGGGGCCCCTCGCCAGATCTGTCCGGGTGTCAGGGAGAGTTTGGGGACGACGCCGTAGACGTGGACGGGGACGCCCGATTGACGGTCGAGTACGGGCACCGTCATTTCACGCGCACGGTAGTGGGCGTCCTCGTATTGGTCCTGCACGCCGAACACCCGTGAGCAACCGATTTGGGCGTTGTTGAGCACGGTCTCCACCTCGAGCGCATTGCGTTCGGCGCAGTACTCGCGAAGTATCCGGTCGAACTCCAGGCCCTTCGCGGAGTTCACCGCGGCGGCGTCGCGGCTACAGGCATCGAAGCTGAATTCTTCGGGCTCGAGCCCGAGGAGCTTGGTCAGTCGGGGGAACATCACCGGGCCGAGGACGCCGATGAACACCCACCCGTCTTGGCATTGGAACGTGTCGTAGGGCTGGAAGCCGGGCGCTTTGTTGCCGCTGTGACGGTAGGAGACGCCTTCAGCGGTGTAGAGGGGCAAGGTGTTGCCGTTGGTCTGGGCGACGGCCTCGTATTGCGCGAGATCAATAACTTGGCCGCGCCCGGTCGTGTTGACCTCCCACAGCGCCATCATCGTCGCAGCCCAACCGGTGAGCGCGGTGATGTAGTCACCCGTGAAGGTCTTGGCTCGCTGGGGTGGGCCGGATGGATCACCGGTGATGTTCATCATTCCGCCGTAGGCCTGGGCCAAGGCGTCGTAGCCTGGACGGCCGAGATATTCGGGCTGGCCGAACTGTCCGTAGGTCGAGACCCGCACGATGACTAGGCGGGGGTTGACGGCCAAGGCCAACTCGTTGCAGATCCCGTTGCGTTCGAGGGTGCCCGGAGCCGAGGACTCCATCCATACGTCGGAGATCTTCCACAACGCCATGAGCAACTCGACACCCTTGACCTGCTTGAGGTCGAGGCCCATCGAGAGTTTGTTCTTGGCGACCTCGGCCTCGTCTGCGCCGTGCGGCCGGGGCCCGCGCGTGATGAATGGCGCGGTCGTGCGGAACGTGTCCCCACCGGCGCGTTCGATGTGGATCACCTCTGCCCCGAACTCGGCCAGCTTCGTGCCGATGTATGGCTGAGCGATCAACACCCCAGTCCCCACCGCGCGAATACCAGCGAGAGGCCCGAAGGTCGGGGTCACCGCCGGCGTGGCCGGACGCTCTAACTTCTTGATCCAGTCAGGCACCCGTCGCTCGTACTCGCCGATCACATCGTCGCCCGCTACCAGCCGTTCGTCGTGCGGCATCACCTGCGCTCCTCAGCATGATCATGTCGGCGACCCGCTGTCGCTCGCGTCGCAATCTAGCCGACCGCTCCCGCTCGGTAATCACCGATCGAAACCGCTCGCGACGAGCGGAACCCTGGGCTCTCCGAAATGGCCGATGGATCGTCCTGATCGGCGGATCATTAACAATAGTCGTGGGGCTATTCGCCGTCTTGATCCTGCCCGGCGTCGACCGGGTCGTTGGCGAGTTCACGGGAGGCGACCTGCAGCGTGCGAGAGCAGACGCCAGGTCGAGCGGCCTCGCGCTCGCTACAGGCATCGGCGTAGCGACAGCGGGTCTCCTCACGTGGGGTCGTTCGGAACTCTCACGACGGCAGCATCAACTCGATCGTCGCCGAGATCAAACTGCAGAGCGCAACGCTTCTTTGCAACATCGGCTGGCCGAGCAGTCGCAACGGAACGATCGCTTCGCTCGTGCGATCGAGTTGCTCGGCCATTCCGATCACGCGGTCCGGCTCGGCGCGCTCTACGCCCTTGAGGGCCTCGCGAAGGACGGGCACGAGCAGCAAGCGGTGTACGACGTCATATGCGCGTTTGCACGATTGCACGTTCCCCAAGTCCTCTCCGCTGATGTCGAGACTCTCGGGGTGTCCCAGGTCACCTGTTGTCGGGATGGCACCAGAATAGGCGGCAGTCGCGCCCTCATGCTCGCCTCCACCAGCGCTGCTTGGCCGGCTCTCCCGCGGCGGGCGGTTGCGACTCAAATTGGGCGCCGGCGAGCGACGCTGTGAGGAAGACCCGGCCTGCCACGATCTGCCCCGGTCGAAGCGCGGCCGCGTTCTCAGCACCGGGAAGACAGACGTCGACCTCGAACCCCACTGTTCGAACCCTGGCGACGACGAAGGGTTGACCGGTCACCGAGTTCACACGACGATCCGACCGGAGCACCACACCGTTGAGGCGCGCCGTTGCCTCGGCAGCTTCACTCTGCTGGAACACGCCGTTTGAGAAGAACGACTCGCTCGCCATCCGAGGCGGCCACTTCAAGCCGCGCTCCGCGTAGTGCGGCGGGGCGGGAGCGTCGAGGTCAGCCGACGGATCGAGCAAGCTGTCGCGCGAGATCTCGAACTGGGCTGTGTCCTCGTGGACCGTTACCGCCTGGCCCAGGGCGACGACGGCGGCAGGTCCGCCGGCTCGCAGTGCTTCGTTGAGCAACCCACGCTCTTCGAGTTCGAACGCAGCACTCGTCAACTGCTCGCCCTGATCGTCGAGGATGGCAGCGGAGCTGACCTCGTCGTTCAGCACGACGATCGGCCCGAGAATCGCTCCAGGCGCCGCCGCCAACGACGGGAGAAACTCGACGACAGCTCCGGCTCGAAGGCCGAACACCAGGCGTGCACCGCTCTCGTCCTGCCAACGCCGCACCTCGAGGCCGTTCTGCTCGCCGACCCGGGCCGAGAGCGGGAGGACTCCGGAGATCAGCTCCTGAAGTTCTTCGTTGCTGGAGATTGCGAGACCCACGCATGCGAGGTTCGACGCCATCGTTCACACTCCGTCCGGGGGCCGGCGATCGAGCGGCATGGCGCTGGCTGGGCTCACACGATCCAGAACTGTCGCGCGCCCGACCACCCGTGAACCCTCGCGCATCTCGATGGATTGCCCCTCGCGGACATCGGCCCAATACTCCGGGTGGGTCGGATACATCCGGACCACTGCAACCTCGCCAAGGTCAAGCCGGTCGCCGTCCTCCACGGTCAGCGGAGCATCGTGGTAGTGAGTGCTGCGATCGGCGGTCCGGTCGCCGAGCCACCACGTCGACCGATAGCCGCTGTAGATGTGGCCTCGGCGGCCACCTTCTTCGGTGGGAACGAGCCGGAGCTGGGCTCTGAAATACCCGCCTCGTTGACCGAACGCTGTGAAACCCTCGACGTCACGCGCAACCCGTTCGGCAATCTTCTCGCTGGGCTCGTCCATCGGTCAGAACTCCAGGCGGGCGTGCAGGTCGTCGCCAACGTCGACAGTGCCGTCAGCCGACCGCGGCGCGGGACCCAGCGCGACAACGTTCACGGCGTAGGTCGTGGCTGTTGGGTACGCCCTCAGGTACGCCGCCACAGCGAGCGCGACGGCCTTGGCCCCATTCAGCCACGTCAGCACTGACACGGAGCTGTCCTGGCCGTCTGCTCCGCGTATCTCGACAGTGAACCGAATTGGCCATGACAGCTGACCCACGTCGCTCAAGGCTGAACCCCTTCGCTCGACTTGGGAACGAACCGGACGTGGTCAAGGTCGGGAAACTCGAAGTTGTCCGTCCACGTGTGAACGTCGACGTCGTGTAGATGCCCTGCCTTAGTGAGCAGCACCATGCCTCCGATGCTTTCCCCTGCGTCGTCCAGGACAACTGCGTCGATGGGAAACACTCCGACGCCAACAACATTGGCCGTTTCAACGCTGTGCACGAAGCCGATCGAGGAACAACCGCATTCACACGACCTGTCCACCAGGGGTGCCGCCTCGATCTGGTTCCTCAGTTCCAGCGCCGACTCGACGTCGAACGACAGCCAGGCGCGCAAGACTGCCAGTTCGCGGTCGGTGAGTGGCCGGGGCATGCCACGAGCATTTCACACCGTTACTCCGTACGAGCGAGCAAATGCTGACGCGCTGCGCTGCGGCGCGGAACGGCGAAGGCCACGCGCGAAGTCATTTGCGAATCGCCGGAACACGTGCGAGCCTGACACTGCCGGTGGCCAGCGCTGCCGGAAGTGGGACCCGGCTGCCAGCCCTTTGGTTGGGGAGCCGGGTTCTGCGCGTCGGGTCGCCTCGACGCATATTCGCCTTGCGAATCGCACACCCCTGGCGCATACTGGTCTTGCCTCGGGCAAGCGCCCTTGGAAGTGGACCCGGTTGCCCACCCGTAGGTGGGGGAACCGGGTTCTGCGCTTTACGGACGAAGTTCGATGACCCGCTGCACGAGCGGCTCGATGAGCGCCTGCCAGTTCGCACCTGCACCGGCCGCCCACGTGATGCCGTCCGCGACACCCAGCAAGGCTTCGCGCCGAGCGGTGCGGTGCTCGAAGACGAGCGGCGGGTCCGGCTGTCTCAACCTCGAGATGATTCGCGCGTCCTCGCGATCGTCCTGCCGACTCTCGAGGACGAGACGATCGACCTTCTGTGACTGCACTTCGCTCACGAGCGCGGTCAGGCAGGCTTCGCGAGCGACGAACTCGGTGATGCCGTGCCGACGGTGGCAGACCACGACGAACGCTTGCACCGGGAGTTCGGCGATCGATGCCGGGAGGATCCGCTTCTGCGCATCGACCTCGTTGTTGAAGTGAAGGCGACGACCTCGCGTGGGTAGCGCACCGATGGCCGCACGGGTCGCTGCCAGATCGCGAGCCTCGATCAGCACACAGCCCATGAGGTAACGCTGACCGCGGATCGACTCGTCGACGAACGCGTCTGTCGGGCGGAACCTCCGGCTCACTTGCCGTCTCCCTTCAGGATCTCGCCGAGGCCGGCGGTGACTGCTTGGTCGGCGGCGGCGAAGGCGTGGGCGTAGACGCGAAGGGTCATCGCCGGGTTCACGTGGCCGAGGCGGCCGGCGACGGTTCGCACGTCGTGGCCTTGGCCGATGGCGACCGTCGCAGACCAGTGGCGTAGATCGTGGAGGCGCCACTTCGGGTCGATGCCCGACATCTGACGGGCTCGCTTCCACCACCAACTGATTCGGTCAGGGCTGACCACTTCGGGGCCGAGGCCGCAGATCCACGGGCCGTACGGCTCACGTGCTCGGCGGAGCTTGTCGATCATCTCGACGGTGTCGGCGTCGAGCGTCACGGTGCGGACGTTGGCCGTCTTCGTCGCCGCCTCGCGCAGCGCGGGTGCGCCGTCGCCGCGCTTGGTGATCTCGATCGCCGAGTCGATCAGGAGCTGGCCGTCGTGCTCGTCGGTCCATCGCAACGACGCCAGCTCGGCGCGGCGTGCGCCGGCGACGGCGGCGATGCGGAACGTCAACTCGGCCGCGGCATCGATCGACGCGGCAGCCGTCATCACGGCTCGCACATCGTCGACGGTCATGACGGTTCGCTGCTGTGTCTTCGACGACCGCAGCCGCGCCAGCGACGCCACGTTCGACGAAACCCATCCCCAACGCACCGCCTGTGACAGTGCGGCCCTCAGCACACCGTGTTGGTTCTTGATCCCGGCGTCGGCCATGCCCGCCGACCGCAGGCGCGTGTGCCATCGCTCGATGTCGGCCACCGTCAGCCGGGCGAGCGGCAGCCGAGCGATCTGGTCCTTCTTGAGCGACTTCACGCGGCTCTGCTGATCGCGCGCCGACGACGGCGCCCAGGTGTCGATGTTCTGCTTCACCCACTCGTCGAGCACGTCGCTTACCGAGCGGCCGGCCGGCTTGGACTTGCCGCCTGATGTCTCGAGTTGGGCGGCGAGACGCTGCGCGTCTCGCTTGCCGCCGCGGACCGTTCGCGACATCTGCGTGGGCCGGCCACGCGCGTCGGAGCGCGTGAACACACGGACCTCCCACACGCCGGGGCGCTTCTCACGGATCGTCGCCATGCCCGAGACGATACGACGAGGGTGTCACAACGTCTTGGGCTGAGTTCTAGGGACACCACTGCCGGCGAGAAACCCCGCCGAACCAACCCGCCCCAGAATCACTCGATACGGAGACCTGATATCGCCCTTGCGATCACCAGCTGTTGGATCTCTGATGTGCCTTCGAAGATCGTGTGGCTCACGCTCCAGGGTTTTCCTGGTTTTAGCTCGTGGTACAAAATGCAGCTGACCAGGACTTTCGCGACAGCCGCGTGATGCCCTGTACTGCCGTTTCCACCCAGTTCTAGGGATACTAGGGATTCTCGAGCCCGGAGATTCCTGGAGCGCGAAACGCCTGGTCCGAGCGCTTGCGATCCTGGCAACCGGCTCCCCACTTCGAAGACGAGATCAGGATCCGGCACCGCTGCCGCACTCCGACCGCGAAGATCGAAGCAAGATTCACTACAGCACGTCGCAATCGAGAACGTGATGTAGGACCGTAGGGATGACCTGGTCAACGGAAGCTCGCTGTCACCGGATCGCACTCGATCAGGCGCACCCGGCACGTAGACCCGAGCCACAGTCAGCTGCTCAGCCCCAGTTCCTCATCGGCATCAGTCAACTCGTCGAGGTCGACAACTTTACCAGCTCGCCGCTCACGGTAGGCGAGCCAAGCCGTTGTGATGTCGCGACGAGCAGCAGTCCCTCGTTCGCGACCAAATTCGGGTCATCGAAGGTGGCGTCGATCCGGTCGATGGTCTGCGATTGTCGCGTCACTGAAGATGTCTCTCGAGCTGATTTGAAGATGCGGCGTAGGAACCAACATCGTCCCAGCTCAGACCTTTCACGCGGATTCGCGACCTACATCACCCGACCCCGATCGGTGGATCGAGGGTATAACGGCGTCAGCCATTGTGGAGCTCCTGGTCCTCCTTTATGCTCCGAATCAGCGGGCTCTACGAAAGGACGACTCCCATGAAGCTTCGAGTCATTGCCGCCGCCCTCGCCATCGTGTGCCCGGCGTTGATCAGCTCGGCCGGTAGCGCCGGGAGTGCCGCACAGTCGACCGACACTGTGGAGTGCGACTCGTTAGAACGCTTCTCCAAGCTCGATCCGACCGTGGAACTCGACGACACTCTGGTCGACGAGGCTCAGCAACTTACGGCCGAACTCGTCGGTCACGACGAGGTGACCGCGATTGCGGAAGTGGATGCGCTGCCGCCCGACGAGGCTCGCGCCGCGGGGATCGAGCCGAAGACAGTTATGCCGCAGCAACTAGGTGTCCATGGTGTTCGCGCCGTGGTTTTCGACTCGGACGGCAACCCGACCGTCGTCGTGACTCCCGACGTTCCGCGGCCCGCGCTCGCTTACGCCATGCTGGTTAGCTGTGTGCGGGATCAAGACCTAGCGGCGGTCGATGAGGGAATCGCAGCGATTTCCCTGATCGACGACCAGTTCGTTTCGGCGGGCTACTCGCCATTCACCGATCGGATCCAGGTTGTTACCAATCTTGATCCAAAAGCGATCGCAGCAGCACTCCCCTACGCCATGCCGGGGAGGCAGATGAGCGTCGACAATGCCAAGGCCTCGCGCGCCGATCGCCGTTGGGACTTCGCACAACACTACGCAGGAGCCCAGATCAACGACGGCAGCAGCAGCGGCTACGACTGCTCGTCCGGATTCTATGTGTGGTCGGCGGCGTACGGTCCGTTCATGTTGAGCGCGGGGCATTGCTCCTGGGGCGTCCCTCAGGTGTTCAACAACGGCAACAACTCGCAGTACTTCGGCACCGTGGCCGCGCGCTCGTTCCCTAACCCAGACCTGCTCATAATGAACGGATCCACCTACATCGGGCGGACTTACAGCGGTCCGGATCAGACGACCTGGGCTCGCGTGGAGGGTGCCAGCAACCCTACCTACAGCATCTCGTATTGCAACAACGGAGCATCGTCGCTTGAGACATGTAGCAACCTGAGCAATAGTGTCAGTACCTATTGCGATGCGAGCGGGTGTACGACGGACCTGGCGTACCACGAGCGGGCGTGTGCGTGGGGCCCGATCGCTGCCGGCGGTGACTCGGGCGGTCCCGTCACGTACCACAAGGCCAACGGACGGCAGCAAGCCAAAGGCATCGTCATTGCCGAAGGAAGTGGCGGCACACCCTGCGCCTACCGCATGTGGTACCACAAGTGGACGACGATCTCGAACATCTGGGGCTTGTCGATCGTCAACGGGTGACCCGAATACTGCGAGACGTTGGCAGACGACACGGACCCGCGCTCGGATTCTGCTCCGAGGATCGCACTGCACACTCATGGCGGTCGTGGCAACACGATTCGGTTCCTCCGCGGTGTTTGCGTCTGACACGACAACTGCGACGGAAAGTCGGGAGCGGCGACGTTGAAGATGTGAGGAGGTGACCGCGTCGCCGTGACCCAAACACAGACTGAGTACGATGTGACTTCTAGCGCTGGTCTAGCCGCGTTCTACGACGACACCGTTGACGAGGTGTTCCATGCGGCCGTCCTCCTTACTGGCACCAACCGGGCGCAGGCAGAAGATCTCGTCCAGGATGCATACCTGCGGCTCCTACGCGCCATTGGTGAGGGCCGCGTCACACGGGTGTCGATCGGCTGGATCATCACCACACTGAGACACCGCCACTTTGACGTCTTGCGGTCAACCGGACGCGAGCAGAGACGGATCACTGCCGCAGCCGGTCATCGCCCAGATTCTGCCTCCGCGCCGGACCGCGACGCCACCGAATTGCTCACCTTTCTGACACCGCGAGAGCGGTCAGCGCTGGTCCTTCGTTACATCGAGGATCTTCCTGTCATGGAGGTAGCCGACGCGATGAACACCACTGTGCGGGCAGCAGAGTCGCTCCTGCAGCGCGCCAAAGCGAAGATGCGAACACGGAGACCGCAATGAACGAATCAACGAACGACTCATGGATCCTGCCTCTGCGGAAGAGCGTCACGATCGTTGACATGCGACCAGAGTTCCGCAGTCTTCTCAGACAGGAACTCCTCGAAACATGGACACCACCTGGCTCGGCGCGACCCCAACACCGGTCCTGGGCGGTTGCGTCCGCAGCCGTGCTTATTGTCGGCCTCGTGGCTGCTCTCATCGTTGAACGGTCGCGGGACGACGAAGCGTCGGTCGCCGATCCATCGAACCCGACGATGCAAGAATCCGTATCGTCAGTTGGATCCTCGCTCAGCCCCACCTCGGCGACGATCATTGAGAGCTCAAGCCCGCCAGAGTCGACGGCTGCGCCGACCGCATCGAGCTCGCCGACATCTGAGAACGGAACTCCGATGACAACGATTCCAGATGGAACCACCCGCCCGGTCGACGCCGTCACTGTCGAACAGCTCGAACTCCCGTCAAGCGCTATGTTCCAAGCAACGGTGAGCGCTGACGATCGCGTCATCACCCTCAAGGTGATCGGGATGCGGACATACGACCCGACCAATCCGTGCACCAGGTACTACGAAGTCAACTTCACCGAGTCCGCCGAACGAGTGACCGTTGAGGTCGTTGCCTACCGGCCCCCCGGTGACCCGCCCCAAGGCTGTCGTGCGATTGGTGAGCGGCGTGAGTTCATCGTTTCCCTCAGCGAACCGCTTGACGGACGTGAGGTCGTCTTTCAGGGTCAGGCCATCGACCTACCTGGGTGATCGGGTGGCTCTCAATGCAAATAGCCGACGGCTCACCCCTTCGCGCGCCCGGCCGCTAGTTTGGCCATTCACCGGCGGCGGCCTGGCTCCAACGGGTTGCGGTCGAAGTGTTGCCACGTGACGGCGTCAGCGGCCCCACAGCATCCGCTACGCGCTCCTGCGCCGGTGCTCGAACACGAACGGTGTGTCTGGTCGTCGCGCCCGCACCAGGAGACGCTCGCCCTCTCGGCCGTCGGCCGACTTTCGATCACCAACCGAGCAAGGCGCCGCACCTGTACGACCTCGACGATCCGGTCAGACACTCGTTCCTCGCAACGAATTCGGTGACGCAGTGTGCGCGATGACATACGACGGCGTACGCCCCGGATCGAACTCGCGCCGGACCCGACCGCTCGACGCCAACCAACGCGCCCGGTGACCGAGCTACTGGCCGCTCATGAGTGTAAGCGTCGTCTAGGCCACCACCGACCCTCGGACGCGGATACGGGCTGGCCAAGCGATGTTCGGCGACGACAGCGCCAGCCAGGTCCAGGAGTTCCAGCGTGACCGCGCCGAGCGGAAGATACGCGGCGATGAAGACGCAGTGTTCTTGTTGCCGGCCTCGAGCACCTCCACTTCCCCATTCGACCTACGTTGCATGGCGCACGTACGGCGCACGACTCGGTCGACGACGAAGGTCATGGCGTCCGATGTCGCTGATGCAGACCAGCAACCCCGTCGACAACACCGGCAAAGGAGGCGTCGGGATCGACGACGATGTCGGCGACATCGTCGGTCGGCTCAGTCGATACCGATGACACGGTGGTCGTCGACAGTCACCGCGCCTCAGCTCCGATCGACCGCTCGCGCCAACCGCATCGACTGATTGGGAGCCCGCGGCCAGTCAGATCAGTCGATCTCGATTCCGCGCGTCGGCGACACTGCTGGACGATCGTCGGATCTCTCGGACCAGGATGGGAGGGTCGTGACCGAGCGGTCGCTGCCGGTGTGCCCAACGAGTTGGTGGCGACGGGTCACCGCTGGCACATCGGCTCGATCGCACGACACGGCTCGCTCCAAGACGTCACGCGCCGCGCCGAGGTCGTGAATGTCGGCGATCACAAGGACGTGGTTCGACTGGCGGCCTCTGGTCATGCCGACATACAGGCCGCGGCCGGTGGTCGAACCCGTTGCCAACGTGATGCTGCGGTCTTGGGTGTCGGACTGGTTCCCGGGTTCGGTGGCGGCGTACCCGAGGCGGACGTAGTCGCGTGCGTACTCGGTTGGCAGTACGACGTTCCCGCCTCCGTCGACTCTCGCTGCAGTGATGTCGCCGCGCTCGTCGATCGCGGTCACGACCCACTGGTCGCGGTTGCGGACGAACTGGCCGGTTGATGTGATGAGCGAGCGGTCGTTGCGGCGGGTGGCGATGAGGTCGCCGACCCATGCGCCGATGCCGTCGGCAGTGGAGACTCGGCGGGTTCGGTCGATTTCGAGGCGGTGCCATCGTTCGGTCTGGATGCGGTCGTTGATCATGTCGACGTGCTCGTTGCGGGTGGTCGTGATCGCCAACGATTCGCATCGGTCGCGGCATTCGATCCAGTACGTGGCGATCGTGTCGAGGTGCTGTTCGATTCGGCCAGGCACAATGCGGTCGTGGGCTTCGTAGGCGTCGAGCGAGCGCGTATCGCCGTGTCGCAGCTCCAGCGACGCGGCCGCTTCCCACGGGTTGACGAAGCGGTGGATGAGTTCGAGTTCGATCACCCGCCCCGCTGAACACAGCTCGGCGAACATCCCGCCACGACCACGGCCTGGAGTTGATGCGGGTCACCCACGAGCACGAGCCGCCAGGTGTTCTGCTCCGCGAGTTGCATCAGCCGATGCAGGTCGTGCGTCCCGAGCATGCCGGCCTCGTCGACGATCACGGTGCAGTGCGGGCCGAGCTGCCACCAGTCGTCGGGTGGACGATCGGGGCGCGACCATTCATACAGCAACTTGGCGACGGTGTCGGACGCCATACCGGTCTCGGCCTGCAACACCTGGGCCGCCTTGGCCGTCGGTGCGAAGCCGTGCGCCGATTGGTGCGGCGGCGAATGAAGCGCGGCCACAGCGGCGCGCAGCATTGTCGTCTTGCCTGCACCGGCCGGGCCGACGACGATCGTGAGCGGGTCGTAGCCGGCGACCGCCGCGGCAGCCGCGTACTGCATGACGTCGAGCCCATCGCCATTGACAGTGGCCGACGGTTGCGGATCGAACGCCGTCGCCTCGGATACCCAGTCGAGGATCTGCTGCTCCTGGGCGAGCACCGCTTCGCTTGTGACGTGTGAAGCGATCGGTTCGATCCAGATCGATCGCCCATCCGACGCCCGACGTCGAGTGTGTTCCGGTAGCTCGGGGTCGAGGTCGACGCAGTGTGACATCACCGTGTCGACCGCTCGGTCGAGCCACGCCGCCCAGCGCTCCCCCGACACACCAGGTGCCGGCCGGGCGAGATCACAGATGGTGCGCAGCACGTCGGCGCGATTCCAGGTCGACGCGCCGAGCGACAGCGCATCGATGATCGCCCCGGTGGTGAGTTCGGGAGTCGCTGGCGTGCACTCGACGGCAGCGACTTCGATCGATCGGAGTAGCGAGGCCGACGTGACTCCGACCGTTGCAGCCTCGACTCGCCACATTGCTCGAAGGTCGTCGGTGGTCCGGCCAGTCTTGTGGGCGCGCGAGTCGGCGGCGGCCTCGCGTTGCATCGCAGCGAACTCGATCCTGGTCGGGTCGCGGTCGTCGCGCCGATAGAACTCGTCGAGCTTGTCTGCCATGACGGTGTCGATCTCGGTGGTGCGCTTGGAGAACACCGTGAGCAGTTCGATCGGAACCCCTCCGATCTCAGCCTGGCCGTTGATGATCGGCTCGAAGGCGACGCCGTACCGGTGGGTGAGCTCGGCGCGGAGCACCGATTGGTAGAGGCCGCCGAGCGTGCGCTGGTGGCGCTTGAGGAAGCGGGCGTCGAGCGCCAACCATCGCTCGTCGACGGTCTGCACCTTGGCGGAGATGACGAGGTGGGTGTGCAGTTGCGGGTCGTCGGCGCGGCTGGTGGTCTGACGGAACGCCGCCATCGTGAGGCCCTGGGTGTCGGGGTGCATGCGCTGCCCGTTGGAGCGGATGCGGGTCGTGGCACCGAAGCGTTCCAGGTAGTCGGCCACGGCGTGCACGGCGACGTCATGACATCGTGCGAGCCCTTCGTCACCGGTGAGCGCCCACAACACCGAGAGCGACTTCGGAGCCGACAGTGTGGCGTCGAACCCGGCCACCGCTCGGATCACCTTGCCGTTCGAAAGCGTGCGATCGACGAGCGGATGCCCGAGCGTCGCGCCGGTGGTCGGGTGGCATCCCGACAACAGCAGCTGCAACGCCTCGGTTGTCACCTCGCCGGTCAGTCCGAGCTGCTCGGCTTGGTTCCCGAGCCAACGGCCGGGCTGCTCCCCCGTCGCTTGCGTCAGGTAACGCGTGTAGTAGCCGGCCGTCGTCGTCGCCGTGGCGGCGTACAGTGTGGTGACCCGCATCATGACCACGCCCGACCTCGCGCGGGCACCTGTCTGGTTCTGATTTTTGGGTTGGTCGGAAAGGTGCACATCGCGGTTACTTGGCGAGGCAGGCGCGCGAGTGGGCGAGCGTGGCGCCGCGACTGCTGGCCGTCGCGCTGTATGAACGGTCCAGCGCACTGGTGTGCCCGCGGTCGGTGTCAGCTCGCACGGTGCAGCCAGTCGGTTGGACCGGCAACGTCACTGAGCCGGACAACGCGACCCGTTGTGATCAGCACGTCGAGCGCCCAGCGTGGGACACGCATGCAGGTTCCGAACCGCATCACCGGCAAACCAACCGCGCCGCCGCTGTTCAGATATTCGTGAGCGAGCTGGTACGCGAGCGAGACACTGATCCGCATCTCAGCCGCCGCCTCAGCGATCTTGAGCAGCCCGTGAACCGTCTCGACCCGCTCAATGCCGGTGCCGGGAGTCCCTGAAGTCGCGTCCATGGCGCGACACAGTGCACTTCAGGCATCCCGACACCACGCCCCTTACCACGCCCGACTCACTTCCCGATCACGGTTCAGGACGCCCGGCTTTCCCGATTCGGTTCCCGATCGCAGTCGAGGACTCCCCGATGCACCCTCATGGGCGGGCAAACCTCGGGCTCGACTCAGGGCGCGATGTCGTCGGCAACCGAGTTGACGAGAGCGTGATCATCGGTGGCCGACAATGGATTGGCCGCGATCCATACGACCACATCGTCGTACACCCCAACCACGAGGTCGATTTGATCTCCGAGATCGGCTGGCTGCAGCGAGGTCCACCCAAAGCCGACGTGACGAAGCCCGATCGCATTGGGCATCGCAGGAACCGCGAATGTCCTCGTGCCATCAGGCACCCGACGGCTCAGGAAGTCAACAGCCGCCTTCTTCGCCGACGTTGCGTCCGCGAACCGGTAGACGGCAACCGTCACACCCCCAAAGTCGCCCACCTTCCAGAAGGTTCCCCACCCTTCCACCGCATGCTCCTTCGTTTCGTCCGGCTGCCCCGACGGTCCGGCGTTGACGATGGCATTGGTGAAGCTCTCCTCTGAGTGCTCGACCACACCGCGCAGATCGTCGATGTGCACGCGACTCGTTTTGATGGGCGTTTCGGAAAGCCGATCTCGCAGGGCAAACGACTCCTCAACCGAGTACCCACACAGAAGCTCCTTGCCGTCGTCGATCACGGTGACGACATGGATCGGCTGCGACGAGCCAGCCTTCGTACGAAGTCGGAATCGGATCTCCCGATGCGGAGTTGCGCCATTCGAGGCGAGGAGCTTGCCGTCAGCGACTTCCTCCGCGTCGACAACTTCGAGCGGCACACCGGCACTCTGTTCGAGTCGATCTAGATGGTTCAGAAACTGCGCAGAATTTGTTGTGTCAACCTGTGTGTCGCCGCACCGCAGCGCCATCGCTCCTTCGAAGTCGGCACTGCCCAAGAACTCGACGTACTGCTCGAGAACAACGAAGGCGGGCTTGCTCCCGCCCGCCTTCGAGCAGCCGGTCAACGGCAATGAGAGTAGGGCGACAGCGGCAAGTCGCGTACCTCTGCTCCTCCTCGAGCGTGTCGACACGGCCCCAAGCTAGGTGGCCGGGTTTCACACCTCGCGCTATCGCCCGAGACCGTCATGTTGAATGCGGTTGCCTACCGCACCGTAGGGAACCGGGTTCTGCGCGTGCGGACTGTGCAGTCCGAATCGAAATCGCTCACGAATCACTCTACGGCGCACTGGTTCGTGCCTCGGGCAAACTTGTATCGCACCCAAGATGCTTGCCGCGCAGGCCGATCGCGGTACGCGGGTTGTCGGTCTGTCACTGTTGCCTCAGGTCAAAGCCGAGAATGTTCCGATCGTCGTCGGCGGTCGCTGCACCGATGGCGCTCGGTTTCGGCGTGGCCCGTCGTATCTGGAACGCAATGTCTACGACGTCGACCGCGACATCGCCCGGTGGCTCCGGTCTCGCGAGATTGGCGATCACGAACGAAGACGACGATGGCGCATGACCGCCAACGGCTCGAGCCGACACATGCTCGCCTGTCGCATAAGGTCGACCCCAAAACGGATGCGAGGACAACAATATGAATCAACGACCAAATTTAGTGCGGTGTCGATGGGCAGCCATCGGTGCCGCTGCTGCAGTAACCATCGGCGCTGGTGGGCTGTACACCGTGCGCGCCGACAGTCCCGCGTCGTCGTTCATTGCCATCACCCCAGTGCGCGTGCTCGACACACGAAACGGCGTTGGGCTTACCGGTCCATTCGTCACCGCCGTCGCACGCAATCTCAAAGTCACCGGCACCGTCGCGATCTCCACCGGCCCGACGACGAGCACGACGGCCATCGTGGTGCCCGAAGGCGCCTCAGCTGTCGTCATGAATGTCACGGCGGTCAGCCCGACCGCGAGCGGGTTCGTCTCCGTGCGACCCGGCAACGCAACCGGCGAACCAACTACTAGCAATCTCAACGTAGTACCCGCCGACATCGCCCCCAACTCGGTGACGGTCGAACTTCCGACAGCCGCCAACAACGGTGAGCTCAATCTGTACTACCTCGGCAACGCCACAGGGGCGACCACCGACCTTCTGATCGACCTCGTCGGCTACTACGTGGCTGGCGGAGTGCCTGGACCAGCAGGACCGCCAGGGGCTACTGGGCCAGCGGGGCCACCAGGGATTAGAGGTCTGAGTGCGTGGGATGTGATTCCCAGCGGCACGACCCTCACCGGCGAGGCGATGTTCGACTCCGACCACGGACCCGATACCGAACCTGATCGGCTTTACGTTTCGTTCGGAGCAACCGCACCGGTCGCGCTCACCTTAACCACCGTGAACTTCGGCACCGATGACTTCTTGGGGACCGACGATGACCCGACGTGCACCGGGACGCCACTTGCTCCAACGGCTCCATCGGGCAAAGTGTGCGTGTACACAGCGGCCCTCGGGGGCGTATCGAGCGCGACTGGCCATGCGGGATTTCTGCCGACAAAGGGCTTTGCCCTCGTTTGGTTCCCGAGCGCCAACACAACGGACGAGTACGTCTACATCACGTGGGCGTATACCGCACCCTGACCTACATCTCCCGGGCGCGAGAATCGAACATCTCGTCCGGAACCCCGCAGCCTCAGCACACGCTGAGCCTGCCGCGAGGCCTATCTTGTTGGCGATGACTGAACCAGCAGCTCGGCTCGTGATCGCCACTAACGTTCGCCGACGCGCTGGCAACGCAGCACACGCCGACGCACGTGGTCTCGAATCCGTTCTCCCATCCGCGTGAGATACATCGGGTCGATGCCAGCGACGAACAACGAGTTCGCTCTGAGTGACTTCGCGCTCCAAGCGGGCCTCGATGAGCGTCCGCCCCGGTCCCTCGAGCGGTAGGGAACCGGGTTCTGCGCGTACGTACGGGATTCGGTTGCCCAATCTGCTTGCGAATCGCGACTCTGCGGCGCATACTTGTGGTGCCTCGGGCAAGCGCTTGAGGAAGTGGACCCGGTTGCCCGCCCTTTGGCGGGGGAGCCGGGTTCTGCGCTTTACGGGCGCAATTCGATGACGTTGTCGAGCAGGGGTTCGACGAGTGGCAGCCATCGACCACCCGCTCCGAACGCCCACGTAACCGCATCGGCTACCCACAGAATCGGCTCGCGCTGGCCCTGACGGTGGTCGAACACCAACGACGGTTCCGGGAGCCGCGATCGCGAGATCGTCCGGCGATCGTCGCGGTCGTCCTGTCGGCTCTCAATCGTCAGCCGCGGAATGGAACGATCCTGCAGCAACCGAACGATCTCGGCGAGGCAGGCGTCCCGCGCGTGGAACTCGCTCACGCCGTGGCTGCGCGTGCACGCGACGACCGTGACCCGGACGGGCATCGCGGCGAACAGCTCAAGCGCGGAGCGACGCACGCTGTCGAGTTCCTCGTGGAAGTGAAGACGCTTCCCTTCCCCCGCCAGTTCGTTCGTCGCACGACGGACCCTCGTGAGATGACGGGCCTCGATCAACACACAGCCCATCAGGTAACGGCGACCACGAACGGATTCGTCGACGAACGCATCGGTGAACGGCAGGCGCTTCACGAGTCGCCCTTCAGGAAGTCGCCGAGGCCGACGGCGACGGCTTGGTCTGCGGCGGCGAAGGCGTGGGCGTAGACACGCAACGTCATCGCCGGGTTGGCGTGGCCGAGGCGGCCCGCGACGGTTCTCACGTCGTGGCCCTGGCCGATCGCGACGGTGGCCGACCAGTGACGCAAGTCATGCAGACGCCACTTCGCATCGATGCCCGACAGCTTGCGCGAGCGGCTCCACCACCAGCCGATGCGGTCGGGACTGACCAGCTCGGGACCGAGGCCGAACATCCACGGACCGTACGGCGCCCGCTCTCGCCGGAGCTTGGCGATCAGGTCGACTGTGTCGTCGTCAAGCGTCACGGTACGGGCGTTTGCGGTCTTGGTCGCGGCCTCGCGCAGCTCGGGCGCACCATCGCCGCGATTGGTGATCTCAGTCGCCGAGTCGATCAAAAGTTGTCCGCCCGCCTCGTCGCTCCACTTGAGCGAGGCCAGCTCGGCTCGACGCGCACCGGCAACGGCGGCGATCCGTAGCGCCAACTCGGCGGCGGCATCGATCGTCGCTGCTGACGCCATCACGGCACGAACATCATCGACGCTCATCACGGTTCGCTGCTGCGTCTTGGTCGAACGCAACCGTGCCATCGCAGCGACGTTGTTGCTGGTCCATCCCCAGCGCATCGCCTGGGACAATGCAGCACGTAGCACGCCGTGCTGATTCTTGATGCCGGCATCGCGCATCCCGCCCTTTCGCAGCCGAGTGTGCCACCGCTCGACGTCGCCTACCGTGAGGCGCGCCAGAGGCAGACGCGAGACCTGATCCTTCTTGATCGAGCGTATTCGACTCTGCTGATCCCGAGCCGAGGACGGTGCCCACGTGCCGAGGCTCTGATCGACCCAAGCGTCGAGCACGTCGCTGACCGACCTACCAGCAGGCGAGGAGCGACCGGGGCCGACATCGAGTTCGGCGGCAACGCGCAACGCGTCGCGCTTGCCACCATGCACCGTGCGTGAGAGCTGCGTCGGCCGCCCGCGAGCGTCGGAGCCCGTGAAGACTCGTACCTCCCACACCCCCGGTCGCTTCTCGCGCATCGTTGCCATGCACGAGACACTATCAGCCAGATCTTGCCCAAGTATTAGGGATAAAGATTAGGGATGGCGTTTGGAGGTCAATTTGATCGGCCAGCCAAGTGAGCTTATCTACTCGATACGCAGGCCTGATATGGCCCGAGCGATCACCAGCTGCTGGATCTCGGACGTGCCTTCGAAGATCGTGTGGATCTTGGCGTCTCGGTGCCAGCGCTCTACCGGGTACTCCCTTGTGTACCCGTAGCCGCCGAGGATCTGGATCGCATCCTCCGTCACCCGCACCGCCGTCTCGGATGCCTTCCATTTGCTCATCGAACCTTCGGCGTTCTTGAAGCCGCCGTTCTTTGCCAGCCACGCCGCGCGCCAGATCAGGAGACGAGAAGCGTCGATCTCGGTGGCCATGTACGAGAGCTTGAAGGCGATTGCCTGGTTCATAATGATCGGCCGACCGAACGCATGACGCTCTTTGGCGTACGCCAGCGAGTACTCGTAGGCAGCCCGAGCGATACCCAGCGCCTGCGCGCCAACCGTCGGACGGGTCGACTCGAACGTCGACATCGCCGGTTGCTTCTCACCCGACCGGCCGATCTCGCGAGCACGCGCCAGCTTGGCATCCAGCTTCTCTTTGCCACCGAGCAGGCATCGGCCGGGCACACGCACATCATCGAGCACGACCTCCGCCGTGTGTGATGCGCGAATCCCGTGCTTCAGATACTTCTGGCCCTGCGACAGACCCTTCGTCCCTGGCGGGACAATGAACGAGGCCTGGCCGCGACCCTTCAACTCTGGATCGACGGCTGCGACGACCACATGGATATCGGCAATACCGCCGTTGGTAATCCATGCCTTGGTGCCGTTCAGCACCCACTCATCCGTGGCCTCGTCGTAGACAGCGCGGGTACGCAGATTCGAGACGTCGGAGCCGGCGTCCGGCTCGCTGACACAGAACGCACCGAGTTGGACCTTGGCAGCGTCGCCGTAGCACTGCGGCACCCATTCCATCGTCTGCTCGGGAGTACCGATTCCCGCAATGCCGGCGGCTGCGAGCGATGACCCCATGATCGCCATCCCGATCCCGGCGTCGCCCCAAAACAGCTCCTCGACAACGACCGGCATCGTCAGCCCCGTCGGGTCAGACATGGCGTTGAGCATGAACTCCCAGCCATACAGGCCGATGTCGGCGGCGTGTTGAACCAGTGGAAACGGGAACTCCTCACGCTCATCCCATTCATGGGCGGCGGGCCGCATGACGTCCTCGGCGAAGCCGTGAACCCACTTCTGGAGTTGGAGTTGGTCCTCGTTGAGTGCGAGCGAGAAGTCGGTCATGGAGAGTAAGTTACTCGTCGGTAACCGATTTGTCTACCCGTCGGTAACTTGAGATTTCGTCAACCGGCGACCGGGATCGCAAGCAGGGCCGGTGCGATTGTCTCGTAGATCAACTTCGCACCGGGTTTGTAGACGTGAACGCCGTCCCAGCGGTAGTTCAGATCAGCTGAAATGACGGGATCACCGCACCAGGCATCAGGACCGTCGACGAACGTGACCCGGGCCGGGTCGGCGGATGCGACACCGCGGAGCAGGTCATTGAGGTGCGCGACTCGGCTGTCGTCAGCGCGCTCCGGCAACGCCGGGACGCCCGCTCCCTCCACATCTTGCGGGCGCATGCACGCCACTTCCAGTAACGCAACCTGCGCTCCCGAAGCCGCCATCGCGTCGATGCCTAGCCGGAGCTTGCCGGTGAACAACTGATCGAACTCGGCAGACGCAAACGGATACATGACGCCGTCGATCTCGATGTCGAACACGTCCCAGGCGCCGATCACGACGACCGCCACTTCGGACTCTTCTGCTGCCGATGCCCATTCGGAGACCCAATCCGCACAGATCGAGAAGTTGTTGCTGAACCCGTCGCGGCTGCTGTGGACTCGACCGGATTCGTAGATGCTGCAACCGTCGAGCGAACCATCATTGATCGTAAACGTGGATCCGATCCCGTCCGGCAAGTTGATTGCGAGCGAGTGCGCCTGCGAGTCGCCGACGATCGTGACGGCCCGGGGTAACACCGGTGGAGTTGTCGGGATCGCCAGCGTGTTCGATGTCGTGGCCGGTGTCGAAGCCGATCCCTCAGCGACCACCGGGTTCGTGATCACCGTTTGATCGTCGGCAGTCGATGCGACTTCCGGCGAGATCACAAGTGGCTCGCTGGTCGGTAGGTCAGTGGAGTTGGTGGCGCTGGTCGTATCGGTACTCGACAGCTCGAACGATGCCTCTCCCCCGGCGGCAACGTCGAACGGTTCGACCGAAACGTAGAACGCGGCCAGCGCCGCCGCAGTCACCGCTACACCGCCGATCGGCATCCATCGAGCATCGCCGCGCTCATGCCACCAACGACCGAGCGCGCCCTTGCGGACCGGGGTCTCGATGTATCGGTAACACACCTCCGACAGCACCGCCGCTACCGCGATCGAGGCGACGAACTTCGGCAACGAACCCTTGGTCGCGCCACCAATCACGAGGATCGGCCAGTGCCACAAGTACAGCCCATAACTGCGCTTCCCGATCTGGACGATCGGTGGCAGCGAGAACAGATATCGCGCACCTTTCGCCGCCGGGTGCACGACGATCAGTACGGCAATCAGCGACAGCCCGGAGACGAACCCGAGCACCCACGGATACATGTAGCCCTCGGTCAACCGGGCGGCGATGAAGCAGCACATCAGCAGACCAATCACGACGCCAAACGTCAGATCCAACCGTCGACTCGGGACCCTGTTAGCGGCCGCCGACCGCCATGGCCGCCAGACGAACGCGGCGGCCGCCCCCATCAACAGGCCCGACGACCGAGTAACGGTCGAGAGGTACATGTAGTTGACGCGGTTGTCACCGTCGAACCAACCCATCAATCCATTCAGCGGGGTCTCGCCACCGCGGGCGATCCACCAGGTGACGACCAGAACGAGGCCGACCACGCCGAACAACGTCTTGGCGATCCGCGTCGGTCGCCAACGCGTGGCGGCCAACGCCACGAACGCCAACGGCCACATCACATACCACTGCTCTTCGACCGCCAGGCTCCACAGATGTCGCAGCAGCGGAGGGTCACCCGGTTGGAAGTAGGGGACGTCGCCGACAATCGTGCCCCAGTTGGCGAAGTAGAAGATCGACCAAGGAAGATCACGCCGCATCTGCGATGTCTGCTCAGCCGACCCGAACAACGCCGCCCAGACAGCCACGGCCAGCAGCACCGCAAACAGAGCCGGGAACAGCCGTCTCGCCCGGCGCAGCCAGAACTGCGGCAGCGAGACCCGCCCCGATTTCTCGCGCTCCTCGATCAGCAGCGTGGTGATCAGGAAGCCGGACACGACAAAGAACACCTCGACACCGAGGAACCCGCCGTGAATCCAGGTGAACCCTCCGTGGTAGAGCATCACGGCGATCACAGAGATCGCCCGTAACCCATCGAGACCCGGTTGTTGCCCCATCCCCGGTCGGGATGAGGTGGGGACCGGTCGCGTCATAGCGTCAGCTAGCCTACGACGTAGGGTTCGCCAGATGATGTTCACCTCAGACGGCCACTCCTCGGCTCGGCAGGGCGCCCTTGCAGCCATCGGAAACACACCGATCGTCCGACTGTCGAGCATCACCACATCCGACGACGCCGAGGTGTGGGTCAAACTCGAAGCGGCGAATCCGACCGGTTCATACAAGGACCGGATGGCGCTTGCAATGATCGAGGCGGCCGAGCGAGACGGTCGCCTGCAGCCTGGCCAAACCGTCGTCGAGTACACCGGCGGATCGACGGGAAGTTCGTTGGCGTTGGTGTGCGCCATCAAGGGCTACCCGCTTCGGATCGTGTCGTCAAACGCCTTCGCTGAAGAAAAGCTGGCAACAATGCGCGCCTTCGGGGCCCAACTCGAGATCGTCGACAGCCCAGAGGGGATCACCCCGTCGCTGATTCCTCGGATGATGGAACGAGCCAGCCGGATTGTCGAGGAGACGCAGGGTTTCGCCACCGACCAGTTGAACAACCACGATTCGATCGCCGGTTACCGAGGAATCGGCGACGAGGCGGCCAAACAAATCGACGGCGAGATTCACGCCTGTTGTATCTACATCGGCGTCGGAGGTTGCTATCTCGGCACGACGATGGCGCTTCGAGAGGTCTGGCCGTCGATGGTTCGCGTCGCCGTCGAGCCATCCGAATCTCCGGTGATTTCCGGTGGCCAACCAGGCACCCACCGAATCGAAGGCGGAGGAGTCGGTTTCATTACGTCCGTGTTCAGTAGCGCGCAATACGAGCGGGTCGAAACGGTGAGCACCGCCGACGCGTTTGCAATGGCGCGGCGGGCGGCGGTCGAAGAAGGTGTGTGGACAGGTCCATCAGGCGGCGCCAACCTCGTCGCCGCGGTGCGGCTCGCACGCGAGTTAGGTTCCGGGCACCGTGTCGTGACGGTGCAACCAGACTCGGGTCTCAAGTATCTGGCTGGGGATCTCTACAAGACTTCGCCGCAGTAGCCCCCTTGGTGAGCGGGTCTCAGCGGCGAACGGTGGTGCCGTCTTTGGTGGTTTCGACGGTCCATCCGGCCGATTGAAGGTCGGCACGAATCGCATCAGCAGCGGCGAAATCTTTGGCTGCGCGTGCGGTGTCGAGAGCTGCAGTCTGAGCCTCGACGTCGGCAGGGACTTCGCCGGATGCCTTCAGTTCGAGACCGAACGCACCGCAAATCTCGACAACGGCGGCGACCAACGGACCAGCCGCGGCGTCACCTGCGTCGATCGCCGCGTTGGCTTGACGAACGGTGTCGAACAGCAGTGCCGTCGCTTTCGGGGTGTCGAGGTCGTCATCCATCGCTGCCCGAAACGCATCGATCACACCAACATCGGGTCGCGCTGCTTCAACACGTGACGCGCGAGCGGCGAACGAGTCGAGCCCATCCAACGCGTTGACCGCTGCGTCGATCGTGTCCTGCGAGATCCTGATCTGACTGCGGTAATGCGACTGAAGCAGAACCATCCGATACGCCCGCGGGTCATAGATCGCGATCAGGTCGAGCAGGTTTGCGACGTTGCCGAGCGATTTCGACATCTTCTCGCCTTCGGCGTCGACGATGAAGCCGTGGTGCATCCAATGATTGGCGAACGTCTTTCCGAGCGCGACTGCCTGGGCGCGCTCGTTCTCGTGATGCGGGAAACGCAAATCCTGACCACCGCAATGCAGATCGAAACCCTCGCCAAGCAGGTCGAGGCTCATCACCACACATTCGCTGTGCCAGCCGGGACGTCCGTCCCCCCATGGTGAGGGCCACGACGGCTCGCCTGGCTTCGAGAGCTTCCAGAGCACGAAGTCGGACGGGTGGCGCTTTTGGTCGGCGCCGAACACGTCGCGGTCGCCGCCCCCGGCGCGCATCTCATCGAGCGATTGATGGGCCAGCAATCCGTAGCCGTCGACCGATTCGACCGACAGATAGACACCGTCATCCGTCAGATAGGCGTGGTCAGCCGAGATCAGTTGACCGATCATCTCGACCATCTCTTCGACGTACTCGGTGGCGCGGGGGACATCGTCGGGGCGCTTGACGTTAATTCCGTCCATCGCCTCGAACCAGACCCGTTCGCACTTGGCGGTGATGTCCTGCCACGGGCGCCCTTCGCGCTCGGCGCGCTCCATGATCTTGTCTTCGATGTCGGTGATATTCGAGACCAGGTGGACGGCAAGGCCGGACCACTCAAGGTAACGCCGCAGGATGTCGTACACCAGCGTTGCCCGCCCGTGACCCAGATGTGGCGGCCCATACACGGTCGGCCCACACAGGTAGATGCTGACCTTCCCGGGTTCGCGCAACGCCAGCTCACGTACCTCTCGGGTCGCCGTTTCATACAAGTTCAGCACGCCGGACAGCCTAGAGGCCGGGGTCAGGACGGACGGCGAAAGTTTGGGTTCTCTGGCATCTCGACGGCGGCCAGGTTGCCGTGCCATGGGCCGCCGGATGCCCCGAGTCGCAGCGCCGTAATCGTGGCGTCATGGGTGTTCTGAAATACGGCTTCCTCATCGTCAGCCTGCGGGCCGATCCACACCGAGGCGATCAGGCAGAAGTCGCCTGCAGGATCATCCATCTTGAGATCGAGTACCGCAGCCGCTACGCCAGCCTGCGCAGCACCGAGCGTCAACTCAGCGTGACGTTGATCCAACACGCCGACCGCCGGAACCAGCAGCGTGAACGGCACCACCGGAAGGTTCGGTTTGGCGACAACGATGAACGGTGAATGCCCGGCGGTCGGCGTGGCCAGCGCAGTCGTCCATGCGTTGCCAACCGGGCCTTCGCGTTCGCCGAGGACAGTGCTGACACGCACCGCTTCCACGCCATGCCCAGCTGAGCCTGAACCGATCTGTGGTGTCATGTGATCCTCCGGTAAGGCCAACCCCACTCCCGACTCTACGCTGACGTGATGCCGATTCACTTGCGCGCCGAACAAGGCGACTATGCCCCCAATGTGCTCTGCCCTGGCGACCCGCGGCGCGCCCGCTACATCGCCGACACGTTCTTCGACTCGGGATTTCGATGCGTCAACGAGGAACGCGGGATGCTCGGCTTTACCGGCACGTTCGAAGGTTCACCGATCAGCGTGCAGACGACCGGAATGGGCTGCCCATCCGCCGGCATCGTGTTTGAGGAACTCGTGATGCTGGGAGCGAAACGACTGATTCGCGTGGGAACCTGCGGAGGCTTGCAGAACGGGATCAAGATGGGCGACACGGTGATCGCGCTGAGTGCCACAGCCGAGGACACCACGGCGCTGCGCTATGCGCAGATGTCGTCCTATGCGCCGGCAGCGACGTTCGAACTTGCCGAGAGCGCCGCCCGTCTGAGCCGCCAGCAGGGTGCGACCGTCCATGTCGGCCCAGTCGTGACGAGTGGCGTGTTCTACAACCCTGATCCCATGACCTTCGCGCGTTGGAAGCGGGTCGGCCACATCGCCGTCGAGATGGAAGCGGCGATGATGTACACGATCGCCGCCGTCCACGGGATTCAGGCGCTGGCGATAATGACCGTCTCAGACCTGCTCGGCGAAGACGGCGAAACCGAACGGATCAGCGACGAGGCGCTCAAACAAGGCGTCGACGACATGATGCGCCTCGCCTGCCAAGTCGCCGTTTCGGCGAGTTAGCTGGCGCCGCCGCTTGCATCGGCGACCTTTTGCTTGCCGGCGCTGATCCACGGCATCATCGCTCGGAGCTGCGCGCCGACGACTTCGATCGGATGGACCTTGCCTTCGTCCTGCAGACGGTGGTAGTTGGCTCGGCCCGATTCACTCTCAGCGACCCACTCGTCGGCGAACTGTCCCGACTGGATCTCGCTCAAAATTTTCTTCATCTCCGCCTTCGTCTCGGCTGTCACGATCCGCGGGCCACGAGTCAGATCGCCGTACTCGGCGGTGTCGGAAATCGAGTAGCGCATGCCGGCGATGCCCTCTTCGTACATCAGGTCGACGATCAACTTGACCTCGTGCAAACATTCGAAATATGCCATCTCTGGGGCGTAACCAGCCTCGGTCAGCGTCTCGAAGCCGGCCTGCACGAGACTCGTGAGGCCACCACACAGGACGACCTGCTCGCCGAACAGGTCGGTCTCGGTCTCCTCGGGGAACGTCGTCTCGATCACTCCTGCGCGTGCACCGCCGATCGCCTCGGCGTACGACAGCGCCAGCGCCTTGGCATTGCCGGTCGCATCCTGATCGACCGCGATCAATGCAGGCACCCCGCCGCCTTCGGTGTAGGTACGTCGCACGAGATGGCCAGGGCCTTTCGGGGCGATCATGATCGAGTCGATGCCTTCAGGCGCAGTGATCCGGCCGAAGCGAATGTTGAAGCCGTGAGCGAAGGCGATTGCGTCGCCGGGCTGCAGGTAGGCAGCGATCGACTCGTCAAAGATCCGCTTCTGCTCGGTGTCTGGAGCGAGGATCATGATCACGTTGGCCCACGCCGACGCATCTTCGATCGTCTTCACCGTCAACCCGGCGTTCTGCGCCTTGCCGACCGAGGACGAGCCCTGGCGCAGACCGACGCACACCTCGACGCCAGATTCCTTGAGATTCAGGGCGTGGGCGTGGCCCTGCGAGCCGTAGCCGATGATGGCGACCTTGCGGCCTCGGATGATCGACGGGTCAGCGTCGGCTTCGTAGTACACATTGGCGGCCATTTCAGCGCACCTTTCCAGTTGATTTGTTGGCGGTATGAGACGTGTTGGCGGCGCGCAGGCGCGCACCTCGATCTAGTTTCGGCAGGGCGACCCTGCCAGTTCGTTGGAGCTCGACGAGGACGAAGTCACCGAGTAGCTCCTCGAAATCATCCAGCTTGTCGGGGTGTCCCTCCAAACTGATCGTCAGCGCATCGGCGCCGACGGCCAGAATCTTGCCTTCGAAGATCGTCACGAGTTCGAGTACCTGGCCGCGAACCTCCGGCTGAGTCCGCACGGTGGCCAGGAGTAACTCACGCTCGACCGAGTGCCTCGGGTCAAGCTCGTTGATCTTGACTACCTCGATCAACTTGTAAAGCTGCTTCACGATCTGTTCGAGCGGAGACGAATCGACGTCGACCACGATCGTAATTCGGCTCATACCCTCGTCCTCTGCGGGAGCAACTGCCAGCGAGTAGATGTTGTAGCCGCGTCGAGCAAACAGGCTGGCAACGCGGGCGAGCACGCCCGGTCGGTTCTGGACGAGCACCGACAACATGTGGTGATTGAGCGATGACCCGTGCGGATTGATAGCGGTCATCAGACTGACTCTCGGTGAGCGTCGAAGCGGAGCGGAGATGGCGAACTCGGTAGGCGAGTGCCAACGAGCCGATTGATAACGGTCATGACAAGTACTCCCTGTTGGTCTGCTGTGACGGGTGGACAAGGAGGTCGTCATTCGATTGACCGGCTGGAACCATCGGGAACACCTTCTCATCGGAATCGGTACGAAACTCCACGACGACCGTGCGGTCATTGATCGAGTTGGCCTTCTCGATCGCTGGCTCGACTTCCTCCGGCGACTCGACACGGATGCCGACGCAACCCATCGCCTCGGCCCACTTGACGTAGTCGGGGCACTCGGTCGACAGATAGACCTCGCTATAGCGCTCGCCGTAGAACATCTCCTGCCACTGGCGGACCATCCCGAGGTAGCTGTTGTTCAGGAGGGCGACCTTGATCGGAATCCGCTCGACGGTCGCGGTCACCAGCTCCTGGGCGGTCATCTGAAAGCAGCCGTCACCATCGACAGCCCACACCGTGCGGTCAGGGCGACCGACCTTGGCACCGATCGCGGCAGGGATCGAGAACCCCATCGTGCCGAGACCACCGGAGTTGACCCAGGTGTATGGCTCGTTGAACTTCCAATGCAACGACGACCACATCTGATGCTGGCCGACACCGCTCGTCAGGATCGTGCCCTCCGGTGCCGCATCCCGCAACTTCTCGAGGCAGTACTGCGGTTTGAGCGCCGCACCGGGTTCTGACATCTCGAACGTGGTTGGGAACATTTCCTGCCAGCCGGAAATTCGGCTCCTCCAGGGGCCGATATCAGCTTGAACAGCGTCACCGGCGAGCAGGTCGCGGATGGCGATGATCAGTTCCTCGGTGACCAGACGGCAGTCGCCGACGATCGGGACGTCCGGCTTGCGGACCTTGCCTTGTTCGGCTGGGTCGATGTCGACGTGGATGATCTTGGCGTCGGGCGCGAACGAGTTCACGCGGCCTGTGATCCGGTCGTCGAAACGGGCGCCAAGGGCGATCAGGAGGTCGCTCTTCTGCATCGCCGTAGTCGCAGCCGCTGTGCCGTGCATGCCCGGCATGCCGAGGCATTGCGGATGATCGTCCGGGAACACTCCACGCGCCATCAGCGTGGTGACGACGTGGATGCCGGTTAGCTCAGCCAACTCACGGAGTGACTCTGCGGCGCGGGCCTTCAACATCCCGCCACCGGCGTAGAGGATCGGCCGCTCGGCTGCAAGAATCAGCCGGGCAGCTTCCTTGATCATGCGCGGGTGACCCTTGGTCGTCGGCCGGTAGCCCGGCAGCGAGGCGGCGACCTCGTCATCGGATGGCCAATACCAGGTCATCTCGTTCTGCAGGACATCCTTCGGGATGTCGACCAGAGTCGGGCCCGGTCGCCCGGTCGTGGCGATGTGGAATGCCTGGCGAATCGCCATTGGCACGTCTTCCGCGCTCATCACGAGGTCATTGTGTTTGGTACACGAACGAGTGATCCCGACGGTGTCGCATTCCTGAAAAGCGTCGGTCCCGATCGCAGACGTGGGGACCTGGCCGGTGATCGCCACCATGGGAATCGAATCCATGTAGGCGTCCATCAGCGGCGTGACCATGTTCGTCGCGGCAGGGCCGGAAGTCACCATCGCCACGCCGGGGCGCCCGGTCACGTGCGCATAGCCCTCGGCCATATGGCCGGCACCCTGCTCGTGACGCACCAGGATGTGACGGATCGACGACTCCAGCAACGGGTCGTAGGCCGGGAGGATGCACCCGCCGGGTAGGCCGAACATGACGTCGACCTTTTCCTGTTCGAGTGATTTGATCAGGGCTTGCGCCCCGGTCATTCTGGTCATGGCGAACTCCGTGGTTCTGGGAGGTATTGCAGCTGTTGCAAGAGGGTGATTTGGGCCGAAAAACGAAACAACCTCCCGGCTGGGAGGTCATGGTGCACACGCGGCTATGTCGCCGGTGTGCTACCGGATAAGTACTACGAGGGTGTTGGACTCGGCACGCATCGCCGACAAGTGTGCCAGAACTCGCGCCAGAACACAAGCGTTCAGTCAATGTTCAGCAATGTCAAGGTTCAGCAATAAGGTGCGGAGATGCGCGTTGAGGAAATTTGGCGATACCCGGTCAAGTCGCTTGGCGGCGAACGGCTCACGTCTGCTGACGTCGATCGGTTCGGAATCATCGGCGACCGGTTGTGGGGAATCGCGGACCTCTCGACCGGTCTCGTCTTGACGGCAAGACGCGAACCCGAGTTGCTGATGGCGAATGCCCAACTGGTCGACGGTCGACCGATCATTTCGCTTGCGGACGGAACCGAACTCAACGACGACGAAGCGCTGTCGACATGGCTCGGCCGACCGGTCGAGTTGCGGTCCGCCGTGAACGCGATCGGCACGTTCGAAAATCCGATGGACGTCGAAAACGAGTCGGACTGGATGCAATGGGACAGTGCCGACGGCACTTTTCACGACCTCGGGTCGAAGATCTCGCTCGTCTCGCTCGACTCGCTTGGCGTGCATGACCATCGCCGATTCCGAATCAACCTGATCCTCGACGGCGGCGGGGAGGACGACCTCGTTGGCGCCGTTCGGGTCGGTACCGCCGAACTCACGATTCGCGAACCGATCGAACGTTGCATCATGGTCACGCGCGCCCAACCCGGGCTACCACGTGACCTCGACGTGCTCAAACAGGTCATCCGTGAACGCGACAATTTGATGGGTGTCGGCGCAGTTATCTCGGTCAACGGAACGATCTCGACTGGTGATTTTGTCACGACAATGTGACATGTGGAAGCGAATGTCACGTCGCCTAGCCTCGGGCGCGTGACAGTTCCCGATACACCCGCA
>JANPLQ010000114.1:0-8922 GCA_031422395.1 Ilumatobacteraceae bacterium | reverse complement strand
AGCGAAGCGGCCATTCAGGCCCCCCGATTTCGTTGATCGGCGCTGGGCGTTGGACTTCATCCGATTACGAACCAAAAGTTCTCTCGGGGTGACACCTACGCAACATATGTATGGTATGCTAAACCCATGTTCGCTGATGTTGTCGCCGGGGTTGAAGGGCTCGACGATCTCGGGCTGCTCGCTCGGATGCGGAGTGTCGAGGGGCGGCGGCGCGAGTTGGAAGCAGAGCAGGCAGTCGTGCTGGCAGAGTTGGATCGTCGACGGTTGTTCCAGGCCGACGGGCATGCCTCGATGTGGGGCTTGTTGCGGGCATCGCTGGGTTGGTCCAATGCGGAATGCCGGTCACGGATGCGGGTCGCCCGCCTTGTCACCGAGTTCGTGTCGGTCGGCGAGGCGCTGTTCGAAACATGGATCCCGGTGGCGCACACAGCCGAGATCGCTCGCGGGTTCGCCAATCCTCGTTGCGGTCAACAGATCGACTCGGTGATCGGCGTGTTGAGTCTCGAGGCATCCCGGTTGGAGTTCGACGATTTCCGGCGACTCGTGGAACGCTGGGAACTACTCGCCGATACTGACGTGCGCATCGTGATCGTGAATCAACCCATCAGAACCGCAACGCCCATTGCGGCGTGTGGAACGGCGCAGGCAGTCTGGCTGCCGAGTGGGGCGATATCGATGGCGTCCAAAACTTGGAGGTCTTCGAACGGTTCGTCGAGGCCGAGTTCCAGGCTGACTGGGAGTCAACCAAGAACATCTACGGCGAGCAAGCCTGCAAAGCGTTGATGCCGCGCACCGACGCACAACGTCGCGCTGACGCTGTCACGGCGATCTTCGACACCGCAGCCTCAACACCGCCCGGTTCCAGACGCCCCGAACCGATCCTCAACGTGGTGATCAGCGAACACGACTTCCGTGACCTGCTGACCGAGTTACGACTGTTGCCTGGGCGTGTTGTCGATCCGTGGGAAGACACGACACCGCTGATCACCGATCGACGCTGCGAAACGACATCAGGGATTCCCGTCGACCCGAAGATCGCGATCCAGATCGCCTTGCACGGCCACATCCGTCGGGTGATCGTCAACTCGCAAGGCTCAGTCATCGATTGGGGCCGCCAACAACGTCTGTTCAAAGGTCCAGCACGTGACGCCGTGATGGCCCTGGTTCCGAGATGTACACATCCCGGCTGCAGAGTGCGCGCCGGGCGCTGCCAAGCAGATCACCTGATCGAATGGTCCAACGGTGGTCAAACACGCCCGGACAACGGCGCCCCGCGCTGCCCACGACACAACCGACTCAAACACCACGGCTACCAAGCCCACCGCGACAACCAAGGCCACTGGCACACCCACCGGCCCGACGGCACAGAAATCCGCTGACCCAGAAGGTAGATCACCGCGGTCACTGGTGGTGGCGCAGCATCTGGTTGAGTCGCACAGCTTGGCGCATCTGATGGTCGCGCTCAGCGAGGCTGGGCGCGTTGTGGGCGGCGTCGGCATAGAGGCGGGCAGCGAGTTCGAGATCTCCGTTCTTCTCGTGGAGATAGGCGGCGACCGCATCGCGCCGCGGGATCTGCCGGTCGACTTGAGCGAGTGCCGCCAAACCTGCGGGAGCGCCCTCCGCTTCTCCGACGGCGACGGCACGGTTGAGCCGGACGATTGGAGTGTCGGCGAACTGCAGCAACTCGTCGTACCACTCCACGATCTGGATCCAGTCGGTGTCCTCGACACGCGTCGCATCGGCGTGGAGCGCAGCGATCGCCGCTTGCGTCTGGTATTCGCCGAGCCGGTCGCGTGCGAGAGCGGCTTGCACGATGACGATGCCCTCGGCGATGAGTTCGGTGTCCCACAGGCTCCGGTCCTGGTCCGCCAGCGGCACGATCCGTCCGTCTGGGCGGGTGCGGCCGCCCCGGCGGGCGTGGTGCAGCAACATCAGGGCGAGCAGCCCGTGGACCTCAGGGTCGTCTACCGACGACGCCAGCTGCCGGGTCAGTCTGATCGCCTCGGCGGCGAGGTCGACGTCGCCCGAGTAGCCCTCGTTGAAGATGAGGTACAGCACCCGCATCACGGTTCGCGCATTGCCAAGACGATCGAGACCAGACCGCCCGACCGTGCGCTTGGCGCGAGTGATGCGCTGCGCCATGGTGCTTTCCGGCACGAGGTAGGCCTGCGCGATCTGGCGCGTGGTGAGACCGCCCACCGCCCGGAGGGTCAGAGCCACCGCCGATGAGGAGGTCAGTTCGGGGTGGGCGCATAGGAAGTAGAGGTGCAGCGTGTCGTCGGCGCTCGGCACCACGCCGGTCGGCGGTTCGGTATCGACTCGAACCTCTCGGTCGCGACGCGCCGCATCCGACCGCGCCAAGTCGACGAAAGCTCGCCAGGCGACCGTGATCAGCCAGCCCTTGGGATCGGAGGGCAAGTCTTTCTCCCATGCCGGGACTGCCCGGATCAGCGCCTCCTGCACCGCGTCCTCGGCCGTCGCGAAGTCGGCACCGCGACGAACGAGGACGCTCAAGACCTGGGGGACGAGCTCGCGGAGTTCGACATCCTCCGTGTTCATTGGGAGGGGGTCACTCTGTGACGGTCAGCGGCACAGCGAGGAACGGTCGCAACTCCAGCCATTCGTGGATCGGCTCGCCGCCGGCACCGGGCGCTGCTGACAGCTCGCCAGCGAGCTCGATCGCTCGCTCGTGGCTATCGACGTCGATCATCATCCAGCCGGCGATCAGGTCCTTCGTCTCGGCGAACGGGCCGTCGGTCACCGGTGGTCGTCCCTCACCGTCGTATCGGACCCAAACGCCCTCGGGCGACAGCGCTTGCCCGTCGACGAACTCACCGGTGCCCTCGAGCCGCGTGGCGAAGTCGCGCATGAACTGGATGTGCGCCTCGACCTCGTCCGGCGTCCACTGGTCCATCGGGATGTCGTTCACGGGCGTCGGCGCGCCTCGATAGTGCTTGAGCAACAGGAACTTGGCCATGGTGTTCTCCCTTGTGTGACGACGGCCCCGCTGGCCGCGTTCACACTAGGACGGATCAGAAATCGGATACTCGACAGGCCACCCAAGATTTCTCGGCGCCGAGACACCCGACGAGCAATGAGTCTCGATCGTGTGCGCCTCACTCGGGAGCCGTTAGCAGGTACTGGTCGGTGACTGCTGGGACGATGTGACGGGTGCCATCGGAGTCTACGAATGCGTAGGCAGGCACCCAGTAGGAGTGCCCGTACTCCGCAGTGGGAAAGTGCTCCGGGCTGGTTCCTACCCAGAGGTCCGCCTCGATGTCGACGATGTTGATGTTGTGGCTCGCTGGTTCAGGTGGGTGCGGCTCGGTTTGTTGTTCGATACCGGCCGGGGCCAACCAGCGCATGTTCTTGTCGTTGAGTCGCTCGATCGCCTCGTCGAGTCCGATCAGCGGATACTGGTCGACAACGTCGAGTGTGCCGACGTTGCCGCCAGCGAGGTGAAGGTTGCCGTCCGCGCCGAACTCGAAGTACCAGCGCTGCGGTGACGTTGGCGACGCTGGGCGCACCCTGACTGCCACGTTGGGTTTGGGGTGTGCCTCGGTGACGGTGGTGTCGAACCGCAATGCGCCCACTGTTGGATCGGCTGCGGCGATGATTTCGGCTGCGATCGCCTCAGCCTCATCCACAGTCGGCAACGTAACCTCCTCGACGATGACGGCGATGTCGCCAGGGCAGTCAGACCTGGACATCCCAGGCACTGGTACCTCGGTCAACTCGCAGAACTCGCCTGTGTCTCCGACCTCCCCGTACTCCCCGTCCACGATCAGTTCGGCGCCTCGGAAGTCGAGGAGCACGGGCAGCCCATAGTCGTACACCCCACCTCGAATCACGGTGAGCGATTGACCGGTTGACGAGTCGAACGCCTCCCAGTAGGCGAAATCCGCGGGCGGCTCGAAGTCCGGGTCGCCGGGAAGATCGGAACGACGTTGGACATGCACCTCAATGCCGATGGCCCGAGCAATCGCACTGATGGTTTCATCGCTCGGCAGGTTCGCCTGCGAGTTGCGGTAGCCCACCATCTCGGTCGGCAACGCGAGATCATCGCTGACCGAGACGTTGTATGTGCTCGCCAAGAAGCTTTGCTCGTCGATCAGCGAGTAGTCGACGTCGATTCGCCAGTCGACGACCGCGATCTCGTTGTTGTAACCCCGGCTGCCGTGCTGCGCACTGAGCACGACCGGCTCTGGCTCGACCACCGGCACGGTGGTCGTCGTCGCGGCCTCACCGATCGGTGTCGTCGCAGGCGCGGAATCAGCGTCATCCCGGCACCCCGCCGCTACCGCCATGCCAGCAACGACAAATAGGGCGTGCGCAATCTTGATTGTTCTCATTGAGGTAGTTAGACGTTCAGCACCACCGCTGGTTCCCATGACTTTCGGGCTTTGCACCGGTGCCACAGTACCTGTAACGAGTCGGCTGAGCAGCTCGACAACGCCTCCACAGCCCAGCTCCGTGGCGATCGACTCCGAGACCGCTGATGCCCGACACTCTGATCGGTGCGACCTGCCCGAACGCACCGCCGATCACGCATGTAACCAGGCCCCGCAAGTGCCGGCATGCATTGGTCGTGACCGCGGCAACTGACCATTCTCGGCGTTCGGAAGGCCGTCAGTTGGTAGAGGCAGCCGCCGGCCAGTGGGCGAATTCCGATAGCCGCCGACACGCGATTGCGCCCAGATTGGGGCGGTGACCGAATGTGACGGTTGGGTGGCGATAGCCTCGTGACGCCCCTCGGGCATTCCCATGATTCGCTTAGAAAATGTCACCAAGAGTTATTCGTCCGAGGTCGTCGCACTCCGCGATGCCAGCTTCGACATCGCCAAAGGCGAGTTCGTGTTCCTCGTCGGGCCGTCTGGCTCGGGCAAGAGCACGCTGCTGCGACTTCTCAACCGACAGGATCGCCCTGAGCGTGGGGCCGTGTGGGTTGCCGGCCGCAACATCATCGACATGCCACCCAGTCGTGTGCCGCACTTGCGCCGCAACATCGGCAACGTGTTCCAGGATTACAAGCTGCTGTCCAACAAAACCGTGTTCGAGAACGTGGCATTTGCTCAGGAAGTGATCGGGAAACCGAAGCACGTGATCCATCAACAGGTGCCGGCCGTGCTCGATCTCGTCGGGCTCGGTGGCAAGGAAGACCGCTTCCCGCATCAGCTTTCCGGTGGCGAGCAGCAACGCGTGTCAGTCGCACGCGCCTTCGTCAACCGGCCGCTGATCCTGCTGGCTGACGAGCCGACCGGCAACCTCGACCCGGCGACGGGCGAAGGGATCATGCGGCTGCTCGACCGGATCAACAAGACCGGAACGACGGTTGTGATGGCGACCCATGATCAGCGGATTGTGAATACGATGCGCAAACGCGTGATCCAACTCGACCGCGGCGTGATCGTGCGTGACCAGGCAAGAGGTGTGTACGAGTAATGCTGTCGCGACTTCGATACACACTCCGCGAGACGTACGCCAGTTTCGAACGAAATGTCACGCTGACCGTCGCGGCGATCATCACGGCTGCCGTGTCGCTGCTGATCTTCGGGCTCACATTGCTGATTCAACACGGCTTCGACAACCTGCTGAAACGTTGGGAAGGCGGCGTCGAAATGATCATCTTCGTCAACGCCGGCACCCAGCAGGAGGGGCTCGAGTTCATCGAACAGAACCTCAACGATCAGGTCGGTACGTCGATCAAGACATGGTCATACTGCGATGTCGAGTGCTCGCTGCTTGATGCCGACGTCGTGCTCGCCGGTGACCCGACGACGCGTGAGTTGCTGGACGAGAGCAACATCCCGACGTTGTTCAAGATTGTTCCGACGGACGGAACCGACGTTGCAGTGCTGCGCGGGCTCAAAGACACGTACGCCGAATTTCCGAGCGTCAACAACGTCACGCTCGCAGAAGATCAACTCGAGCTGATCAGCAAGCTGCAAGGGTTCGTGAGCACATACACGACCGCCCTCTGGATCGCGCTCATGTTTGCGTCAGGCCTCTTGATCTGGAACACGATTCGGACCGCCATGTTTGCCAGACGTCGAGAGATCGAGGTCATGAAGCTGGTCGGTGCGACCGACTGGTTCATTCGTGTCCCGTTCATGTTGGAGGGTCTGATCCAGGGGGTCCTCGGTGGCGTTGCCGCGGTTGGCGCGATGCTGTTCGTCAACTGGCGTTGGACTCAAGGCGTGGAGAGTTTTCCTGACTCATCGGGCATGACGGCTCTGGTGGTGATCGACGGCTATCAGTGGACCGTGGCGATCGTGATTCTCGTGTTTGGCGCCCTCGTCGGGATGATCGGATCCGGGATTGCGGCCTCCCGCTTCCTGGATGTCTAGGCACCACGCTCTACGGTCGGCTCATGGCTGACTATTCACAAATCGCATACTCCGTTGCTGACCATGTCGGTGTGATTACGTTGTCTCGGCCGGAGCGCATGAATGCGTTTACGGACACGATGCGACTCGAGTTGCTCGACGTGTTCGATCGGACGGACGCTGACGACGACGTTCGTGCCGTGATCATGACGGGGGAGGGGCGGGCGTTCTGTGCCGGTGCTGACCTCGGCTCTGGCGGGGCAACGTTCGCCCGCGGCGGGAGCAATGTCCAGACGGCAGTCGGTGTGCCGCGTGACGGCGGCGGGATGGTGTCGTTGCGGATCTACGAGTCGCACAAACCGATTATCGGTGCCTTCAATGGTGCAGCGGTAGGTGTTGGCGTCACGATGACATTGCCGATGGACATCCGGATTGCCAGCACGTCGGCGCGGTTCGGCTTCGTGTTCGCCCGACGCGGCATCGTCCCCGAAGCAGCCTCGAGTTGGTTTCTGCCACGCATCGTTGGAATCAGCCAGGCCCTCGAATGGAGTTACTCTGGGCGCGTATTCGGTGCCGACGAGGCGCTCGCCGGCGGTCTGGTGCGCAGCTTGCACGAACCGGACGAGTTGATGTCGGCAGCACACGCGATCGCCGCCGAGATCGTCGAGAACGCGGCACCCGTTTCGGTTGCCCTGACACGCCAGATGATGTGGCGGATGCTTGGTGCCGGTCATCCTATGCAAGCGCATCAGGCCGATAGCCGGGCGATTCTCGAACGTGGTCGCAGCGCCGACTCGCGCGAGGGCGTCACCAGCTTCCTCGAGAAGCGCCCGGCGGTCTACACCGACAAGGTCAGCGACGGGTTGCCTGACGTTTTTCCCGGCTGGCAAGACCCCGATTTCTCCTGATTTGGGTTGATCTGCTTGGTGATCATGTTTCACAAGGCCATCTACCGGGCATGGTGTGGCAAATGACACACCGCGTATCAGGAATGTCTCAAGTTCCTCTGTGTTAAATCCGATACAAAGATCGAAGCGCTTGCGAACCACCGCAGCCAAGACGGAGACGACAACATGACCACCTTGATGAACGAGACACTCGAAACCGGAGATGTGATCGAGATCGAGATCGACGGCAACATCATCAGCGCACTCGTGCTGTTGGCGGCCGACGAGGCAGTGATCCTCGACGCGTGTGATGGTTCCACACCGTTCGTCCTCAAGCGTGACGAACTGGTGAATTACCGCAAGTTCGTCCCAACATTCTGACACCTGTCAAACCTTCCCCCCAATAGGCTGGGCACCGTGACTTCCGAGTCCACGGTGCCCAGTCTGTTTTTTCGTGTTGGTGGCATGTCGTTCTTCGAACGGTTGGTTGACGCGTTCTACGAGAGCGTCGCTGACGACGAAGTGCTGACGCACCTGTATCCCGAGTATCCGGACTTCACCGGGGCGCGGCACCGGCTGACCCTGTTCCTCGTCCAATACTGGGGAGGTCCGACGACGTACTCCGACGAGCGTGGGCATCCGCGGCTGCGGATGCGGCACTTGCCGTTTCGCATCGGGTCGGTCGAGCGCGACCACTGGCTGCAGCACATGTCGACTGCCGTCGCTCAGGTGTGTGCCGATCCGGGCGTTCCGAATGGAGTCGCGGCCGAGTTGAACGCCTACTTCGTACCAACCGCCGAACACATGCGAAACGACACCGGACTGCCGATCACGTCGGCCGCATTTCGAAAGGGCTGATCATTGGCAGCGATCGAGGTTCAGGACCTACGCAAGTCCTACGGAGCGCTGGAAGCCGTTTGCGGTGTCTCGTTCGAGGTCGGTGAAGGTGAGGTGTACGCGCTGCTCGGCCACAACGGGGCAGGCAAATCATCGACCGTCGAGATCTTGGAGGGGCATCGAACCCAGTCATCCGGGTCGGTGTCGGTGCTGGGGATCAATCCGTCCACCGCAGGGCGGGAGTTGCGTGACCGAATCGGCATCGTGCTCCAGTCGTCTGCGGTCGAGCCGCAACTTTCCGTTCGTGAGGCGTTGCGGTTCTATGGGTCGACGTACCGCAGACAACGTGGGATCGATGACGTGATCGAGTTGATCGGGCTGACTGACAAGTCGGATGCTCGAATCGGAACACTGTCCGGCGGGCAGAAACGCCGGCTCGACCTGGGTTTGGGGATCATCGGCACACCCGAAGTGTTGTTCCTCGACGAACCGACGACCGGGTTCGACCCTGCCGCTCGTCGTCAGGCGTGGCAACTGATCCAACAGCTGTGCCACGACGGGGCGACGGTACTGCTGACGACCCACTACCTCGACGAGGCGGAACACCTCGCAGACCGCGTCGGGGTGATGGCGCGAGGGCGACTGATCGCCGAAGGTACCCCCACGGAACTGATGGCGACGGCACCAAACGCCACGATCTCATTCGATTTGCCGCATGACGTTGTCGCTCACGCACTCCGAATCCCGGAGGGTGCAACGTTGTCAGGCCATCGAGTGACGATCGAGACGGAACGCCCGACCGCAGTCCTGGCCGACATCACGGCCGCGGCCGTCGAACTTGGCGTCGAACTCGACGGATTGAGCGTTCGCCG
>JANPLQ010000113.1:0-3385 GCA_031422395.1 Ilumatobacteraceae bacterium | reverse complement strand
CGTAACCATGCAGCGATCGTGACGGCACCATCAGCGGCGTACTCGTAGCTCTGATCGAACCGTCCGACCGCCAAAGCGAGGCGTGCCGAGGCGCGTTCGTGTGCCGCCCACGCATCGACGAAATCGTCGATCGACAGCTCGCTCTCGTCTCGTTCGTGGTCTACCGAACACATATACCTAGCGTACACACGTTGTTACTACTTTGCAACCTGATGATCCGGCGTTTTGAAAGAATTTCCGACATTTCTCGACTGATCAGTGGGTGACCATGCGGCTGGTTTTACTTCGTTCACGTCGACCACGTCGATGTCGCCCGGCTCCTCGCAGGCGCCGAGGACCTTCCCGCCATCTTGGGTGACGGATCGTCTTGACAGCCTCGCCGACGCTCGGCGACGGTTCGCCCTGAACCGCCGATATCCGACGAGTCAGTCGCTTGAGGGGATCGATGGTCAGGGTTCGAGGCTGTGTTCGTTAAGGTCGACTCGTGCGCGGCCGATCGAGAAACCTCTGGTGGGGCACAGCACTTGAAGCACCGGATCCGGAGGCCCTCGCCGCCTTCTACCCAACGTTGCTCGACTGGCCGGTCGTGCATCAGGAGCCGGGCACGACTGTGATCAAGCCGCCTCAGGAATCCGTCTATGTGGTCTTCCAACACGCCGAGGACTACGTGCCGCCCGTCTGGCCTCCCGCCCGAGGTGAACAACGCCCGATGATGCACCTCGACATCGAGGTTGATGATCTCGAGGCTTCGGTGGCCGATGCACTGGCGCTGGGCGCCCGGCTCGCCGACTTCCAGCCACGCGACAACGTGCGCGTTCTGCTCGATCCGGCTGGTCATCCTTTCTGCCTCTGTCTGGACCAGGAGAGCTGAGCGCCAGGCCGCCGGCATGCGTGAGCCTCGCTGCGCCCTGGCGCGCTGGAGCTCTGTGGGCTTCGCACAGGTGATAGCTCCTCCCGGCCAGCACGTGCAGCTCGAGTTGAGTGACATGGGGCGTGTGCGGTCCGGATCGACGACGGTGGATTCCCGGACTTTACAACTGATGGAAACTTGCATACACTGTGGATATGACGGTCGACCCGGTTGAGCTGCTTCGCCAACAGGGTTTCAAGGTCACGGCGCAGCGCTTGGCGGTTCTGCGGGCCGTGTCAGGCCGACCTCATCTCACGGCGGAAGATGTGGTCGGAATCGTCAGGGCCGACATCGGTGCGATCTCGCATCGCGCCGTGTACGACGCCGTCGGCGTCCTGGCCGACATTGGTCTGCTCAGACGGATCCAGCCGTCCGGGTCGGCCGCGCGCTATGAGGACCGGGTGGGTGACAACCATCACCACCTGATCTGTCGCGCCTGCGGCCAAATGGTCGACGTCGATTGCGCCGTCGGTGCGACACCGTGCTTGACTGCGGCTGACGACGCGGGTTACGCGATCGACGAGGCCGAGGTCATCTACTGGGGCCACTGTCCCACCTGTCGGCAGGCCGCCGAAGGCACATAAGTTCTCAGCATTCATATTCGAAATCAGCTACATCATCAATCGAGGAGAGAAAATGAGCAACGAAGACCACGGCACGGTAACCACCAGCGACGAGCCGTCGACAGCGACGTGCCCGGTGATGAACGCAGCGCATCAAGCGGTTGGGATCACGGCGAATCAGCATTGGTGGCCCGACAGCTTGAACCTAAGGGTCCTCCGCCAGAACCACCCTGAGGCCGATCCCATGGGCGAGGACTTCGACTACGCCGCCGCGTTCAACAGCCTCGACTTCCAAGCATTAGCGAACGACGTCGACGCGCTGATGACCGATTCGCAAGACTGGTGGCCGGCCGACTACGGACACTACGGACCGTTCTTCATCCGGATGACATGGCACGCCGCCGGCACATACCGCGTCGCCGACGGCCGCGGTGGAGGCGGCAGTGGCACACAGCGCTTCGCCCCACTCAATAGCTGGCCCGACAACGTCAACCTTGACAAGGCCCGCCGGTTGCTCTGGCCGATCAAGCAGAAGTACGGCCAGAAGATCTCGTGGGCAGACCTGCTGATCTTCACGGGGAACCGCGCCCTGGAGACGATGGGCTTGAAGACGTTCGGTTTCGGCGGCGGCCGTGCCGACATCTGGGCGCCCGAGGAGGACGTGTACTGGGGTCCGGAGCGGGTGTGGCTCGAAGACCAGCGTTACAGCGGCGACCGCCAGCTGGCGAATCCGCTCGGTGCCGTCCAAATGGGCTTGATCTACGTCAATCCGGAAGGCCCGAACGGCAATCCGGATCCGATGGCTTCGGCCAGGGACATCCGTGAGACGTTCCTCCGGATGGCGATGAACGACGAGGAGACCGTCGCGCTGATCGCCGGTGGACACACGTTCGGCAAGACCCATGGCGCAGCCGACCCCGACAAGTACGTGGGCCGCGAGCCCGAGGGCGCCGGCCTCGATGAGCAGGGATTCGGATGGAAGGGCAGCTTCGGCAGCGGCAATGGCGGCGACACGATCTCCAGCGGTTTGGAGGGTGCCTGGACTAACAACCCGATCCGGTGGGACAACGGATTCTTCGAGAATCTGTTCGCCTTCGAGTGGGAGCTGACGAGAAGTCCGGCCGGTGCGCAACAGTGGACCCCCAAGAACCCAGAGGCGCAGGGCACCGTGCCGGATGCGCACGACGCGTCGAAGCGCCACGCGCCGATGATGGCCACGACGGACATCGCGTTGATCACCGATCCGGTCTACAAGGAGATCTCGAAGCGCTTCTTCGAGAACCCTGACGAGTTGGCCGACGCGTTCGCGCGGGCGTGGTACAAGCTGCTGCATCGTGACATGGGACCCGTCGCCCGCTATCTCGGCCCGTGGGTTCCCGACGAGGAGCTGCTGTGGCAGGATCCCGTCCCCTCGGTCACGCACGAGCTGATCGACGACGCCGACATCGCTGCGCTCAAGGGCACGATCCTCGCCTCCGGGTTGTCTGTATCCCAGCTGGTCTCGACCGCCTGGGGGTCGGCGTCGACCTACCGTGACACCGACAAGCGCGGTGGGGCGAACGGGGCGCGGATCCGCCTCTCGCCGCAGGCCGAGTGGGACGTCAATGTGACCTCCGGCGTGTCGCGGGTGGTGGCGACCCTCGAGGGCATCCTGCAGGATTTCAACGGTTCCCAGACAGCCGGGAAGGCGGTCTCGCTGGCCGACCTGATCGTGTTGGGCGGCAGCGCAGCCGTCGAGCAGGCGGCGAAGCAGGCCGGCCACGACGTGCAGGTCGCCTTCACGCCTGGCCGCGCCGATGCGACGCAGGAGCAGACCGATGTCGAGGCCTTCGCCGTGCTCGAGCCGACCGCTGACGGATTCCGCAACTACCTCCAGAAGGGCCACGATCTGGGGGCGGAGCACCTGTTGGTC
>JANPLQ010000112.1:0-21056 GCA_031422395.1 Ilumatobacteraceae bacterium | reverse complement strand
GACGACTTCGACGAACGTAAACGGCTCGTAGCCGACGACGCGCCGTGGATCCTTCTGTTGGAACGAAGCAGCGACCAGCGCATAGATCAATCCGTCGGGTCCGACAACCGGTGATCCGACCGCCAACTGGTCGTCCGGGAACGGAACCGTGCCATAGGTGCCCTCCTCGTAGTAGCTCCACCGCCGATTGACGACATCGGCGACAAACACAGGATGCCCGCTCGCTCGCGGGTTGACGGTGACTGGGGCCCACGGTCGCAACGGCTCACACTCCTGACAGCTCTCCCAGCCCAGGTCCCCTTGAGCCGACCCGATCTTGGTCACCAGAGATGTTGTCCGTTGGAGCGTCGGCCCAAGATCGTCAGCGATCGCCACCAACTCTTCACGGTCGATCGGGATGGTCGCGGTTGGCGTCGATGGCTCGGACGATCCAGGTGACGTTGGTTCCGGTGCGGCCACCGGATCAGGGGTCGGCACCGGCTGCGGGATCGACTCCCTAGCCGGCGATGTCGAGATGTCTGCTGTGCTGATCGAATCTGGTGAGTGCCTGACCGCCAGCGTTACGCCTGCGACGATCGAAACCAGCGCTGCCACCGCTGCGAATCGGAGCCAGCGGAGTGATGGACGACGCGGCTCGCGGCGCCCGTCCAGGGCAACGGTCAGGCTTGGTTCGACGACCAACTGGCCGGTCACGTGCTCACCTTGCAGCAACGACGACAGTGCGTCACGGCTGTCGGAGATTCGTTCCGCCTCGACCCGCACGGCAGCCCCGGATCGGCGGGCAAGCGATTTGTACTCGATGTCGTTCATCAAGGACTTCTTTCGTTCAGGGCATCGCGCAACTTGGCGCGGGCGTGCGAGAGTGTTGCCTTTACGGTTCCAGGGGCGATCTCGAGGATCCTCGCCACCTCGGCGATCGGTAGATCCTCGACGTAGACCAACGTGATCGCAGCTCGTTCTCGATCGGGGAGGGAGCGAACCGCGCTCCACCATCGCCCGTCGATCAAATCGGGTTCCGGATCAGTGCCGGGTCGGTCGAGTCGGTCGATCAGATGCTGGTGCCTGACCGATCCGCGCCGATCGTCGATCAAGAGGTTGATCATCACGCGGCGGACCCACGCTCCTGGCACGTCGAAGTGTTGGATCGTGCTCCACGCCCGAAATGCCCGAGTGAAGGTTTCTTGTGCCAGCTCGGCTGCGGTCTCTCGGTCACCCGTCCAGCCCAGTCCAAGTGCGATCAGCTTCGGATGCTCTGTCAGGAAGAAGCGCTCGAACTTGGCCACATCGTGTCGATCAGCCGTCACCTGCACATCATGTACACGCTGCCAAGCGTTGCGGGTTTAGCGAGATGCCGATTGGGTGAGATCGGCGTTCACTGCGTGGGTAGGCGGGGGCCGGCGATTCGAAAATCCTCCCGGCGGCGCGTGATTCCCCTGGCGTCGAGTTCGGCGACCAGGGGGAGGGCGAACTTGCGGCTGGCGCCGGTGTGGTCGCGGAACTGGGCGACAGTGAAACCATTGGGGTCCGTTGCGAGTAGTTGCGCCGCAACTCGGGCGGCGGCGTCGATCGCCTCATGGTGGAACAGGATCTGATCACGTTCGACCAACACACCACGCCTGACGAGTTCTCGGACGGCGACTCGGTCGACATTGGCTGGTGTCTCCGGTGCAAATCCGCCTGACTTGATCACCGCTGCGAGCGGGTGATCGGCGAACGGGTCGGCGGCATCCGCTGCACGCGCCCGCCCGCTTTCGACCGTTACGTCGGCGAGTGTGTCGACGACGGCCCGATCATGCTCGCCAAGCCCAGCCAGTTCGAGCCCATGTTCGCCACACGCGTCGATCGCTGCGCGGAGTCGATGTTGAGTGTCCGCCAACCGTTGCGGAGTCGTCGCCCAATGGCCAACTGTTGGGTCGACGGTGACACCCGTGAGCAGTTCCAATTCGCCGACATCGACCCAGCCTCGTTCGGCAATTACCCGGTTGACCGATCGATCAGGGGTCGCTTGCGACGCTTTCACGACCGGTGCGATATCGAGCACTTCGCCACCGCCAATCGTCTCGTCCCGACCCGACTCCCGCAGCACGTAACGATCCCCCGGAAGAAGTGGGAGCGAGACTGGGAGGAACAGGCGCGCCGAACCGGTCGTGCCTGGTGCGAGCGCCTCGCCTCCGAGTACACGTACTTTGGCCGCCACCTCGCGCGACCCTATGTAGGCCAGATAGGCACCCCTGCGCGACACGTCATGATCGAGGCTGGCGAGCACGTCGAGCGACGCATCGAATCGATCGGTGAGTCGCCATCGGCTGGGGGTCACGACCGTGTCGCCGCGAACGATCTCGTCGTGGCTGACGCCGTTGAGGTTGAGCGCCACACGGTTGCCGGCGTCTATCGAATCGACAGCAGTACCCAGCGTTTGGATCGAACGAATCCGCGCCGAACGGCTACGTGGTTCGACGAGGACCATGTCGTCACGATTGAGCGAGCCACCGGTCAGCGTGCCGGTCACCACGGTTCCGCTGCCCTTGGCGGCGAAGACCCGATCGATCCACAAGCGAGGCCGTTGCCGGTCGGTTGACTGCGGCGTCACGGCGACGAGATCATCGAGCGCTATCCGCAAGTCGTCGAGGCCACCGCCGGATGGCGCCGCAACGGGCACGATTGGGGCATCTGCGAGAAAGGTGCCCGTAACGTGATCGGCAACCTCGAGTGTGGCGATTTCGAGCCATTCGTCGTCGACAAGATCTGTCTTGGTGAGAGCGATCACGCCGTGTCGCAAACCGAGTAACTCGAGGATTCGTAGGTGCTCCTCAGACTGTGGTTTCCAACCTTCGGTGGCCGCCACGACGAACAGGCAGGCATCCACTCCGCCGACTCCGGCGAGCATGTTGCGCAGGAATCGCACGTGGCCAGGCACGTCGATGAAGCTCACCCCTGCGCCAGACGGGAGCGTGGTGTGTGCGAACCCGAGGTCGATCGTCAGACCGCGCCGCTTCTCCTCCTCGAACCGGTCAGGGTCGGTGCCGGTGAGCGCCAGGACAAGCGACGACTTGCCGTGATCAACGTGGCCTGCTGTAGCGATGACTCTCATGCCGACCGGTTGGTCGCCGTCAGCGCTGCAGTGATGACGTCGTCGTCGGCCGGGTCGACCGAGCGAAGATCGAGGTAGGTGCGACCGTCTCGGGTGCGTGCGATCACCGGAGGATCGTTCGAGCGGAGCGCCGCCAGATGATCGCCGTCAAGGGTGATCGCAATCGACGCAATCGTGACTCCCGGAGCGGAGCCAGCGCCAGGGAGCGCCTCCGCGTCGACAACCTCACCCAAGCCGGCCGCCGCCACGATCCGGTCGGCGCGGCGACGCAACGTGTCGACCGGCTGGTCGATCATCCGCCAGAACGCGATGTCGGATGCTGCCCGCTTGTCGAGATAGGTGAGGGCGACATCTTGCAGTGCTGTGAGCACCAAACCACCACAGCGAACGGCGCGAGCGAGTGGATGGTTGGCGCAGCGGCTGACCAGGTCGGCCCGCCCAGCGATGATTCCAGCCTGCGGTCCGCCGAGCAGTTTGTCGCAGCTGAACGTGACGAGGGCGGCCCCGTCGGCCAACGTTTGCAATGCCGCCGGTTCGCCCGCAAGCCAGGCCGGTGGTGGTCCGGACAACCATGGAAGATTCGAGTCGAGCAGTCCGCTACCGATGTCGGCGACCACTGGTACGTCGAGACCGGCAAGCTCTCTGACGGACGTTTCTTCGACGAAACCCTCGACCCGGTAGTTGCTCGGATGCACTTTGAGGACGAGCGCAACATCATTGCCGGGGCGCACGATCGCCCGTTGATAGTCAGCCAGCCGGGTTCGGTTCGTGGTGCCGACATCGACCAACCGCGCCCCTGATTGCTCCAACACCTCCGGCACGCGAAACGCGCCGCCGATCTCCACCGATTCGCCCCGCGACACGACGACGTCGCGCCCATCTGCCAGTGCAGCCAGCACGAGCATCACCGCCGCGGCATTGTTGTTCACGACGATCGCATCCTCAGCCCCGCAGAGTCGAGCGAAGAGTTGCCCGACGGCGCGCTGGCGTGACCCGCGCTCACCCGTTGCCAGGTCGAACTCGACAGTCTGGGCGCGGGCCGCCTGCGTGTGGGCGACTGGTGCCCTGCCCAAGTTGGTGTGCAGCAGCACGCCGGTGGCGTTGACGACAGGGGTCAGCAAGGTGCGACGAAATTCGGCGGCACGTGTGGCGACGCTGGCGTGGTCGCCGTCAGCGATCGCTGCCCTGGCTATATCGACGAGGATTGGATGCGGAAGTCCTGACGATGCCAACGATCGCGCCAAAGCGTCGACCGAAGGAGGTCGATCGCCTGGCGCGCTGCTCCCACTCATCGCTGGGAGCCTACGCTCGACATTCGTGCCGTTGCCCATTGATCTCGTTCAACTCGATCCGGCACTTCCGCTGCCGACCTACGCCCACGTTGGCGATGCCGGTCTCGACCTGTTTGCTCGCGAGGACGCAAACATCTCGGCGGGTGGCGGTCGCGTTCTGATGCCGACTGGGATCTCGATCGCGATTCCGCTCGGCTATTGCGGATTGGTCATGCCGCGGTCAGGTCTTGCTCTCAAGCACGGCATCAGCGTCGTCAACGCTCCTGGCCTGATCGATTCTGCCTATCGAGGCGAGATCAAGGTCGTACTACTCAACACCGACCCTGCCATCGACTACCACATCGCCAGAGCTGACCGGGTCGCCCAGCTCGTGATCCAAAAGGTCGAACAGGTCGAATGGAACATAGTCGCCGATCTCGACGGCGTCGACCGTGGCGGAGGCTTCGGCCACACCGGCCGCTAACACCATCGCTGGCAGGGGGCACCGGTCGATCAACCGGCGATGGCCGTGATGTGGCCGGGGAAATCGTCGGACTTCATCAACCTCATGCAGCGTTCGAATCGGCCAGTGCCGTACGCCAGGAAATCTTCGACAGGATTTCCATCGACGTGTTGGAGCCAGCCCCAGGCAGCCCAGAACAGGTCACAGAGGGCTTTGTGGGCGATCATCCGCCCGACCTGCGAGGCCGGGGGGTCGCCTCCGAAGTAGGCCCGCAGCAGCGCCGTGTCTTGCTCAGGCGTGAACGAACCCTCGACAGAGAAATCGCCGAGGTCCCACATCGGGTCATAGTTACCGGAGTACTCGAAATCGATCAGGAACATCCGCTCTCCGGTGTCGATGAAGTTCTCGCAGAGTGGGTCGCAATGCGACGGCACGAAGGAAACCGGGTTGGCTTCCAGCGCTGCCTGCGCTGCGGAACCGATCGTTTCCGCCTCGGCGAAACCGTCGGGAAACTCGAATCCTTTGGCGACGAGCAGCGACTTGTATTCCTGCAACATCGGGAACACCTGAAAGTCGATCGCGAATCGTTCGGCTGTGGTGTGCAAGCGGCGCATCACCTCGGCAGCTCGCTGTAACGCGCCGTAGTCGGCGGCGAAGATCGCCGGCGACATGGTCACCGAACCTTCCACGAAACGAGTGACCATCAGCCCATCGGATTCGTCGAAGAATACGATCTCGGTGTTGACCCCGGCCGCCGCAGCGGAACGCGCAGCGATCGCCTCGACTCGACGATCGATGTACTGCTCGGTGCCTTCGCCCGGAATCCGGATCACGTACCGGGCTGTTGAGCCGACCACGAGATAGTTCAGATTCGTGAGTCCACCGAGCCGTTGAGCACTGCCGATGTCGGCACCGGCCAGTTCGGGCACGCGGGCTGCGTACGCAGCCAGCGTCTCAGGCGACAACGGCTCACTCACGACTTCACCCGCCCGTTGTTCGGGTCATAGAACGGGGCCAGCGAGACGTTGGCCGCCACGCGTTCGGTGGCGACTTCGAGCTCGTAGGTACCCGAACGGATGTAGTCGGCGGTCACTCCGTTCGGGTTACGGACGTATCCGTAACCGAGTGACCGACCAACCGTGTAACCGTACCCTCCGCTCGTCAGCCAACCGACTCGCACGCCGTCGCGGTAGATCGTCTCGCGACCGAGCAGCACCACCGACGGATCGACCGAGAATCCGGTCAGCATCTTGCGCACACCGTCATCGAGTTGCGCAACGATTGCATCGCGACCGAGGAACTCGATCCCCGATTTGATCTTGACCGCCCACCCGAGTCCGGCCTCGACCGGAGTGTGGTCTGGGCCTATATCGCTGCCCCAGGCGCGGTAGCCCTTCTCCAGTCGGCAGCTCTCGATCGCCCGGTACCCGGCGTTGACCAGCCCGTGAACGTCACCTGCTTCCATCAATCGCTCGTAGATTCGCACGGCGTACTCGACCGGCAGGTGGAGTTCCCAGCCGAGCTCACCCATGTAGGTGATTCGCAGCGCCCGCACCGGACATCCGGCGATCCCTATCGTCTGATGCGTCCCAAACGGGAAGCCGGCCGCCGAGACGTCACTGCTCGTAACCGCCGCGAGAATCGCCCGTGAAGCCGGCCCCATCAGCGACAACACCGTGAACCCGGACGTGACATCGACGAGCTGAGCGTTCATGCCGGCCGGGATGTTGCGTGAGATCCAGTCGAAGTCGTGAGTGGCGAAGCCAGTGCCGGTCACGATGTAGAACTCGTCATGCGCGACCCGTGCGACGGTGAGGTCGCATTGGATACCGCCGTTGTGATCGAGCATCTGTGTGTAGACGAGTGAGCCAACTGGCTTGCTCACATTATTCGAGCAGATCCAGTCGAGCGCTGCGAGAGCGTCGGGACCTTTCAGCGTGAACTTGGCGAACGACGACTGATCGATCAACACCGCAGCATTGCGAGCGGCGGCGTGTTCACGCCCGACTGCGGCAAACCAGTTCTGGCGTCCGTATGTGTATTCGTCGTCCGGTGTCTCGCCGGCAGCGAGATCGGCGAACCAGTTGGGTCGTTCCCAACCCAGCTTCTCGCCGAAACAGGCACCCTGATCACGGAGCCGCTCGTACAACGGCGATACTCGAGACGGCCGGCCGCTGCGATACTCCTCGAACGGCCAGGCCATCGTGTAGTGCTTGCTGTAGGCCTCGAGCGTGCGTTCCCGAACCCAGTCGGTGTCGCCGTGGGAACGGCCGAAACGGCGAATGTCGACGACCCATAGGTCGTACGGGGCGACACCTTTGTGGACCCACTCGGCGAGTGCCATCCCAGCTCCACCGCCGGCGGCGATGCCGAACGCATTGAACCCGGCACCGACGAAGAAGTTCTTCAACTCGGGGGCCTCACCAAGGATGAAGTTGCCGTCCGGTGTGAAGCTTTCCGGCCCGTTGATCAGCTGATGGATCCCAACTGATTGCAGGGCGGGGACGCGTGCCATCGCCAGTTCCATGGTCGGCGAGAAATGGTCGAAGTCGGGGTCGAGCAGCTGGAAGTGGAAACCCTTGGGAATCCCACCGGTCGACCACGGGATCGGGTTCGGCTCGTAACCGCCCATCACGAGCGCGCCGACCTCCTCCTTGTAGTAGGTCAGCCGATCCGGGTCTCGCAGCGTCGGCAGGTCGCGAGTGACACCCTCGATCTGGGACGTGATCACGTATTGGTGCTGCACGGGGATCAGAGGCACATTGACGCCGACGCTCGCTGCCACCTCCCGCGTCCATTGACCGGCGCACATCACGACGACGCTGCATTCGATCCGCCCGTTGTTGGTGACGACCGCTTTGATCACGCCGTCGACGACTTCGATCGAGAGCAACTCGGTGTGTTCCAACAAGGTGGCTCCGGCCTGGCGGGCACCTTTGGCGAGTGCCATCGTGATGTCACTCGGGTTGGCCTGACCGTCAGTTGGCAGAAACGCCGCACCGACGACGTCGTCGACCGCCATCAGCGGCCACAGATCCTGGGCCTCACTCGGTGAGAGCAGGTGCATATCGAGCCCGAACGAGGTTGCCGTCGTAGCTTGACGTTTGACCTCCTCCCAACGCTCTGGGTTGCAGGCCAGGCGAAGGCCGCCGTTCATCTTCCAGCCGGTCGCCTGGCCCGTCTCGGCCTCGAGCCGCCGGTATAGGTCGACCGAATAGCCGAGCAGTTGGGTGATGTTGGCGCTCGTCCGCAGCTGACCGACGAGCCCGGCGGCGTGAAACGTCGAACCTGAGGTGAGTTGGTGTTTCTCGACCAACACCGTGTCGGTCCACCCCAGTTTTGCGAGGTGATAGGCGGTCGAGCATCCAATGATCCCACCGCCGATCACGACCGCGCGTGCTGAAGAAGGCTGCTCCGCCACGAGCGCTTGGTCTATCAGCTTTCGGTGATCGTGATTGACTCGATCGTCACGGGTTCCAGCGGTGGGACGCCGTTGGCGTCGGGGTTGCCGACGGCGTCGAGGGCTGGAACGGTGGTGTCGAGGCCGTCAGTGACGATCCCGAACAGGCTGTAGCTGGGTGGCAGCGCTGCGCCGTTCGGGCCGGTGATGATGAAGAACTGACTGCCGTTCGTATTCGGGCCCGCATTTGCCATCGCCAGCGAACCAACGACGTACTCGCCAGCGCCCGGCAACTCGTCGGCGAACTCGTACCCCGGACCGCCGCTGCCGGTGCCGTCAGGGTCGCCGCATTGAGCCACGAACTGCGGAATGATGCGATGACACGACACACCGTCGAAGTAGTGGTAGCGGGCGAGCGTGACAAAGCTGTTGACGGTCAGCGGTGCCTTGTCGGCGTACAACTCGATCGTCATTGCTCCAAGATTGGTCACGATCTCGGCGGTGTAGGTTTTGGTCACGTCGATACATGTCGGCGGATACGCGGTGAATTCGCTCTGCCGTTCCTCGGAACCGTCTGTCGCCGGGCAGGCGCTTGGGTCGGCCATCGGGGCAAGCGTTGGCGGAGGCGGGAGTTTGGTGATCGAGACCACATCGACGATGAACGAAATCGCCGCGTCCGGACCGATCGCGGGAGGGCTTCCTGTCGCTCCGTACGCCAGATCGGACGGAATATCAAGCTGGCGTCGACCGCCTGCCTTGACCCCGACGAGACCCTGGTCCCAGCCGGGGATCACACCGCCGGAACCGAGTACGACCGGGAACGTTGCGCCACGTTCGTAACTGTTGTCGAACTCGGTGCCATCGGCGCTCAAGACGCCGACGTAGTGGACCTCGACGGTGTCGCCTTCGGCGGCGGCCTCGCCCTCGCCCTCGAGCAGATCGGTGACCACCAGTTCGGTTGGCAGTTCGTCCGGCAACTCGACCGTCGGCTTGGTACGCGCCGCCGGATCGGCGGCAATTGTCGTATCGGGTGCCGACTCGGACGAAACCGTACTGTCTGTTGACGCGGTGCCGGTGTCGATGGAGTCAGAGTTCTCCGCCGCGTCGGCCGGATCGAGAACAGGCTCACGCTCAGGGTCCCCGCAGGCCGCAAGCAGGAGACACGAGACGAGCAGCGCGGCGCCGCCGGCGCGACGATTCAGGTTGATCATGCGCAGCAGGATACTGACGGATTGCCGAACGAAACCGGCACCGTGAACTTCTCGGTCAGGGAGTGCTCGATGTCGAAACAGCCTCCGGAACGGTTAGCTCCGGGGTCGTCGTCGGAATCGTTAGCGGGGTCGTCAGCGGCGTGGTGATCCCGACGTCAGGGTTGCTGTCGCCATCGAATGCGCCGCCGATGAAGGCGATCAGGACAACACCGGCAATCGCAACCAGTGCACCGATCCCCCAGCGCAGGGCACCCCGCTTGACCGTGCTGACCCGGGCGGCCTTGGCTTCCTCTTGCAGTTTGAGTGCTCGGTTGGTCTTCTGACGTTCGCGTTTCGCTGTTCCCACAGGACTCGAAGATACCGGGGGCCCGACTCAAGCGGGAGCGTGTGCGGCCGATAACACGGTGGAGGTTGCGTATCAGCGCAGCTCGGACAGATGGCGGAACGCGATGGCCCTCGTCGAAACGAGGAGAGTTGAGGTTGCTGAGCGCAGCGTGGCGGTAACACACCGCACGTTGAGCGCAACCGTCGCGCTCGCGGCCTCGGTCGTCGGATGGTTGGTCTGGTTTGGCTGGCGGGCGCAGCATCTGTCGATCCATCCGATTCCGATGATCGCGGTGGCACTCGAGGTGTTCGGTGCTGCCGCTGGCGTGGCGATCTCGTGGGGCTTGCTGAAGGCAGGACCACCGCGAACCGTGTTCAGCGATGATGATCATCAGGCCCACCGATTCACGTACGCAGTCGCTGATCTGGTTGGTCGGACCCGCCTGACCGACGTCCACCGTGATGTACGCCTCGCTGCCCAACAGGCGCGGGCTCGTCGTCGGCCGCGCAACAGTTCGGACTTTGCGATTGCAGCCGTGCTGAGCGATGGTCCACGTCGCCTGCTGCTCGTCGCGGTTGTGACCCTCTCGCTCCTGCTCGGCGTTGCGCCGATGACGGTTCCGCCGGTATGGGCACTGACGGCGGCGACGGCAGCGGTCATGTCGACCTCCGGCGCACACGTGATTCTCGGAGGCGGCAGGATTCGTGTCGGCGATCGCGTCCGCTACTCGTATGCGGCGATCGGTGAACTGATGTCCCCCGCTGACGATGACGGGCTTGCCCCACGGCGTTGGGTCGGCACGGTGGCCGCCGTCGTAGCTGTCAACCTTGCGATGGCGCTGCGCGGGATGAGCGATCGCTGGACACATGGGCTCTCACCGATGGAACGCGAATCCCGCGTGTTCACGATGGTGCTCGGGGCAACGGTGGTGCTCGGTGCGCTCTACACGCTGTGCACGACCCCTGCACCCGATATCGCCGATGCCCACTTGATATCGCGCCGACTTGAAGAACGAACAGCCCGTCAATCAGCGCTTGGCGGTGCCGTGATCGTTGGCATGATCGGCCTGGTCGCCGGGGTCCTCCCCGTGCGAGTCGATGCCGCTGATCACGATCCCGTCCGGGTCGAAAAGATCTCCGAGCGCGACGCCGTCGATCTCCAAGGCGTCGCCGGTGGGTAACCCCGCATCAACCGTGAGCCAGGTGCCGCCCAAGTTGGGGACCCGCTCGTCGATCGCACCCAAACGGCGCATCACGGTTCGGATCAACCCTGAATGGGCTACGACAAGCGGAACACCACGCCACGCCGGTTGTGAGTCGGCGACCGTTCGCAACGATGCGATCGCACGCCTCGCAACCGTTTCGAACGTCTCGAACGATGGAGGTCTGCGATGGGCCTCGAGGTATCCGGGCCATCCGGCGATGATCTCGTCAGCGGTCATGCCTTCCCACTCGCCAGCATGCGCTTCTCGAAGCCGCTGGTCAGTGATTGGTGGAGGCAACCTGAGTTGTGCGCCGATTATGGCTGCTGTTTCGGCAGCCCGGCTGAGGTCGCTCGACCACACTCCTGAGAAACTGACGTCGGCTCGCGCCAGCAACCGGCCCGTCTGGCTGGCCTGTTCCCGGCCAAGTTCGGTCAACGGTGAGTCGGCCATACCCTGCCAGCGTCCGATTGCGTTCCATTCGCTCTGCCCGTGTCTGAGCAACAAAATTTCAACCGGTCGAGTCAGCATCCCAACGCAGAGTACCGGCCGAAGTACGCTGGAGCGGATGGCAATCGTCCGCCTCTTCGCTGCTGCCCGTGACGCGGCAGGCACCGGCCGTGACGAACTGCCGGGCGTTACAGTCGGAGATGTACTCAGCGAAGCTCGCCAACGCTATGGCGAAACGTTCACCGCGATATTGGGAACGTGCAAGATCTGGGTCAACGGCGAGCCCGCTACGGAAATCGATGAGATCGGCGCAGCCGACGAACTGGCGGTTCTGCCGCCAGTATCAGGAGGATCATGTTGAACGTAGAACACCCGAAGTCGCTTTCGCTCGACGAGCTCCGAGCGGCCCGGAACAAGATGCAGGACGAGGACGACGTCGTGTCGTACGTACGACGCGTCGCACAGGCCCGAGTTGATTTGGTGCGTGCCGAGCTGCATCGATTGGAACGCGGTCAGACCCACGAGGACCTTCCGAGCGAACTCCGTGTTGTGCTGTCGAGCCATCTCACGGGAGGCGCTGCGCGGCCGCCGCGTGGGGTCGAGAACCTGTCCGACAATAAGCTTTCCGATGACCTCGACGCGGTTTGCACCGCTCATGGGTTCAGCCGGATCGACGAACTCGATGCCGGTGAGTTGCGTAACCTCGAGCACGAGCTGACGGCGTTCGAACGCAAGGTGTCCGACGATCGTCGCGAGCGATACGAGCGGCTTGATGCGCTCAGCGCCGAGCTGGTTCGGCGCTACCGCGACGGCGAGGCGTCAGTCGACGGCCTGCTCGCCGACTGACATTGGCTGGTTGAGATGGCCGACGAGCCGGCGTTTGATCCGCTCGACGTCGGCGCGTTCATTCGTGCTCAACGTGAGCGCGCCAAGATGTCAGTCCGCCGCTTGGCTGACGTCGCAGGGGTCAGCAACCCGTACCTGTCGCAGATTGAGCGCGGGTTACGTAAGCCCTCTGCGGAGATCCTGCAACTGGTCGCCAACGCGCTACGGATCAGCGTCGAGTCGTTGTATGTGCGGGCCGGGATCCTGTCGGAGGATTCACGTACGCCGACGTCGGTCTCCGAAGCAATCGAACACGATTCGTTGCTGACGCCCGAGCAAAGGCTCGCCCTCCTGAACGTCTATCAAAGCTTCGTCACATCCCACCCCCCCCAACAACGCGATGAGCGATGAGTGGTGTAGGGACGCAGACTGCTCATATCGCTCAGGCCTCCGAAGTCTTCGGCACCAACCGATGAGCGAACTGCGGTGCGGGGCCGCTCATCGCTCATCGCGTTGGAGTGGTGGGAATGTTGACTGGCTGAGTAGCGTTTCAAGTTCTGATGCGCCGAGTTGCCGTGATTTCCCTTCACACGTCTCCGCTGCTGCAGCCCGGTTCGGGCGACAGCGGCGGGATGAACGTGTATGTCCGCGAGATGGTGTCGTCGCTGTCACAGGCAGGAGTTGCCTGCACCACCTACACCCGTGCCGATCGGGCGGGCTTGCCGTACGAGGTGTTGGTCGAGCCGAATCACCGCGTCGTGTTCATCGAGGCTGGCCCGCACAACCTTCCGAAGGAAGCGTTGTCCGAGATCGTCGACGAGTTCACCGAACGGGTGCTCGACGATCTCGATGCCAAGGGCGGCGCCGATGTCGTTCACGCCAACTACTGGCTGAGCGGGGTCGTCGCCCACCGGATCAAGCACACGCTCGACATCCCGTTCGTGTCGACGTTTCACACGTTGGCTCGTGTGAAGGCGGAGGGCGGCGACCCGGAACCGGCGTGGCGTGACCGTGCCGAGACCGAGATCATCAACTGTGCCGATGCGATTTGTGTGAGCTGCGTCGAGGAGGAAGAACAGTTCCGGCGTCTGTATGGCGACCCGCAAGGGCGGATCGAGATCGTTGCGCCCGGAGTCGAACACGCATTCTTTGCTCCCGGTGAGCGCTCGGGTGCTCGCGCCGCTCTTGGGCTGCCCATTGACGTTCCCGTGATCCTATTCGTCGGACGGATCCAGCCGTTGAAGGGGCCTGATGTGGCGATCCGTGCGCTACACGCCCTCGATCGTCGTGATGCGTTGTTGTTGATCGTCGGTGGTTCGAGCGGTCTGCTTGGTGACTCGGAGTTCGACCGGGCGCGTCAATTGATCGACGAATTGGGGCTTGTAGACCAGGTTCGGTTCGTCTCGCCGCAACCGCATCACATCCTGTCGACCTACTACCGCGCCGCCGATGTGGTGATCGTGCCGAGCCGAAGCGAAAGCTTCGGACTGGTTGCCCTCGAAGCGGCGGCGTGCGGGATCCCCGTTGTGGCCAGCGCAGTCGGAGGTCTGCTGTCGCTGGTCGACCACGGTGAGACCGGATTCCTCGTACCGCGTCGTGACCCAGCGCTGTTCGCTCACGCGATCGCCCAAATCCTCGATGATCCCCTGCTGGCGGCTTCGATGTCGCTGGCGTCGGCGCGTCGAGCGAGCTGCTACACGTGGGGTTTCGCCGCCGCCCGGCTGCGTCGCTTGTACACCGATCTCACGGTGCGGCAACTCGTCGCCTGTTCCTAGCTGTGCTTTTGGGTTCGAACTTTGGACGTTGACAGGTTTCAGGATGCGGGTTGGTGTTGCTGGCGGCTGACGGGTTTCTGGTACGGAGGTCTCCCAGGTGGTCGGGCTTCGCAGCAATCAGGGTGTAAGTGGCACCCACGGTTCGTGGTCAATTCAACTTCTGCGCGGCAGAACTAGTTCAGATCGAGAAGGTCGGCGATCACTGAACGAAGGTGGGCCAACGCCACCGGACCGACGTTGCCGCGGCCGCCGTCGTCCTTGACGCGCTCGATCTCGGCGACGGTCAGCAGGTGGCATTGACCGACCGACTGCTTGTCGAGTCCGTCGCCGTCGACCGGGATGTCAGTCGCCATCGCCCGCTGCACGTTCGATGTCACGGGCACGACATGGAACGTGCGCGGCATCTGCGCCACGACGAGGTCGGCCGTGACGACGATCGCCGGGCGCTCGAACCCGGGGCCGCTCCCCGCCGGGATGCCGAAATCGACCGTGATGATGTCACCTGCCTGCATGCTGCTCCACCGTGGCGAGTCCGACGGCGATGATGGCCCGCTCGGTTCTGGTCGGTTCGTAGGCCGCCAACTCGGCACCCATGCGCCGCTGGCGTTCCGCCCGAGCGAGACGGCGCAGCATCTCGTCGAGCGTGATGTGCTCGGTTGCGGCGAGCGCGCCGATCTCGTCACGCACCGTTTTCGAAACCCGGATGGTAGTCGAAGTGGTAGCCCTTGAAGCCATACCGATCAGGCTACCAACAAGACCAGCAATTGGTGCTGGTGTCGTTCAGCCGCCGCTGAGGGCCTGCATGATGGTGACTTCATCGTTGTCGTTGAGTGGTGTGGTGAGATCGCGTGTGATGTCAACGTTGACGAAGATCCGCATGTGTTGCCTGAGCCGGCCTTGTTCGTCGACGACTCGGAACCGGAGACCGGGGAACTGCGTGTCGAGATCGCGGAGCACGTCGGCGACGGTGTCACCCACTGCGTCGACGACGGACTGGTAGGCCGTGTAGGACCGAAGCGGGGTCGGGATTCGGACGCGCACAGGCTTGTGCGTTCAGTCGCTCGTGCGTTGGCTGTCGGTGTGTTCGACGGAGAGGATCTCGGGGAGGTGTGCGGCGATGCAGGCCCACGTTTCGCCGTTGTCGGTACTGGCCCACACCTCGCCGCTGGTGGTCCCGAAGTAGACGCCGACTGGGTCGCGATCGTCGGTGGTCATCGCTTGACGTTTGACGGTGAACCAGGCCTGGGCGGGGAACCCGGTGTCGTGGCGAGTCCAGGTTTCGCCGGCGTCGATGGTGCGATACACGGCAGGTCGTCCGTCGGGGCTGGTGCGTGGCCAGACGTCGGTGCCGTCCATTGGGAACACCCACACCGTGTCGGGGTCACGCGGGTGCAGCTCGACGGGGAAGCCGATGTCGCCGACGTCGGTTGGCATGTTGTCACCGATGCGGACCCAACGCTCATCGGAGCGGTCCATCCGGTAGATGCCGCAGTGGTTCTGTTGGTAGATCCGGTCGGGGTTCAGTGGGTGGACCCGCACACAGTGCGGGTCGTGGCCGTATTCCGGGTCGGGGACGGGGGCGAACAAGGCCATGCAGCCACGGTTCAGCGGTGCCCAATCGGCGCCGCCGTCGACGGTTTCGAACACGCCGCCGCTCGAGAGGCCGATGTACATGTGATCTGGGTCGCGTGGGTCGATGTTGATCGAGTGCAACATCGAGCCGTCCGGTGTGTTCTGCTCGGGCCACTCCGCCCATGTGGTCCACATCGGGTGGTCGTTCCAGCCGTCGACAGCCGCCCAGGTGTCGCCGCCGTCGGTCGTACGAAACAGGCCCTGCGGGGATCCGCCGAGGTACCACACGTCTGGCTGATCGGCGTGACCGGGGGTCAGCCAGAACGCGGACTTCAATGCCCGTGCCAGCGGCTCACCGGAGCGGAATGCCGGTGGCACGCTGGCCTCGGTCCATGTGCGGCCAAGGTCATCGGAGCCGAACACGGTCGGTCCGAGGTGACCGGTCGACATGCCGGCGAGCATCCGCCCGTTGCGCGGGTCGACGACGACATGGTTGGCGATGTGTCCGAGAAACTCTGGTCCGTCAAGCGCCCAATGTTGACGTTGTGGGTCGCCGGTGAGAAAGAACATGCCCTTGCGGGTTCCGATCAGCAGCACCCGAACACGCTACTGCAGCCACGCAAGTTGGTTGAACGCTTCGCTTCCTCCGCGCCGTTCCTAGTGGCGGGTTCGTCGTCCGCTTCGCTTCCTCCTCGCGCCGCTGTGCGACTCGTCGCTGGCGATTCCCTCGTCGCCCGGCAGACTGTGTGCGATGACTGATATTTATCTCGGTGACCGGTTGAGTGATCTCCGAGGCCGGATTGATCGTTGGCTGGAGGCGTTTGCTGTTGACAATCCGCTGATCGCTTCGATCGACCGAGGAACCAGCGATGACACCTCGTTCGGGGAGCCGCGCTGGTACGTCCGAATGCTGGGCGAGGAGAAGGACTTCACGACGGTCTGGCTGACGCTGGGGCAACGCACGTTGCGTTACGAGACGTACGTTTTGCCCGCCCCGGAGGAGAACATCGAAGCGGTGTTGGAGCAGCTGCTCCGCCGCAACGATCAGCTCGTCGGTGCTCATTTCTCGATCGGGTTGGAGAACGCGATCTACCTGCGTGGCGAACTACCCGATACGGCGGTGACGGGCGACGAGCTCGACCGCCTACTCGGCACGCTGTACGCCACCGTCGAGGCGACGTTTCGTCCGTTGCTCCGGCTGGCGTTCGCCAGCCGATTCGCTGACTGAGAAATCTTCTGTTCAGCGTTTCCCTTTTCGCACGCTGACTGCCCCCATTCAGATGTCCGGGCGGCATATCGGGGAAGTCGGAACCTCCGGCCGCCCGGACAACTATCGTCGCCATCATGTCGTTTGAGCTGCCGTCGTTTGAGCTTGTCGTGATTGGTGGGGGGAACATGGGTGCCGCGTTGTTGACCGGGCTGTTGAACTCCGGCCAGGCCGAGCCGGGCGATATCGCCGTGGTCGAGACGTTCGCTGATCGTCGCGTTGTGCTCGTTGACCAGTTCCCTGGCGTCACGGTCACCGACGAGGTTCCACCGTGTTTGGCGGCGGTGTTGGCCGTCAAGCCGTACGACGTCCCGGCTGTTGCTGCTGCCGCTTCGGCTGCCGGTGCGAGGCGCTTGCTGTCGATCGCTGCCGGAGTCACAACGCAGACGATTCGGGCGGCGACGGGCAACGCGGTGGCGGTGTTGCGGACGATGCCGAACACGCCGGCGTTGGTCGGGCAGGGAGTCTCGGCTCTGTGCGGCGCGCCTGGAACATCTGCCGATGACCTGGCATGGGCGGAGGGGATACTGGCCGGAGTCGGCCTGGTCGTGCGCGTCGATGAGTCGCAGCTTGATGCGGTCACCGGGCTCACCGGTTCAGGTCCTGCCTACGTGTTCCTCGTCGCCGAAGCGCTGATCGACGCCGGTGTGCTGGCCGGGTTGCCGAGCGCGATGGTCGAACAGATGGTCGCCCAGTTGCTCGTCGGATCGGCGGCGCTGTTGGCCGAACGCGGCGACCCGGCTGGGTTGCGTGCGATGGTCACATCGCCTGGCGGCACGACCGCTGCAGGAGTCAGCGTGCTGGACGACCGTGGGGTGCGGTCGGCGTTGATCGCCGCCGTGCAGGCAGCCACCGAGCGCAGCCGCCAACTAGGCGCTCAATGATTTCAAAGTTTCCTCATGTGACGCTTTTCACAGAGCGATCCGTGTCGTACAGTGTCGCCCGGTGAGCGCACCGCGAAAGCTGTTGTGCGCGGACTGGGGCCGGTGTCATCGGGGGGTTGACACCGGCCCTCGTCGCGTCTCGGCCGCTAGCGTCGATTGACGTGAACTCGCCTCGATTCGACACGGTGTCGTTCCTCACCGACTACGGCACCGCCGACGAGTTCGTCGGCGTTGTCAAATCGGTGATCCGTGATCTTGCTCCCCACGTCGGCGTGATCGATCTGACGCACGAGATCGCTCCGTTCGATGTGCGAGCCGGGTCGTTGGCGCTGGCGCGTTGCATTGGGTATGTCGCTGGTGGCGTGGTACTTGCCGTCGTCGACCCTGGCGTTGGGACGTCGCGGCGGGCGATTGCGATCGAGGTCGCAGGCGGCGCCGGTGTCGTAATCGGGCCGGACAACGGGCTGCTTGCTCCTGCTGTTGCGATGGCCGGCGGTGCCGAGCGGGCGTTCGAACTCACCAATCCCGAATTCCAACTCGAGGCCGCTGGTGCCACGTTCGCCGGACGCGACATCTTCGCCCCGGCGGCCGCTCATGTTTGTAACGGTGTCGACCTCGCCGAATTTGGACCGGAGGTCGACCCGATCTTGTTGCTGCCTGGCACGATCCCACTTCCCCGCGAGGATGGTGATGCGCTCGTCACCGAAGTGTTGTGGGTCGATCGTTTCGGTAACTGCCAGCTCAATGTCGGACCTGACGATCTGCTGGCGACGTGGGGATCGAGTTTGCAGCTGCAGATCGGTCGCCCATCAGACCCGGGTGGCGTGACCGTTCGTCGAGCGGTTCGGGCGACTTCGTTCGCGGAGCTTTCAGGGGGTGCGGTCGGGTTGGTGTTGGATTCGTACGGCATGTTGGCAATCAGTCTTGACCAGCGTTCCGCTGCCGAAGAACTCGGTCTCGGTGCAGGTGATCAGGTCGCGCTCGTGGCTCTCGACGACGTCCAGGGTGTTGAAACGGCCGTGACGCTGGGCCGTCGATAGCCTGCGATCATGCGTCCGGCCACCTCACTCACCCTCGGTCTGTTGCTTGCGGCAATTCTGATTGCCGGGATCATCTCGCTGGTTCGTCTCTGACGGGTCGCGTGAACATCGCTGGTCGGCTCGTTGGCTGAGCATCACCAGTCGGCACCGCTCGGTCACTACGATGACGAGCCGTGGGGAACCTGGCTCAAATCATTGAGGGGCACGACGATCATTTGGTTGCGCTGATCTCGCGTAACCGGGAGACCACCTACGCCGAGCTTCGTGATCAGGTCGCCCATCTTCGTGGCGGGCTCGCCAAGGTCGGGGTGTCATTGGGTGATCGTGTGGCGATTCTGTGTGGGAACAACCGTCACTTCGTGATCTCCTACTTCGCCACGCTCGGCCTCGGCGCCGTCGCTGTGCCGCTCAATCCCGCCAGTCCAGCGGCTGAGATCGAACGTGAGTTGCTGGTCGTCGAGCCGGTGGCGGTTGTCGTCGGGTCGGCTGCCAGCGCCGCATGGGCCGACGTCGATGTGGAGTCGATCCCGTCGGTGAAAGCGGTTGTATTCGCCGAAGGCGAGGTGCCGCCAGGAGCGGTTGATCTCGCCGACTTGCTGACCGCCGATCCGGTTCCCCTCGTCGATGTCGAGTCGGGTCACCTGGCGACCATGATCTTCACGAGTGGTACTGCAGGTCAGCCGAAAGCTGCGATGTTGAGTCATCGCAATCTGCTCTCCAACATCGAGCAGGGGTTGTCGACGCGCGATCGCACCGTTGCCGGCGACGTCGTCTATGGCGTGCTTCCGCTGTTTCATATCTTCGGTTTCAACGTCGTGCTTGGCTTGTCGTTGTCGGTCGGGGCCACCGTGTTGCTCGTGCAGCGATTCGATCCGGCCACCGCCGTCGAGTCGATCGTGCAGCGCAAGGTCACGATTGTTCCTGGCGCGCCGACGATGTGGGTCGCATTCACCCACTTCGAGGAGTTGCCCGCTGATTCGTTCGCGTCGGTGCGGTTGGCGTTGTCGGGCGCGTCGAGGTTGCCGACGTCCGTGGCGCAACGGTTCGAGGAGCGATTCGGTGTCCAGATTCGCGAGGGCTACGGACTGACAGAGGCTTCGCCGATCGTGACGAGTTCGGCAGGGATGGCGGTTCGTTACGGCTCAGTCGGTCGGTCGCTTGTCGGTCAGGAGTTGCGGATCGTCGGCGATGACGGTGAAGAAGTTCCTGTCGGTGATGCGGGCGAGATCCATGTCCGCGGCGAGAACGTATTCCTCGGTTACTGGAACGAGCCTGAGGCAACCGAGCGGGTCCTTCGGAACGGTTGGCTGCACACCGGTGACATCGCGATGGTCGACGACGAGGGTTATCTGTACCTCGTCGACCGCGCCAAGGATCTGATCATCGTGTCGGGTTTCAACGTCTTCCCCGGCGAAGTCGAAGAGGTACTGGCGAGTCACCCGGCGGTGGCCGAGGTGGGCGTGCTCGGCGTGCCGCATCCGCACTCGGGCGAGGCCGTCAAGGCGTTCGTGGTGCTCAAGGACGGCGCCGACCTCGACGAGGACTCGCTGATCGACTACGCCCTCGACTACCTCGCTCGGTACAAGTGTCCGACCAAGGTGATCTTCCTCGACCAACTCCCACGTAACGCGGCCGGCAAGTTGATCCGCCGCGAGCTCGAAGGCACCGTGATCGCCTCCAGCTAGCGACCCCTAGAGCGGGCGTTTGGTGAGGTTCAGGCTGGCGGAGTTGATGCAGTAGCGGTCGCCGGTCGGCTCAGGACCGTCGGGGAACACATGCCCAAGGTGCGCTCCACATTTCTTGCAGCGCACTTCGGTGCGCAGCATCCCGTGGGCACGGTCTTCGATGTATTCGACCTTGCCCTCCCCGAGCGATTGGTAGAAGCTCGGCCAGCCACAGTGAGCGTCGAACTTGGTGTCGGAATCGAACAGTTCGGTGTCGCACACGATGCAGTGGTACGTGCCCGGTTCCTTGCTGTCCCAGTATTCGCCTGTGAACGGCCGCTCGGTGCCGGCGTGTTGTGTTACCTGAAACTGGGTGGGGGTCAGGCGCAGTTTGAGTTCTTCAACGGTTGGAAGTTCGGCGTCACTCATAATTCATAGCCTGCCGTATTTGTCGTCGTGACGCACGCCTGACACTCTTCGTTCGAGAATGTTCACCTGCGGCATAAACGTACGGTGACCGGTGTTGTATCGGAGTCCATTCTGCATCTCGACAACATTGGAGTCACTGAACCATAAATGGCACGTTTCGTATTGGGTCTCTTCTTCCTGATCGTGGC